>CAYMRH010000043.1:0-3848 GCA_964392785.1 uncultured Brevinematales bacterium
CCGGCGTTTCCGACTATTCCGAAATCAAAAAAGGCTCAACATTATCCTGGCAAGTATGGGATAGCAGGTGTTCTTCACCGGTCATAGCGGCCCGGCTGAACGGGAAAACGGTGGTCAGTCCGGTTCAGGTTGATAAAAAGGGTTCGTATCGATTGAGGGTCGAAGCATCGGATTTCTCGGGAAATACCGCCGTGCGTGATATTGTGTTTCAGGTCAAATGAGCATTTTATTGAGTCTAGGCGTTAGGAACGGTTCACACTCATCAACCCGGATGAAAATCAATTGACTCAAACTCCCGTGTCTTCTAATATAAGTGTATATTTATAATAAAGGGCAGTTCCAATAACTAAAATTTTTAGATGCCCAAGTTATAAAAAGGCTAATAAACAAGCCCTATGGCGCGACCTTGCCGCCCGAAAAGGGCGGTTTTTGGTAGCGCCTTAAAATAAATTGGAGGTTCAAACATAAAGATTTCTGGTCTGCGGCCGGACTCGGAATATTGCTCAGTTTTCATTCAGCGATAATGTCGGGGGATTATAACGGATGAAGCGTGCCATGGCGTTGTTGATAACGGGGCTCCTGCTTTGTCAGATTGTTCATGCGGCCGCGCCTGTTTCCGTGATCCTTTCCAACCGCTACCCGGTGGATTTCAGCGGGTTGCCCGTGGTCCGGATCCAGAAGGGCGACCGGTTTGAATACACCAACGTGAATTACCCGGACGCCGACTGGCCCGTGGTCTCCCTCCCGTCCAGCTGGGACCCTGCGGTGTATCCCGGTTACCGGGGCGTCTGCTGGTACCGCATCCGGATCCGGTTCCCCCGGGAATTGCCCCGTCGCGCCCTCGGGATCAAGCTCGGCGAGATTTTCCTGGCGGACGAGGCGTATTTCAACGGAACGCTGATCGGCCGCACGGGGGATTTTCAGAACCTCGTCGTAAGCCGGCACAACATGGACCGGATCTACGAAATCCCGACGCCCCTCGTCATTCCGGGAGCGGACAACGTGCTGGCCCTCCGCGTCCAGGGATACATTCCGGGGGAGTCCGGCCCCCTGGGCGGGGATTTCGCTGTCGGTGATTACGGCGACCTTCTCCGGGGCTTTCTCTTCAGGGAATTCCTGAAGATCGTGTTCGTGATATTTTACACCGTGATCGGGGTCTATTTCCTCATCTTTTTCAGCCGGCGGCCCCAGGACCGGGAGCACCTGTTTTTCGGACTCTTCAGCCTGACCTTTGCCCTGTATTATTTCCTCCGGAACGACCTGCGGTATTACCTGCTGGATCTGCCCTATCTCCAGATGGAGTATTCCGCCCTCATCCTGATGTTCCCGCTGTTCATGAGTTTTGTCCTGTCCTATTACCGGCGACGGCACGGGATCGTCCAAAAGATTTTTTACGCCAGTTCCCTCGCGAGCGTGGCCGTGATTTTCGCGACCCGGGACCCCCAGGTCTGGAAAATGCTCAACATCTGGTTCGTCCAGTGGACGTGGATCATACCCGTCGTGACGGTGTTCGCCCTGCTGATCCGGGAATTCCCCGCAAACCGGGACGCCCGGCTCATGGTCTACGCGTTTTCCATCCTGGTGCTCTTCATCCTTCACGACATCCTCTTCTACCGGGCCATCATCCGGAACATCGTGGCCGTGAAATACGGGTTCCTCTCCCAGTACGCGCTGGTGGTGTTCGTGACCTTCATCGCGATGATCCTTTCGGACAAGTTTGTGCGGCTGAACCGGCAGGTGGAAACCCTGAACCGCGACCTCCGGGAGAACTACCGCCGCATCGCGGACATCAACGTGGAGCTGGAGAACAAGGTCCGGGAACGAACCGCCGAACTGGAACGCATCAACCGCACGCTGGAGATCTCGGCCAAGACGGACGTCCTGACGGGACTCTCCAACCGCAAAGAAATGGAAACCCGCCTGCAGGAGGAGATCGTCCGCACCGGGCGCTACCGTGACAAGCCCGGACAGTCCCTCTCGGTGCTGTTCCTGGACCTGGACCATTTCAAGCATTACAACGACTCTTTCGGACACGCGGTGGGGGACATGATCCTGAGGAAGTTCGCGGCCCTCCTGCGGGAGACCGCCCGCCAGGTGGACCAGATCTCCCGTTTCGGCGGCGACGAATTCATCGTGGTCCTGGTGTCCACGGACGAGCGGGAGGCCGCGGTGCTCGCGGACAGGATCCGGGAACGGCTCCTGGAACAGGACAATTTCCTGACCGACATCCGGGCCCACCTGAACGCGGACATCAACATTTCCCCGGACCACAGGCTGAGTTGTTCGATCGGGATTTCGCATTACCGGAGCGGTTCGGGGCTGAACTATTCCCAGGTCATCAAGCAGGCCGACAGGGCTCTCTACCAGGCGAAAAACCTGGGACGGAACAGGACAGTGGTGTGGGGCGGTTGATCCCCGTGCCTGAAAATTGAGATATCCGCTTCCGGTCCTTATCATCTTCCATCCTGTGTCGGGGTGGTTATGAAGTCGTTCCTGGAATCCAGGCTGGAAACGGTCAACCGGTCCTTTTTCAGATTTCCGGACCTTCCTTCCATCCGATGGAGCCGCGGCCGCGTCCGGCCCCGCTACCGTAAACTCACCTTCGGGACCTATGATTTCCGCAAAAACGAAATCCGGATCCACCCCCTTCTGAAACGGTCCGCCGTCCCGGACTGCGTCCTGGATTACGTGCTGTTCCATGAACTCCTGCATTACGAGGATCGCGAACGCCTGAGGGAGCTTTCCGTCCCGGCGGCATTATCCCCGTTTTCCCGACTCCGAAAAGGCGGGAGACGGCTGATCCACAACCGGCATTTTCACAATCGCGAGGACGGGTTTCCGGGCAGGGACGAAGCCTGTCTCTGGATGAAGCGTTTCGTGAGGGGGGAGATTCACCTCCCGGCACAAATCGTTCAGGAAAACAAAGGGGAAAACCGTCTGTCTGTTTCAACCCAGGGTGGGGTTTTCGGGCCCTAAACATAGGCTCGGCTTGACGATAGAACGCCAAATGATTATTTTTCTGTCTGAAAGCCGCCCGGTCGGGATGATCGGGTTTGTCCTTTTCCCGGATTGCTCCATGCGAGGGAATCGGGATGCACAATCGGAGGAGTCGTCAGGATGATTGAAGAAGCCAGGGAAACGGAGTTCAGTCCCGTCCCGGGTGATGAAAGCTCGGGTGGGCAGCCTGCCGGGGACGTGTCCCGCGGTCACCATGACCGGCACGATAAAAAAGAGTGCCGGGACTGCCGGAAACTTCAGGACCGGATTCATCACCTGGAAAAAGACATCGAGAAGATGAAAAGCGAAATCGCCCAGCTGGACGACTCCTACCGCCGCAAGGTGGCGGACTTTGACAACTACCGCAAGCGCATCCAGAAAATGATGGAAGACGCTTCGCTGGAATCCAGCCGGAAAATGGTTTCCCAGCTTTTGCCGGTCATGGACAATTTCGGACGCGCGGTATCGCACTCCCGGGAGCACAAGGATTTTGAAGCCCTCTACGCGGGTTTGAAAATTTCCCTGGACGAAATCCTGCGCGTGTTCGAGAATTGGGGCGTGCGCCCCTTCGACAGCGTGGGGGCGGAATTTGACCCCAACCTGCACGAAGCCCTCCTGATGGAAGACCGCGAGGACGTGCCTTTTGACAAGACCGTGGTGGAGGAGATCGAAAAAGGCTACCGGATGGGGGATTTCGTGATCCGCCACAGCAAGGTGAAAGTCGGCCGGAAGCAGGATGCGGGAGGTGCCGCGGCAGACAGGCCTGCGTCGAGCTGAGCCGAGACGACGTCATGACGCGGCATACCAAATCGCCAAAGAAAACGTCAATTAGAGATTGAGAGAAGGAGAAT
>CAYMRH010000043.1:3858-22697 GCA_964392785.1 uncultured Brevinematales bacterium
GTCCATTGTCGAAAACGGTCAGCCCACCGTGATTGCCAACCAGGAGGGCGCGCGGACCACGCCGTCCATCGTGGCGTTCACGGAAAAGGGCGAGACGGTCGTGGGCCAGCCGGCCAAGAACCAGATGATCACCAACCACGACAATACGATCTATTCCGCAAAGCGGTTCATCGGAAGGCGCATCGAGGAATCCGATCGCGAAATCAAGATGTCCTCGTTCAAAGTCAAGCCGGGGCCGCACAGCGACGTCCGCTTCGCAACCCGAGCCGGGGATTTTTCCCCGCAGGAAATTTCCGCGCGCGTTCTCCAGAAACTCAAGGCCGCCGCGGAGGACTACCTGGGCGAGAAAGTGGACCGGGCCGTGATTACCGTGCCCGCGTATTTCAACGACTCCCAGCGCCAGGCCACCAAGGACGCGGGAACGATCGCGGGCCTGAAGGTGGAACGCATCATCAACGAGCCGACGGCGGCCGCCCTGGCCTACGGGCTGGACAAGCGCAAGGACGGCGTGATTGCCGTTTACGACTTTGGCGGCGGTACGTTTGATATCTCCATCCTGGAAATCGGAGACGGTGTGTTCGAGGTGAAGGCCACGAACGGGGACACCCATCTGGGCGGAGACGACATCGATCACGCCGTCATGGAATACATCATGGCCGAGTTCAGGAAGGAAACCGGCGTGGACCTGTCCAAGGACCCGATGGCCGTGCAGCGACTCAAAGACGCGGCCGAGAAGACCAAGATCGAACTCTCGTCCAAAATGGAAACGCAGATCAACCTGCCGTACGTGACGGCGGACGCCAGCGGGCCCAAGCACCTGCAGATGAACATGACCCGGGCCCAGCTGGAGGCGATCGCGAAGCCCTTTGTGGACCGTTCGATCGAACCCTGCAAGAGCGTTCTGAAGGACGCCAATCTGTCCGTGGACAAAATTGACGAAGTGATCCTGGTGGGCGGCATGACCCGCATGCCCCTCATCGCGCAGACGGTCAAGTCCATTTTCAACAAGGAACCGTCCAAGGGCGTGAACCCGGACGAAGTCGTGGCCATTGGCGCCGCCATCCAGGGCGCCGTCCTGACCGGTGACGTGAAGGACCTTCTGCTCCTGGACGTGACGCCGCTGTCCCTGGGCATCGAGACGCTGGGCGGGGTGGACACCGTTCTGATCCCGAGGAACACCACCATTCCCACCAAGAAGTCCCAGATCTTTTCCACGGCGGACGACAACCAGCCCGGCGTGCAGATACACGTTTTGCAGGGTGAACGGCCCATGGCCAAGGACAACCGGACCCTGGGCATGTTCATGCTGGAGGGCATCCCGCCGGCGCCGCGGGGCGTTCCGCAGATCGAGGTCACGTTCGATATTGACGCGAACGGCATCCTGCACGTGTCCGCCAAGGATATGGGGACCGGGAAGGAACAGAAAATCCGCATCGAGGCCTCCAGCGGCTTGAACGATCAGGAAATCAAGCGCATGCAGGAAGAGGCCGAAAAGAACGCCGAATCCGACAAAAAAACCAAGGAAATGATCGAACTGAAAAACCAGGCGGACGCCCTGGCCTATAATATGGAAAAGACCATCCGCGAGCACGGGGACAAGATGGACGCCAAGGACAAAGCCGAGGCGGAATCGAAAATCAAGGAGATCCGGGACGCGATCAAGGAAGAAAACGAAACCAAGATCAAGTCCGCCATGGAGGGATTGTCCCAGGTGTCCCACAGGATCTCCGAAGCCCTCTACAAGAACGCGGCGGCTTCCGGCGCGGCCGGCGGTGCCGCCGGACAGCAGCCGGGAGGAAACCAGGGCCAGCCAGGCGGCGCAGGCGGGCCGGCCGGCGGCGAAAAAGTGGTTGACGCCGAAGTCGTGGAAGACAACGACAAGGACAAGAAGAAGAAATAAGGGGAGACGGTTTTGAAGAAGATTCTGGCGGCCGTCACGGCCTATCTCCGGGACTGGAAGAATCTCCTGGTTCACACCCTGGTCGGGCTGGGTATCCTGGCTCTGGCCGCGTTTTTGCCGGTCCCGTGGTACCACCGGGTCGCGATCCTTCTGGGTGTGGTCGCTCTGAATACGGGACGCATGATCCTGGTGAAGGTTCTCAGGAAAATGGCCGCCGAGAGGGTCAAGATCGAGTAAATTCCCGGAACACGAATCCTGAATCTGTGATCATCACGGGGCAGATGGCAGTTCCGCCCCCCTTTTTTACATAAGGAAGGTCTATGGCGACTGAGAAGGATTATTACCGCCTGTTGGGTGTGACCCGCAACGCGGGCGACGATGAAATAAAAAAGGCCTACCGGAAACAGGCCATGCAATTCCATCCGGACCGCAATCCGGGGGACAAGGTCGCCGAGGAAAAATTCAAGGAAGTCAACGAGGCCTACGAGGTCCTGTCCAATCCTGAAAAAAGGCGGATGTACGACCAGTTCGGCAGCGCGGCGTTTTCCCAGGGCGGGTTTGGCGGCGCCGGGGCCGGAGGCGCCCAATCCTTCAATTTCGAGGACATTTTCGGCGGAAGCGGTTTTGAGGACATCTTCAGTTCCTTTTTTGGCGGCGGGGCGGACGGACGCCGGGGCGGCCGCTCCCGGGGCGGCGGCGCCGAACGCGGTTCGGACATCCGCGCGGATATCACGCTGGATCTGACGGATATTCTGACCGACAAGAACCTGAAAATCAAGGTCCGGCGCAACGAGTCCTGTTCGGTCTGCGGCGGCAACGGTTCCAAAAGCGGAAAGGCGCCGGGAAGTTGCGGGACCTGCGGCGGGCGCGGTTCGGTCCGGACATCGCAGGGTTTCTTTTCCATTTCCACCACCTGTCCGAATTGTCACGGGACGGGAACGGTTGTCACCGATCCCTGCGCATCCTGCCGCGGATCCGGCGTGAGCGAGCAGGAAAGCCTGATTACGGTCAAGATCCCGGCCGGCGTGGAGGACGGTATGCGTCTTCGCGTGACGGGAGAAGGCGATGCGGGCCGTTTTCACGGACCCCGCGGCGATCTTTACGTGATGATCCATATCCGGAACAACTCCGGTTTTGAGCGCCAGGGGGGAGACCTCTACGGTAAACTGAAAATCAGCTATCCCCGGGCCGTTTTCGGAGGCCAGATTGACGCAACCACGCTCGAAGGCGTGAAAAAAATCGCGATCCCGGCCGGGGTCCAGTCGTCCCACCAGATCCGGCTCCGGGGCGAAGGCCTGCCGGACATCCGGTCCAAAGTCCGCGGGGATATTTACTATGAAATCGTGATCGATATCCCCAAGAGCCTCAAATCCCGGGAGAAAGAACTGCTCCGTGATTTTGCCAAAGCCATAGGAGAAGACCTGTAGATCGCTCCCGGTTCCCGTCATGACTCGCTGTCGGCCCCTCTTTCTTGCCGGCGGTCTGATTCTGCCTTATAATCTTTGTCCCCGGAAAAAGGGGCATTCTGAAACGGGAGTATTGCGGTTATGCTGGAACGGATAGCGTTTCTGGACCGGCTGGAGTTGCCGGAAGAAATTCGGGGCGTTTTGGCCGGGGCGGCATCCCTCAAGGCCGCCTGCAGCGCGGAGGAGATCTCTGAACTTTGCGTTCCGGGAGATTCCACGGGCTGGCATGATGTGGCCTACGATGTCGCGGGCAGGGGAATGGTCCGGGAAGCGTACGTTTGCCGCGCCAGGAACGGGATCTGCGCCAACTATTTCGAGCCCTATATGCGCCGCCGCGATCCGGATTCCATGCTGATCGGGGACGACCTGCCTACGGACAAAATCCGTTATCGCGACGCCATGAAACAGGATTTCAGCGTCCTGCGTTCCGAGACGCTGAACTGGCTGAAAGGCCAGGACCTTCTGGCGTTCGTGTTCCGTGCGGGACAGTACGAACAGGGGATTCCCGGTCTGGCCGTGGCGCCGGCGAACGCCGCGTTTTTCGCGCTCGGCTTGGCGGAACTGCAGGGCGTTCTGGATCTCTGCGGGAATATTCCCCGGATCAAGCCCCGGTGTTTCATTTTCGTCGCGCCGCCGTTCCGCCATACGCATTTCGGCGGCAAGCAGAGGGTGGTGCACCGCCGCGCCGGAGACGATTACGAAATTTTCTCCTACAATCTCTATCCGGGTCCCAGCGCCAAGAAGGGCGTTTACGGGGCGCTCATCCATTTCGCCGAACGCGAAGGCTGGTGCGTGAACCACGCCGCGGTCGCCCAAGTGGTCACGCCCTACGACAACAAGATCACGATCATGCACGAGGGCGCGAGCGGCGGCGGGAAAAGCGAAATGAACGAGCACATCCACCGCGACACGGAAGGCAACATCGTTTTCGGGCGCAATATTGTGACCGGAGAACAGCGGCTGATCGTACTGCCCCGGAGTTGTACGCTGCGCCCCGTCACGGACGACATGGCCGTCTGTCCGCCCCAGATCCAGAAAAAGAACGGCAAGCTGACCGTGCAGGACGCGGAAAACGGATGGTTTATCCGCGTGGACCATATCAAAAACTACGGGACGGACCCGGACGTGGAAGCCCGTTCCATTCACCCCGAACAGCCGCTGGTGTTCTTGAACATCGACGCCCAACCCCAGAGCACGGCCCTGCTCTGGGATCACATCCCCGACCAGCCGGACAAACCCTGTCCGAACCCCCGTTTTATCATGCCCCGGTCCATCGTTCCCGGCGTGGTTTCGCGGCCGGTTTCCGTGGATATCCGGAGTTTCGGCGTGCGGACTCCTCCGTGTACGCGCGAGCGTCCCACGTATGGCGTGATCGGGATCTTCCATGTGCTTCCTCCGGCGCTGGCCTGGATCTGGCGTCTGGTCGCTCCGCGCGGCGACGACAACCCGAGCATTGTATCCGGACCCGGGAAAACAGGCCTGGAGGCGGAAGGCGTCGGGTCCTACTGGCCGTTTGCGGCCGGGAGAAGGGTGCCCCAGGCCAATCTTCTGCTCCGGCAGATTGTCGAGAACCCGAAAGTGCATTATATCCTGACTCCGGTCCGGCATATCGGATCCTGGCAGACGGGGTTCAATCCCGAATGGATCATGCGGGAATACCTGGCCAGAAGGGGCGGCGTGCGTTTTGAGCGCAAGGAACTGACGCCCTCGCGCAGTCCGCTCCTGGGATACGCCCTGAACAAACTCGTGATCGAAGGGCAGTCCTTCGATCTCGGTTTCCTGCAGACGGACCACCAGCCGGAAGTGGGGCCGGAAGCCTTCGACGCGGGCGCGGCCATGCTCAAAGCTTTCTTTGACCAGGAGCTGAAAACATTTCTGGAGGGGGACCTGGTTCCTGAAGGACGCGCGATTATCGACTGCGTCCTGTCCGGCGGGTCTCTGGCCGACCTGGAAGGTCTGATGCCGGGAGACAGCGTGTTCTTTGAGGATTAGACAGCGGATTCAGTGGACGAAGCGCCGCGAGTAGATGTTCAACAAAAGCGCCGCGGCGATGATGTTGGTGATGTAAGCCGACCCGCCGTAACTGATGAAGGGCAACGGCAGACCGGTGGCCGGAGTCACGCCCAGGGTCATGCCCACGTTCACGGCAAAATGCGTGAAAAACATGGCCAGAATCCCGGCAGAAACCAGCATGCCTTCCTTGTCCTTGGCGTTCTGGATGGTCCGGATCATGTAAAAGAAGTAAAAAACGAACAGCGCCATGACCAGACCGGCCCCCAAAAATCCCAGCTCCTCGCTGATGATCGCGTAAATAAAATCCGTGCTTTTTTCCGGCAGGAACCCCAGCGTGTTCTGGGTGCCGCGGAACAGCCCTTTGCCGAAAAACCCCCCGCTCCCGATCGCGATTTTGGACTGGATGATGTTGTAACCGGCGCCGCTCCGGTCAAATTCCGGACTGATCATGACCAGGATCCGTTTCCATTGGTAGGGCCGGAGCACCCGAATGGCCATGGCGGAGAAAAAGAAGGAGGTTCCAATGACCAGGGTGACCGGCAAAAGTTTTTTCACGATCGCGACCGGGGAAAAGAAGTCGATCAGGATGGCCGCGGCGGAATAGAGGAACATCGTGAGCGCGACGATGAACAGCGTGTTGAAAGAGAAAAGGATTTCCAGGACTTCGATGGGGGCGCCGCCGTTTTCCAGGCGGTATTTATAGAAGGCCGTGCCCAGAAGGATGGCCGCCGCGATGCCGCCGATGGCCAGCATGTATTTCGTGAACGTGTTGTCCGCCATTCCCAGGAAAGACATGATAAAGAAAATGGAAATGAACACCAGCGCCGTCCCCAGGTCGGGCTGGATTAAAACCAGTCCCAGAGGCAGGATGAAAATGCCCAGGGATATGAGGAATACGCGGTTTTTCTTTTCCAGGATCGGCGCGTTGGACAGGTATTTCGCGAAAAAAAGTATATAGCAGATTTTCATGATTTCCGACGGCTGGATGCCCAGCCCGGCAAAGCCGAGCCAGCTTCGGGACCCCCGGATGGTGCGCCCGAAAACGAAGGTGACCACCAGAAAGACGATGCCGGCGATATAGTAAACGTTGGACGTCTCCACCAGCCGGTAATAGTCGATGTTCAGGATCAGAACGGCGGCCGCCAAACCGACGGCGATCCACAACAGCTGGCGCAGATACTGCCCGTTGTTGGAACCGTCCGGATTGATGCCTGTGCTGTACAGGAACACCAGCCCGATCACCGTCAGAATGACCGGAATCAGCACGAAAAAGAACGGAACGTTCTTGAAATGGTCTTTCAGGCTCATTCTGCAGGCCCCGGTCTGATTTTCTGGTAAGGAATTTTGGCTTTTTTGCGGATGTAGTAGTCGATCAGCCGGACCGCGATGGGCGCCGCGATGCCGGACCCGCCCCCGCCGTGTTCGGCCACGACCGTCACGGCGATGATGTTGTCCCTGTTGGTTTCGCCGTACGGGGCGTAGGCCGTGAAGAGCGCGTGGTTTTCCTTGTCCTTTCCGGCTTCGCCCGTGCCCGTCTTGCCGGCGATCGGGATATCCGTCGCGTACTGGATCCAGCGCGCGGTTCCGTACCGGGTCACACCATACATGCTTTTCCGGAGAAGCTCAAACTGCTTGTCGGATAAATTCACTTTCCGCAGAACTTCGGGGATTTTGGTCCAGAGAACGGATTTGTTGTTCAGGGACAGTTTCTGCTTCAGGAGAAACGGTTTGTAGACCAGGCCGTCGTTCACGATGGCGCACGTCAACAGGTTGATGGCAAGCGGAGTGGCCAGCAGGTCCCCCTGTCCGATGGAAATATTGGCCGTGTCGCCGTTCTGCCAGGGCCGGTTGTATTTCTTTCTGAACCAGTCCATGTCCGGTATCAGGCCCACGGTTTCCCCGGGCAGGTCAATTCCGGTCCGCTTGTGGATTCCGTAGCTTTCCGCCATGGCGATGATCGGTTCCCGCGTGGCCTGCAGGCCCATGGTGTAGAAGTAAACGTCGCACGAGTGGGCGATGCCGCCCACCAGGCTCTGGTTGTGGTGAACGTCCCAGCACTTGAAAATCCGGTTCCCGATCCGCAACCAGCCGGGGCAGTGGACGATCCGGTCCGTGGGGAGGCCTGCCTGCAGGAAGGCCGATGCGGAGACCATTTTGAAGATCGAACTGGGCGGGTAGGTGCCCTGGATGGCGCGGTTTAAAAACGGCTTGTCCACGTTCTGCTTGAGGACGAAAAACTCCTCCATGGTGAACCGGTCGGTGAAAATGTTCGGGTCAAAAGACGGTTTGGAAACCAGAGCGAGAATTTCTCCCGTGGACGGGCGGGACACCACCACGGCGCCGATCTTGTCCCCCATCTGGTCGTAGGCCATTTCCTGCAAATCCCGGTCAATGCTCAGGACCAGAATGTGGCCGGGAACCGGTTCCCGTTCCATGTCCTGTTCCAGCACGTTGCCTTTCGCGTCCACCACCCGTTCCAGGATTCCCTCCCGGCCGCGGACTTCCTCGTCGAAAAACCGCTCGATGCCGATCTTCCCCAGGATGGTGCCCGAGTGGTATTCCGGGTTCTTCCGGAGCCGGCGGAGTTCGTCCTTGTTGATCACGCCCGTATAGCCGATAAGCTGCGCGGCCTTTTCCCGCAAAGGGTAGATCCGCCGCGGGCGGTTTTCCCAGTAAAGGCCGGGATAACGGTTTAACTGCTCGGTGAACCGCACGAGGGTGCGCGAGTCAATGTCGTATTTCAGCACCACGGGCGTGTATTTGTCCAGGGCCTGCTCCCGGATGATGTTGGTGATTTCCTCGATGCTCATTTCCAGCAGGAGGGAAATGTTGGACAGGACCCGGGCGTGTTCATCCGGGTCCGCCGGCATGTTGGCCGGGATGGCGATGATGCTCATCGATTTCCGGTTGTAGGCGATGCGGTTTTCCAGCGTCCGGTCGTAGATGATGCTCCGGTTGGCCTGGACTTTGATGATCTGGGTCCGGTTGGCCATGGCCTGGCGGTAATAGACCGAGCCGCGGATCAACTGGATATAAAAAAGACGGATGAACAGGATGCCGCAGAAAGCGGCTATCACGCCCGTGATGATATGAAGCCGGAATTTGGTTCGGTAGGTCAGTTCCTGCATGGAGGAATTTTCCCCTCGTTCAAGGCCCGTTGTTCATGTTCCGTAACCGGGGCGGATGCCGGAATCCCTGCGAGCCGGGACCCTTCAGACCATGGATACCGGGTCGATATCGATCTCGATGAAAAGATGTTTCGACAGCGGGTGGGAGCGGAATTCCTCCCGCAACAAGCGGAGGATCCGCCGGATTTCCCGGATGTCGCCGGATTTGATGATTATATGGCTACGGTAGTTCTTTTTCAACTTTTCCATCGGGCAGGACACGGGCCCCAGGACTTCCGTTCCGGGAGCCGGCGGGTTTTCAGGTATAAATTTCTTCAGCCGGGCGCAAAACTCGTCCAGTTTTTGTTTGTCCTCGCCGCGGATCACCATACGGCCTATCCGCACATACGGCGGGTAACGGAAGGCCTTCCGCTTCCCGATTTCTGTGTTGTAGAATAACGCGAAATCCTGGGCCGCGGAAGACGTGATGGCATAGTGGTCCGGGAGGTAGGTCTGGATCAGGGCCTCCCCGCGGTCGCCGCGCCGTCCCGCCCGGCCTATGACCTGGGTCAGGAGCACAAATGTCCTTTCCGCGGACCGGAAATCCGGAATATTCAGCGTGATGTCCGGCAAAACCACTCCCACCAGGTGGATTCCGGCGATATCATGCCCCTTGGCCAGCATTTGGGTGCCGACCAGGATGTCCGTCTTGCCGGAACGGACTCTTTCCAGGATGTCCAGATAGCCAGTGCGCTTGCGGGTCGTGTCCAGGTCCATTCGGTCCACGGCGGCGTTCGGGAATTGCGAACGGATCACCTGTTCCAGTTTTTCCGTTCCGCTGCCCAGTTCGGAAATGTTTTCGCTTCCGCATTCCGGGCATTTTTTAGGGACCGATTCCGCGTGCCCGCAATGATGGCATTGGAGAGATCGATCCGCGCGGTGAAAAGTCAGGCTGACGTTGCAGTCGGGGCAGCCGAAAACATGCCCGCAGTCCTTGCAGATCAGGACAGGCGAAAACCCGCGGCGGTTCAGGAACAACAGCGCCTGTTTTTTCTTGTCCAGCGTCCGGATCAGGCATTTCAACAGGGTGCCGGAAACAAGGTTTTTCTCTCCGGCGGTTTCGCGGAGATCCAGGGTTTCCACCGTGGGCAGTTCCGTACCCCCGTAGCGGGACTTCAGCTCCAGAAGCCGGAAATCCCCCTGGCGGGCGTAGTAGTAGGTTTCCAGCTGCGGTGTCGCGGACCCCAGAACAAGAACCGCGCCTTCGGTCTGCGCCCTGCGGTATGCCACCTGGCGGGCGTGATAGCGGGGCGCGTTGCCGGATTTGTAGGACGGTTCGTGCTCTTCGTCTATGATGACAAGACCGAGATTCCGGACGGGAGAAAAAACCGCCGATCTCGGGCCGATGACCGCGTGGGACCGTCCCCGCAGAGCTTTCAGCCACTCGGAGAGTTTTTCGCTGCCGGTGAGCCGGGAGTGATAGAGCGTCACTTCGTCGCCGAAACTCTGATAGAACCGTTCCAGGTTCTGCGGCGTGAGGGCGATTTCCGGAACCAGGATGATGGCCGAAAGGCCCAGGTCCAGCGTTTTGCGGACCAGATGTTTGTACACTTCCGTTTTTCCGCTGCCCGTGACGCCGTGTATGAGAAACTTCCCGGAAGACCTTTTTGACGGATCCCGGAGACATCCGGCCACGGCGTCGCAGGCCGCCTGTTGTTCATCGTTCAGGGGGGAGAGCCTGCCCGTGTAATGGTAGGGGTGCCTGTATTCCTTTCCCTTTTTGGCGGACGGCGTGATGGCAAACAGGGTTTCACCGAACGGGTGAATGTAATGATCGCTCATCCAGCGGGCCAGCGCGACGGTGCGTTCGTCTATGATCGGTTCGTGATCCACGATCTGGTTCACCGTCTTCATTTTAAAGCCGGAGATCTTGTCCCGGACGTCCGGTTCCGGCACCACGGACAGGACAAAACCGACGGTTTCGCGGCCCGCGAAATTGACGGCAACGCGCTGGAGCGGCCGGATGTCCATGCCGTCCGGGACGATGTAGTGAAAGGTGCCGTCCAACGGAACGTTGACGGCCACTTCGGCGATCCTGACGGACATGACCCCTCCAGCGTTCATTATAGCATGGTCTGAGGCGGCGTAGCCAGCGGCACGGGATCCGGAAAATATATTTGAAAATCCCGGCGGCCTTCCTTATTATGTTTCATCGAACAACAGGCGGGTGGGGATGGCAAAAAAAACTCTGCTGACGCGGGCCAAGGTTTCCCGGGACGCAAACTATATCATCTATCAGAACCTTTCCAACAACGGTCTTTTCGCGGGATCCACCTACAAGGGAGATCTGGGAAATTTCGCCATTCATACGGCCCAGGGTATTACGGACATTGAAATGGCCCAGTCAGGCCGCAAGCAGCTTCTGATCGACAGCGGTTTTGACCACGTGATCACGCTCAAGCAGGTGCATTCCGACGTGATCCACACCGTCAACCATGATAACGCGGCGCTCTATTCGCAGAACCAGCTTCTGGAGGGAGACGGCCTGTTGACCGACTTCCGGCATGTCCTGATCGGCGTGCTGACGGCGGATTGCGCTCCGGTCCTGATCACGGACCGGAACAGGACGTTCTGCGGGATCGCCCACGCGGGATGGAAGGGGTTGAAGAAAAAAATCCACGTCAAGCTGGTCAGTCAGGCGCTCAAGAACTACGCCGTCCGTCCCGAGGATCTTCTGGTCCTGATCGGCCCCCATATCCGGGACTGCTGTTACGAGGTGAAAAGGGACGTGATCGGGAAACTGAAAACGAAAGCTTACCGTTTCCAGCGTCCCCGGTATTTCCTGGACATGCAGAGCGTCATTCTGGGAGACCTGAAAAAACTGAACCTCAAGCCGTCCCAGGTCTTCAGTTATCCGGTCTGCACCCGTTGCGGGAAAAACCCGGAATTCTTTTCCTACAGGAAAGGCGACGTCAAGGAACGTTTTTTATCCTTTATCGGACTGATTTGACGGGAGGCGGAGCGTGAAGATGCTGGGAAAGGCCCTGATCATTCCGGCGGCTGTGTTATTGATCCTGACCTCCTGTGCCGGCGGGCAGAAAAAAGAGAAGGGCGAAAAACTGACCATCCGGTCCGATGAAGTGGTCAATCTCCAGGGGACAGGCGGTTCTTCGTCTTCCGTTACGGTCGAAACCGTCACGCCGGAGCCCCGGAAACCCGCGCGTCAGCGGGCGGAATCCGAAACCGTACTGCAGGACTTTGAGGAAGACAACGGAACGGCCGGTCACGACGTCTATACCTGGGATTACGGCAAGGCCAAAAGCGCGGTCCAGTCGGATCGCGTGTTCCGCGGAAAACGCTCCTTACGGGCTTCCGGGGACAAATTCGGGATCAATCTGTCCCGGCGCGAGTTCGACGTGAGCGGTTACGACAAGGTGTTCGTGTATGTTTACGACACGGTGGGGGACAACACCCTGGAATTCGAGCTCCACGACATGGACGGTTCTTCCGCCAAGGTCTGGTCCGTGGAGCGGTCGGAAAAAAACGAATGGAAACGCGTTGCGGTCCCGCTGGAATACTTTCGCGGAAAGATCAACCTGAAACGGCTGAAAAAAGCGGAATTCTACGAATGGAACACGGGACTGTATTACTTCGACAATTTCGGCGTCAGTCAATTCCAGGATTAAGGAGAGCGTCATGAAAACGCTGTTAACGGCCCTGCTCATTGTTTTCGCGGTCCAGGTCGCCCGGGGCAAGGAAACCGTCCTGCAGGATTTCGAGCTGAACAACGGAACCGAGAAGTTTGACGTGTATGCCTGGGATTACGGAAAGGGAAAGCCCGAAATCACGACGGAAAAACCGTTCAAGGGCAAGCGGTCCCTCAAGACGGCCGGGGACAAGGTGGGGATCAATTTCTCCAGACGCGAGGTCAATCTGGCCGCGGCCAAAACGCTTTTTCTTTACGTTTGGGATCCAACGGGAGACAACACCATAGAATTCGAAATCCGTGACATGGAGGGCAATACCGCCAAGGCCTGGTCCAAGGACCAGTCCAAAAAAAACAAATGGACCAGGGTGGCAATTGATCTCCGGCAGTTTCGGGACCAGATCAATCTGTCGCGGGTGAAAAACTTGGAGATCTACGAATGGAACCCGGGGACATACTATTACGATCAAGTCGGTTTTGACAGATAGGACGGTACCCATGAAGCGTCCGCTTTCCGGTTTTTGGTCCGTATTCATTCTCCTGGCGGTGATCGCGGTTTCCTGCGCTCCCCGGCCCCGTTTCCGCGCGGACCAGATGCTCCGGACGGACGGGATGAAAATTGTGAACGAATCCGGCGATGAGGTCCCACTCTACGGGGTCAACCTGGGCAACTGGCTGCTCGTCGAACCCTGGATGCTGAAACTCGACAACAAGCCGGGCATCAAATCCGGGCGCGATATTTTCGACAAGCTGGAAGCCCGTTTCGGGGAGGAAATCGCACGGTCGCTGTACAGGACCTATGTGGACAGTTTCATCAACGAGAAGGATTTCCGGTATATTGCGTCGCTTGGGATGAATTTCATCCGCCTGCCGTTCTGGTACGCCGCGCTCTTTGACCCGAAATACGCGGGCGAGGAAATGAGCGCTCTGGACCAGGCGGTGGCCTGGGCGAAAAAATACAATCTCTACGTCCTGATCGACCTCCACGGGGCGCCCGGCGGCCAAAATACCGGCGTGAACATTTTGGGTGAGGACGTTCCGAACAAACTCTGGTCCAGTCCGGAACTGCAGGAGAAAACGGTCCGGATCTGGCAGAGGATCGCCCAAAAATACCGGGACGAAAAGATCGTGGCCGGGTACGACCTGCTGAACGAGGCGTGGGGCGCGCCGTTACTGCCGCATTCCATGAAAACACTGGTCGCGTTTTACGACCGGCTGTACCGCGCGATCCGGGAAATAGACACGAACCACATGATTTTCATGGAAGACGCCCTGCAGGGGATCCACCGCATGCCTCATCCTTCGGTCATGGGCTGGGAAAACGTGGTCTACAGTTTCCATTACTATCCGGACGTGCGGGACTTGAAAAGTTACGTTTCCGCCTACGCGGAGAAACTGCCGAACCTCCGCCGTGCCCAGATGTATTTCAACGTGCCCTTTCACGTTGGCGAATTCAGTTCCATCCAGCTGGAAAGCGGCGGTGTCGCGACCATGCGGCGGTTTTTTGACGTGTTTACCGCCTACGGATGGGCCTGGAATTTCTGGAGCTACAAAAAGATCGAGGACAATCCGGAATACAACTGGGGTCTGGTCGGGACGGTGGACGTTCTCTTTGACATTGACCTGGACCAGGCGTCCGCCAAGGACATCCGGGAACTTTTCTCGGAATATGATTCGAAATATCTGAAAAAGAACCTGGCTCTGGAGGGTGCGATCAGGGACTTTACGCAGTCCCTCGCTTCGAAACGGGACACACGGGTGCGCGAACCCCTCACGTATTACCCGGAAGACGCGTATCTCTCCCGGGGCGCGGGCGGCAATCTGCGGATCGAATGGGGAAAAACCGCTCCCAATTTCGGATGGTGGGGAGACAACGATTCCGTGACTTGGACGGTCAACGTTCCGGAAGACGGGATTTACCAGATCCGCATCGACTACGCGTTCGGGTCCAGGGACGCCCGGCCTGTCGTGGGCCTGTGGCTGAACGAAGCGTTCACGACTGAATTTCCCGTGCTTCCCACGGGGTCCTGGGACAGTTATAAAACCGGGGCCGTGGCGGCCGTGCGCCTGTCCGGCGGACGCAACAGGATCCGTTTCCTGACAAAACGAACGGACCAGGGTGTGATGAACCTCAGGTCCCTGACGCTTGTCCCGACCAACACGAACGCGGCCGTGACGGAGACAGACGGTTCCCGAATCCGGCTTTCGCCGCTTTTTGTGTCCCGTCTTGAACCGGCTGACGGGGACACGCGCGTGGAATGGCAGAATTCGCCCGGGAATATAGGCCATTGGAGAAACGGCGAGAAAGCGGTCTGGGTTTTCGTGATACCCCAAGCCGGGGCCTACCGCCTGTCGTTCGATTTTTCATCGCCACTGGACAAGTCCAAAACGACCGTTTCCATGAATCAATCTCAGGCCCGGACTGTCCAGCTTCCCAAAACGGGCGAATGGCATTCGTACCGACGGGTGGAAGGCGGCCTGTTCTGGCTGACAAAGGGGACAAACACCCTGATGTTTCAGAGCGTGACCGCAGACCCGGGCGGTGCGGGCAACCTGGGGGAAATTTACCTGGAAAGAACAGGAGACTGACGGTAATATTCCGGGGTGGGCCGGTGACTTGTCCGGTCTATCTGGCGGTCCCGGTCGCTGGAACCGAATTTGAATTCTGCGGGAACTTGGGCCGACCGCTACCCGCCAACCCAATTCCTAAATTTTTATCTGGTATTGCTCCATCTTGCTCCGCAATGTGTTCCGGTTGATTCCCAGATACAGCGCCGTTTTGACCTTGTTTCGGTTGTTCTGCATGAGCGCCCGGGTAATCAGCTCCTTCTCGATATGGCCCACGACGCTTTCATACAGGTTGCCGTTGAAACTGGGGTTCTTGACGAATCCCTCCACCCATTTCCCCACCTGAATATCCGGCACTTCCTCCAGATCCAGAAGAACGGAAGGGAGCTGGGCCACTTCTATCAGGCTGGATTTGGACAGGAGGACCGCGCGTTCCATCACGTTTTCCAGTTCCCTGACGTTTCCGGGCCAGTTGTAGGACTGCAGGACCCGGAGCGCCTCCTGCGAGATGCCCGAGATTTTCTTGTTTTCCCTCTGGGAATACTTCTTGATGAAGTGGAGCGCGAGGAGCTGGATATCGTCCTTTCTTTCGCGCAGGGGCGGGATCGGGATGGCGATCACGTTCAGCCGGTAGTACAGGTCTTCGCGGAACTTGCCGTCCCGGATCAGTTTTTCCAGGTTCTGGTTCGTGGCGGACAGGATCCGGATGTCCACCCTGATTTTTGTTTCGCTGCCGATCGGCTCGATTTCCCGTTCCTGGATGCTGCGCAGGAGTTTGGCCTGCAGGAACAGGGGCATGTCGCCGATCTCGTCCAGAAACAGCGTCCCGCCGTTCGCGATCTGGAATTTCCCCTTTTTATCCGAAGTCGCGCCGGTAAACGCGCCTTTTTTGTGGCCGAAAAGCTCCGATTCCAGAAGGGCTTCGGGAATGGACGCGCAATTGATGCTGACAAAGGGCCCGTCCTTCCGGGAACTGCCCAGATGGAGCGCCCGCGCCACCAGTTCCTTTCCCGTGCCGCTTTCTCCCAGGATCAGGATGGAGGAATTCGAGTCCGCCACGGTCTGGACCAGGTCGTAAATGTCCTGCATTTTTTTGTTCTTGCCGATGATGTTTTCCACCCCGAAACTCTTGTACAGTTCCTTGCGCAGGGTGATGTTTTCCGTCAGCAGGGTTTCCTTGTCCGCGGAAATTTTCTGGTAGGCCTTGACCTTGTTGGCGATGATGTTGGCCACCAGGACCATGATGTCCTCGTCGTCCTGGAGCGCGGAATCCGATTCGAAACTTTTTTCCACGGAAAGCACTCCCAGCGCGACGCTTTCCGTGCGGATGGGTACGGCGATGAACGAAACCGGCGAGTCCTTGTCCCGGCGGATCTGCATGCGGTTCAGAAATGACGGGTCGCTGTTGATGTCCGGGATGGAAATGGGTTTGCCCGTTTCCACGACGCGGCCCACCACGCCTTCTCCCACCATATAGATTCCGCGCGAGATTTCCTCTTCCGTGATGTTGTAGGCGGAAGTCACGGAAAGCCGCGAGGGTTCGTCCATGTCAAACAGGACCAGCATGCCGCGCAGAATGGCGAAATTGGCGGCGAGTTTTTTCATGACGATGGAAAAGACGTCGTTCAGTTCGTAGATTCTTTCGGTGTCCTGAACGATGTCGATCAAAAGGTCCCGTTGGCGGATTTTCTGTTCCAGGGCTTCGGTCAGCCTGCGTCGGGACAGGATCTGGGCCGCCTGGTTGGAAAGGGTCTGGAGGAGTTCCAGGTCGTCCTCCGTGAACGCGTTCCGGCGCGTGCTGTCCACGTTGACAACGCCGATGATCGCGCCGTGAACGGAGAGCGGAACGGCCAGTTCGGAAAGAATGTCCTTGCGGACGGTGATATAAACGGGGTCCATGTTCACGTCGTTCACCAGGCGGGCCACTCCGTCCTGGAACACGGTGCCGGTCAACCCTTCCCCGATCTTGATTTTGTGGCTCCGGACCATGTTTTCGTCCAGGTTCCGGTATATTTCGTAACGGAGTTCGCGTGAATTCGGGTCCCGGATCATGATGGAACCGCTGTCCGCCCCTGTCAGTTCGATGGATTTGTCCATGATCAGGTTCAGGAGTTCCTGGGTGTCCGTCGTTTCGTTCATGGCGGTCGTAATATACTGGATCAGCTTCAACCGCTTGATCTTTTCCTGGAGTTCCTTAAGACTGTATTCTTCCGGCATATCAACCTGCCTATTATTTGACCATTATTGTAAAGAGTGATTTTTTATTAATCAAATCGGCATGAGCGCGGAATTTGTTTTATCCGTCGATTTATGATTATAATTATATGTATTTCAACAAGATATATAAAACAAATGCTCAGGTTAAAATTATGGCACGGTAGTTGCAATAATAAGTTAATTGTTGAGAATTTTGGAGGTTCATATGTCGGACAGAGACCAGGCCATTCGGGAAATCATCGAGTGGGAAAGCGAGAATATTTCCCCCAGGAAAAAGGAAAAAATTGTTTCCATTTCTTCGATCTATGGCGAGAACGTCTTCAATGACGAAGCCATGCAGAAATTCCTGGCCAAAGAAGATTATGCGAAACTCAAGAAGATCGTCAAGCAGGGCGGGAAAATCGACGATAAGCTGGCCAAGTCGGTCGCCAACGCCGTCATGAAGTGGGCCATGAAAAAGGGAGCGACCCATTTCACCCACTGGTTCCAGCCCATGACCGGCGCTACAGCCGAAAAACACGACAGCTTTCTGTCCTTTGCTGACAACGGCCTGCCCATTGACAAGCTGTCCGGAAAGAACCTGAGTCAGGGCGAGCCCGACGCGTCCAGTTTCCCGTCCGGCGGAATTCGCGCTACCTTTGAAGCGCGCGGTTACACGGCCTGGGACCCGACGTCCCCCATATTTATCGTCGAGCATTCCAACGGCGCCACGCTCTGTATCCCGACCATTTTCCTCTCCTATACGGGAGAAGCGTTGGACAAGAAAACGCCCCTGTTACGGTCCATTGAGGCGTTGAGCAAAGCGGCGCTCCGCATACTGGGCCTGTTCGGGAACAAGAGCGCCAGCCGGGTTTATTCCACGGTCGGCCCGGAGCAGGAATATTTCCTGATCGACAGGTCCTTCTTCTACCGCAGGCCGGATCTCCTCCTGACCGGGCGCAGTCTGTTCGGAACGGCGTCCCCGAAAGGCCAGCAGATGGAAGACCACTATTTCGGCAGCATCCGCGAACGCATCATTACCTTCATGCAGGACGTGGAGCACGAGCTGTACCGTCTGGGCGTGCCCGCCAAGACCCGTCACAACGAAGTGGCGCCGGCCCAGTTCGAGATCGCTCCCATATTCGAGGACTCCAACATCGCCACGGACCACAACCACATCGTGATGGAAACGCTCCGGAAAACCGCTCTCAAACACAACCTGGCCCTCCTGATCCACGAAAAGCCGTTCGCCGGCATCAACGGTTCGGGAAAACACAACAACTGGTCCATGTCGGATTCCGACGGGAACAATCTTCTGGAGCCCGGCAAGACCCCTCACGACAACCTGCAGTTCCTGACGTTCCTGGTGGCCATTGTCAAGGGCGTTTACAAATACGCGGACGTTCTTCGGTCGTCCATTGCCAGCGCCGGCAACGACCACCGTCTGGGCGCCAACGAAGCTCCGCCCGCCATCATCTCCGTGTTCCTGGGCGAACAGCTGAACAACGTCCTGAACAACCTGGAGAACAACAAAAAGACGGAATATTCCGACAAGCAGATCATCGACCTGGGCATCTCCAAGCTGCCCGTGATTTCCAAGGACAACACGGACCGCAACCGGACTTCGCCTTTCGCGTTTACCGGGAACAAGTTCGAATTCCGGGCCGTGGGTTCCGCCATGTCCATCGCGCCGGCCAACTACACCATCAACGCCGTCGTGGCGACCATCCTGAACGAATTTGCCGACGCCATCGAAGCCAACCGCAAGAAGGGCATGGACCTGAACAAGGCCGTCATGGAAGTGATCCTGCCGGCGATCCGGGATGCCAAGCCGATCCGGTTCGAGGGCAACAACTACGACCCGGCCTGGGACCAGGAAGCGG
>CAYMRH010000044.1:0-22120 GCA_964392785.1 uncultured Brevinematales bacterium
TCATCAGACTTTTCTTCATGGAAGCCTCCAGACCGCACGGGAATTATTATATTGCCTCAGGCAAAAAAAGTAAAATCCCCCGTCCGGTCGCCTGTTCCTTGAATTTTCCCGGCCGGCCGGATAGAATCAGGTGCATTACGGCAGGCGCCCGGCGGATCACAAGAACGTTGTACGCTAACCGGAAGGAGGCATGAGCGTGGCCAACATGGTCAAGAAACTTTTCCGGTCCCGGACAAACCGCATGATTTTCGGCATCTGCGGCGGTATCGGGGACTACCTGGGCGCAGACCCGACCGTGGTCCGCATCGTCGCGGTCCTGCTCGCGTTTTTCTCCTTCGGGACCGCCGCGCTGGCGTACCTGGTTTGCGCCCTGATCATACCCGAACGGAATTGACCCGGCGGCTTCTCCATCAACCCGGTTTGACAGAAGAGCCCGTTTTGCACTATCATCTGGTCTGATCATACAGGAGAAACGCCATGAGGATCGCGATTGCCATTTTGGCCGTTTTCACTTCGGTTTCCCTGCTTTCTGCCGCCAAAGCCGCCGGCGGTTTCTATTTTAACCAGGACCTGGGTGTATCCTGGAACGCTCTCGGGGCCGCCCTGGGCACCCGGATCGTTTACCGCATCCCCCTCTCTCAGAGCGACGATATCCTGTGGTCCTCAACGAAGATCGACGTCGGAATCGACAACAGCCTGACCCCGGCGGACAACCGGATCGCCCTGTATCTTCAGATCGAGCCGATTGCGGTATTCGACGTGACCGTTCTGGCCGGCGGGGCTTTTGCCTACAAACTTCTGGGTTACGGCTTTTCCGAGGTGGGCGGTTATTTTTCAGACGTTTCTGAAAACGCCCTGGCCACGGTCCCCCAGGAGGACAAGGCCTTCTTCTTCCTCAAAATCAGCCCGCGGCTGAAAGCCCAGTTTGGCCCGGTCATCGCCGCCAACACCCTGGACTATCTCTATCTGGGCTCAGGGCCGGAATCCCGTTATTATTACCAGCGCAAGGAAGCCCTGGTCATGCGGTATTCCGACGCCTGTCTGGTCAACAACACCTACCTCCTGTACGACTTTTCCAACGGTCTTTTCGCGGGGCTCAATTACTACATTCTCTGGCACCCGGAATCCCTGTGGGGGACACAGTACGCGGCCGCCCTAGGCGCATACGAATGGAAGATCGCTCCTGAAACGGTTCTGTCCTTCAACCTGCTGTTGGGCTGGTACACGGTCGATTCCTACCGGCAGTATAATACCCTGCTGCCGTACGTTGCCGGAGCGGCCGGCTTGAATATAAGGATTTAAAGGGCGTTTCTCGCCGCAGAATTCCGGATAAAATTGCCATTTTCCCCACCCATCATTATAATTCTAGTCAATCATTTTGCCGGGCACACACCGCCTTTCTCATATTTTTTTTGGAGGCAGTTATGCTGAAAAAGGTCCGTTGGGGCCGTCTCGCGCTGATCCTGTCCACCGTCCTGTTCGGTGTCATGATCACGTTCCACGCCCTGAATAACGCCAAGGCCCAAAGCGTCACGAATTCCGGAACGCCGGCGGTGGAAACCGTTTCCTCCCCCGCGCCCGTCACCTCCGGTTCCATCGACCTCACCTGGCTCACCCCGATCGCCGCCATCATCGGCATCGCGTACGTGATCTGGGCCGCCCGCTTCGTGCTGAAGCATCCCGAGGGTTCCGACAAGGTCAAGAAAATCTCCCTGGCCATCCGCACCGGCGCATACGCCTACCTGAAACAGCAGTACCTGGTCGTGGGCATCTTCTTCGCGCTGATGTTCGGCATTCTGTCCTTCATCGCTTTCGGACCCAAACTTCTGACCCCGTTTGTTCCGTTCGCCTTCCTTTCGGGCGGGCTCTTCTCCGGTCTTTGCGGGTTCATCGGCATGTGGATCGCGACCCGCGCCAACTCCCGCACCGCTTGGGCCGCCAAGAAAGGCCTGAACCCCGGACTGCGCGTGGCCTTCACGGCCGGTTCCGTGATGGGCATGATCGTGGTTTCCCTGGGACTCCTGGATCTCTCCGCGTGGTACTACGGCCTGCGCTGGTACTACACCAGCGTGGTGGGCCTGGACCTGAATGAGACCATCAAGAAAATCACCGAAGCCATGCTGACCTTCGGCATGGGCGCTTCCTCCATGGCGCTCTTCGCGCGCGTGGGCGGAGGTATCTATACCAAATCCGCGGACGTGGGCGCTGACATCGTCGGCAAAGTGGAAGCCGGTATTCCGGAAGATGACCCCCGCAACCCCGCGACCATCGCCGACAACGTGGGCGACAACGTGGGCGACGTGGCGGGCATGGGCGCCGACCTGTACGAGTCCTACGTCGGTTCCATCGTGGCGACCATGGCGCTGGGCGCCGTGGCGTTCCCCCAGGAACCCCTGATGGGCGTGTCCGTCCCGATGGTCATGGCGGCCATGGGCGTATTCGCGTCACTCGTCGGCACCTTCCTGGTCAGCACCAAGGACGAGAACGCCTCCCAGAAAGTGCTTCTGGGCGCGCTACGCCGCGGCGTTTATTCCGCATCGCTCATCATTCTGGTCCTTTGCGCCGCGATCGTGTTCACGGTGCTGGGCAAGGGCACGTTCATGAACTTTGGCGTGTTCGTTTCCATCGCGATCGGGCTGATCGTGGGCAACGTGATCGCGTTCTTTACCGAGTATTTCACCTCCTCCAACTACAAACCCACCCGGGACCTGGCCGAGCAGTCCAAAACCGGTCCCGCCACCATCGTCATCGGCGGTATCGCGCTGGGTATGGTCTCCACCTGGGTTTCCGTGGGCGCCGTGGTCCTGGGCATCATCGGGGCCTTTTACTTTTCCGCCGGTTTCGTGAACCCCGACTTCTCCAAGGGTCTGTACGGTATTGGCGTGGCGGCCATCGGCATGCTGTCCACCCTGGGCATCACGCTCGCGACTGACGCTTACGGCCCCGTGGCCGACAACTCCGGCGGCATCGCCGAAATGGCGGGCGACAAGGGCGGCCTGGGCAAGGACGTGCGCAAACGGACCGACGCGCTGGACGCCCTGGGCAACACCACCGCGGCCACCGGCAAGGGTTACGCCATCGGTTCCGCGGCCCTCACCGCCCTGGCCCTTCTGGCGGCATTCAAGGACGAGATGATCCGTTTCACCGGGAAGGACTTTTTTGCCAATATCATCAGCGCAGACGTGCTGGTGGGCCTGTTCCTGGGAGCCATGGCTCCGTTCCTCTTCAGCGCGCTCACCATGGGCGCCGTGGGACGCGCGGCCAACAAGATGGTGGAGGAAGTCCGCCGTCAGTTCAAGGAGATCAAGGGGCTTCTGCAGGGCAAGGCCGAACCGGATTACAAGCGTTGCGTGGCCATCAGCACTCTGGGCGCGCAGAGGGAAATGATCATTCCCAGCCTGATCGCGGTGATCCTGCCCGTTGCGGTCGGCGCCATATTCGGCGTACGCGCCCTGGTGGGGCTCTTGGCCGGGGCGCTCGTGACCGGTTTCCCGTTGGCCATCATGATGGCGAACGCGGGCGGCGCCTGGGACAACGCCAAGAAGTTCATTGAAGAAGGCCATCTGGGCGGCAAGGGCAGTGAAGCCCACAAAGCCGCCGTCGTGGGCGACACGGTGGGCGATCCCTTCAAGGACACTTCCGGCCCGTCCCTGAACATCCTGATCAAACTGATGACCATGGTGTCCGTGGTGTTCGGCGCGACCATCATCGCCCTGAATAAAGTGGTGGGAATCTTCAAACTCTGACAACCGGTCTTTGACGAAAAACAATCAGCGTCCCGCCCTTTCGGGCGGGACGCTTTTTTTTACTTACCCTACCGGGCCGGATGGGCTCCGTAAACCGATTCCATCTGTTCCAGCAGACCCAGGATCCTTTCCTGCATGCCGTCCAGCTGGACCGATACCGGGATTTCCAGGTTCTGCTCGATATCGTAAAGAAAAAGCCGGTCCACGTTATGGTTCAGACAACCCAGAAAATAGGCGTAATAATTCAGCTGGCGTTCGTACCGCGATCGGTTGGCCCCCACACGCAGCTTGTAGTCCACCACGGTTTTCCGGCCGTTTTGTTCCAGATAACGGTCAATCGACCCGCGGATCTCCACGCGCCGGCCTCGGAAGAGAACCGGGAAATGAATCTCCCACTCCGGGCGGCTTTCCTCCGCGTCCCGGAAATATTCCCGGTAAAACCCGCCGGCGAAGAATTTCCCGGCGTCCCGCTCCATGGAATCGCGCGCGTTCCGGATTTCCTCCTGTTCCAGGCCGATGGTCGCCTTGATATAGGCCGGGTATGTGTCCGGCCCGGCGAACTGGAAAACCCGGTGAAGAAAGGTGCCTCTGTCCGCACGGACATCGCGCTCGGTCAGTTCTCCCGACAGGTCCGCCAGTTCGTTCAGGGCCTCTTCCACCGGAAAGGACCGGACCACGTAACGGTTCCGGAACGCGGCCGCGGAAAATTCCATGTCCAGGAGCTGGGTGACCGTCACGACGCCGGGAAGGGAAAAACGGACCAGCCGTTTCTCCTGTTCGGCCAGGCGGTCCAGAACGGCCAGAACTTTTTTCCGCAACGGGCCGTGATCGGTTATACCGGGAACAGCCGGAGCGCTCCATTCCGACGCATCCTCCAGACGGTTCCTGACCCAGGGTTTGCCGGAATGGACGAATGCCCGCCACCCGTCCGACGCCTTCACGGGTTTTTCCCCGTTTACGCCCAGGTAATAGAATTTCTCCCTGGCCCTCGTGAAAGCCACGTAAGCCAGCCTCTTTTCCTCCGCGTTTTCCGGTTCCTCCGAATCCCGGATTTCCGGATCCTGAACATCCGGCGTCTTCAAACCCGGCACCAAGGACAGCCGCAGCCTGGGGCGTTCAGGATCGGTCCGGTCCATCCGGAACAGCTGATTACCGGCGCGCCCGCCCGCTCCGGTGGCCAGGTAAATGACGACGGGAGATTCCAGACCCTTGGCCGAATGAAGCGTCATGACCCGGACCACGTCGCTCTTCTCGCCGACCACCTGCGGTTTTGACAGGTGCGCGCCGTATTCCTGGAGATAATACACCAGGTCCGTCAGTCTGAACATTTCCACGGACTGGATCCTGCGCAGAAAATCCAGAAAGACCGACAGGTTCGTGACCGATTCCTTGCGGTTAGGCAGGGCATGAAGGAAAGCCGAATAACCGGTGCGGCGCACAATTTCCTCCGCCAGGTCCGGAATGGTGACGCGGTCCTTCAGCGTCAAGAGTCCCGTGAAAATCTCCATTTCGGCCGAACGCCGGGCGCGCATCGCGTCATACAAACGGCCGCCGTCCAGCCGCAGGGACAGCAATTCCGGGTCGCTCTTCCTGAAAAAAGGGGACTTGAGCAGGGACAGGAATTTCAAGTCGCTTTCCGGGTCGTCCAGCGCCCTCAGGTAAACGATCAGATCGCGGATTTCGGGTGTCTCCAGAACGTTTTCCGTATCCACGTGATAATAGGCGATCCCGCGGCCGTCCAGGATGTCGTTGAAATGCTTTTTCAGGATCGCGGAACGGGTCCGGTTCCGGACCAGAACCAGGATGTCTTTGGGCCGGTAACCGCCGGACGCGACCAGCCGCCCGATCAGTTCCGCCGCCGTCCGGGACTCCTGAGCGAAAATATCGTCCAGCTTATCCCCGCAGGACGGAACAAAATAGACACCGTCTCCCTTGCCGTCCGCCCTCTTTTCATCCGGTTCCTGGCGGAAATAGTCAATGCCCCGGGGTTGTCCGTTTTGCCGGGCAGGACCGCCGAACACGTCCGGAAAGATCTCATTCACGGCGTTCACCACGGACGGGACGGAACGGTAATTCCGGTTCAGACGCCCCATCAGAACGTCGCCGCCGGCAGCCGCGGCCGCGAATTCGTCCCGGGTCCTGATAAATACGCCCACATCCGCGCTCCGGAAACCGTAAATGGACTGTTTGGGGTCCCCCACAAAAAACGGGCACACGCGCAGTTTTCCCCGTTCGTCCCGGAGAATGAGATCGAACAGCTCTTTTTGCGAAGAGCTCGTGTCCTGAAACTCGTCCACCAGGAAATAGGCGCGTTCGTCACGGATCGCGGCCCTGATCCCGGGATGGTTTTTCAGCATGGTCCGGCATTTGATTTCCATTTCCGCGAAAGTGATTTCCCTGCGCTGTTCACGAAGACGGGATACGGCGTCTTCCAGGCGCAAGGCGAGTCTCCAGAGCGGGGCAAAAAGGATGCCGTTCAGGATACCGGCCATTTTTTCGTGCGCGGGGGCCAGTTTTGCCACCAGGTCTTTGACGCTCCCTTCGTAAAAAAAACCTCCCTGGAACAGGCCCGTCCAGTCGGGATTCTCCAGGAAGAGCCGGAGCGGTTTCAGGACCCGCTCCACGGGAGGCCGGCTTCGAACCGGAAGGCCTTTTTCCAGGGCGTCTGACAGAATGTCCCGGATTGTCGTCAGACACCGGACGGCATCGGGCAAACCGCCCTCCGGTCGTTCCTTCAGCCAACCTGACAATTCCGCGATTTTCGCGTAGTCTTCCCGTCCGGTTTGTGAAACAGACCCGAAGAGCTCTTCCAGAAGGAAACGGGCGCGGGTGTATCCGACAGACCGGATCAGAAAGGCCAGGTCCGGGTCCGCGGACCGTATCCAGTCCCGCAGGCACCTGTAAAAAGCGTCCTGGGTCGTGATGGACAGCCTGTTCACGCCGGATTCGTCCTCGGCTGTCACGAACGGGTCTATGCCCGCTTCCACGGGATAGGACTTCAGAAGCGATAGCGCGAACGCGTCGATCGTGGAGATGGATGCGGAGGAAATCCGGTCGGCCAGCTCGTTCCGGGAGGCCGCCAATGTCCTGATTTTTTCGGGGTCGGGTGTTTCCGCCAGTCCGTGACGGACCAGCTGTTCGCAGGTTTTCCGGATATTATTCTCGTCCCAAACCGCGGATATTTTCCCTCGGATCCTGTCTTTCATTTCGTCCGCCGCCTTGCGGGTAAAGGTGACGGCCACAACGGAACGGACGGCGTCAGTATAAGACAGGCCTCGGAATACGATCTGCCGGACCAGTATGGCCAGATACCGGTCCACGATCACGGACGTTTTGCCGCTTCCGGCAGACGCCTCCAGAAGGCAGGGCAGGTCTATGCTGTAAACGATTTGCTCCCGGTCGTAGCAGACCGGCGTTTCTTCAGTTGAAACATCATTCATGATCATATCCGCATCCGATGATATGAAATACTTTCAGCCGATCGGGTTTGATATTGGACAAAGCGTGTTATTGTTATATAATAGGCCAGATTATAAACCGGTTATGCGAATTGAGGCAATTATTCTTCCATTGCCTCCCGCGGTCAATAGCCGTTTCTTGAGCCGGAAAGATCGAACAAACGAGCGATAAGGACAATCAGGAGGTAGTTATATGAAATTTTTTGTCAGTTTACTTGTTGTTGGGACGTTGTTGACGGCCGGTTCCCGTGTCTTCGGTCAGGACAGCCGCGAACAGTTCATGACCATCAAGCTTTTCGGCGGGTATAATTTCTGGGTATTGGGCAGCGCCGCCATTCCTTCCGAAACATCATACGTTTCAGCCGGAGGATTTTCTTTTGGCGGCGATATTCTGTTTTTGAACCCTAAGGGTATTCAGTTGGGCATCGGGGTCGCATATCTTCCTATGCTGTCCGCCTCCTCAAACGGTGTAGGAGGGGCGATTACCATGATCCCTATTACCGCTGATATCGTTTTCAACACAGGATTTTTCTATACAGACTTGGGCTTGGGATTTGCTTTTTTGGGAGCCAACCTGAATGCTTCCGCTTTTGGCATGTCCACAAACTATACCTGGAATGCACCTGACCCGGGATTTATTATTAAAACAGGAGTAGGTTTGAATTTTAAAATCATTGACTTTCTTGGTCTGGATGTCGGCGCCGCTCTATATTTGCCTATTTCGGATTTTGGTCTTTCAGACGGCCAGATCAATCCCTTCCTGGGTATCATCCTGTTCTCCCAGTTCAACATCCGGGCGGGAATCTGTTTTTACATCTGACAGGTTGCCATGTGATAAAAGCCGGCTGGAAACAGCCGGCTTTTTTTATTCAGAACCTGATCCTGACGTCCAAAGCCAGCTGAAGCCCGAACCCGGGATCAAAATAGGACGTCCTGACCTGGTTTCCGACCGGCGTCACTTCCGCGTAGCGGTTCACGACCGCCCGGGCAATCAGGCTTCCCGATATGGAATCGGTAAAGCGGAATTCCGTGCTATGGTCAAATGTCAGCTCGAAGATTTTCTGGAGATAGGAAACGAACTGATTTCCGTCGTAGGACAGCGTTTCAGCCGTGATCAGGACCCCTTCACGATTATTGACGGCGGAGCCGTGCAGGTCAATCCGGAACAGCAGAAAGTCCAATTCCTCCACGTTTTCGACGGTCCAGTTCAGCACCAGGTTTCCCGCGTGTCCGAATTTGTAATAAGGCGACTGGTTGGGCGGCCCGGCCGTAAACCCGTACCTCGCTTCGTAGCTCTCCGTGTTCGTCAGGAATTTCTCCGACGAATAGGACAGCGTGTAGGACAGAAAGATGTTCACGGTCCGGCTGAACCAGACGGATTCGCTCACCGACCCGGACAGCGTGTCCGTGATCTTCCGGTCGTTGTAATTGACGGCATTCTTGAGTGTCAGGCCGAAATTGACGTCCCCGACGCGGAATTCTCCCGACGGTTGAAGGAAGGAAATTCCCCATGCGGACACCTTGAGCGCCCAGGACGTGTCAAACTGGTTGTTCAGGACCTGGGAATAGGAATCCTGGGAACGGGCCGTGGACAACCCCGTGGAGAAAACGTAGCGGCGGGGAATAAAGGTTTCCCATACGGGACCCAGACCCGACAACAGCAGTTCCGCGGACAATTGGTCCCCCAGACGCGCCGCGCTGTTCCAGTATCCCTCGGAATGCAGCCGGACCAGTTCCAGGCTGTTGGTCCTCCCGTCCGCTCCGGCGATCAGGCCCGAGAAATGAAACGGCTGCCTGTAGTACACGCCCGCGTAGTTGTCGAAAATATTCGTGTAGGCCAGCCGGAGATGGGGCGTGGCCGTGCTGATCTCAAAATCCCGCGCGACCCGAAGCCCGATCGTGTCCAGGATCCACCATTTCGGATACAGGTTCAGTTTGTAATCGGAGCCCAGGTTGTATCGTTCCGAACGCCAGGTCAGGTTTCCCGCCCCGTCATAAACGTGCTGGAAGGCGTCCCGAGACAGCCGGCCTGAACCCCAGAAGCCGAAGAACGGCAGGGGCCTGTCCCCGGACAGGGACAGCGTGACCGATTCCGCGTTCTGCTTGTCCAGGTTTTCCCCGGAAAACTCGAAACCCTGAAAGGCGCTCGCGAACCTCTGGCCGGCCCTTTCAAAAACGGTTCTTTCCCGGAACGCGGCCAGTTCCCTGCGGAATCCCTCCAGAGTCGTCAAGCGGGAATATTTGTCAACGGTCTGGTAGTAATCTCCCGAGAAAACAACCGCGCCGGCCGTGAATCCCAGGCCGGCCGTCAGGGTTTTCCTGCGGTCCCGTAGGCCGTAAATGGAGGCGTTGGACAGGTAGATCCCCCCCTCTCCGTTTGTGAAGGAGGACCGGTCGTAGAGATAAAACGAATCCTCGAAACTGAACCGGGGGCTGAACCGCATCAGGCCGCCCAGGGGGATCTGCTGGTTCAGCACCAGGCGGGCCGAACCGCTGTACTGGTCGTCCGCGGACGTCAGAACAAAATCGCCGTTGGTCGAACCCTGGAGCGCCCGGGACACCCGCCGTTCGAACGACTCCGTAAACGAGTGGCTGATCTGCGGGATGAAGTCCCGAAACGCGTTCGCGACGGAATAACCGAACGTGTTGCGCCGCGAATCCCATTGCAGATATTCCGGCAGATCCACGGTGTTGGTGGTGGTTCCCTGCCCGTTGTCGTCGTAGGACAGCGTATAGCGGATATCCCGGAAGAGCGAGGAGGAAAGGCTGGCGTTGAAGTTGTTGTTGAAACTTCCGGGTTTGACCCCTTCCATGGGAACGAACTGGTAATCCTTGTTCTCAAAACCGCCCCGGAGCGTCAGGGGCCCCAGGATCTCCAGATCGCCGATCTGCCAGACGGCTTTTTTGTAATCCAGCACGGGGCTGACAAAAAACGCGAACCCCAGCGCATTCCGGTCCTGGTGGACGTGCATTTCGTTCACCCAGACGCTCCCGATGTTGATGGGCTCCCCTGTTGACGTCGTCTCCACGCCCATTTCCAGCGTATTGACGTCCACCGCGTTGGGGTAACCCGTGATCGCGGGATATTGGTGGCCGTCCACAGGCGCGCCGTCCAGCGTCATGAGGAAGTTGCTGATCACGTGGATGGTGACCAGCTGCCAGCGGTTTTTCGGCACGCGGTCCAGCGGCAGCGACCATTGATAGAAGCTTTTTTCCGAAGAGGCCATGGTCAACACGAAATTTTCATTGGTATAAGTGTCCCCGCCCGTCTTCCAGGGATTTCCGTTCTCGTCCGTTTCGGGCACGTAGATATAGAAATTGAAAAATTCGTATTTGGACACGTCAATGGCAAACGAATGCCGCTTGACCAGTCTTCCCCCGGTTCCGTCCGCGGGGGAAGGCGTATTCGAATCGAACGGAACGTTGGTCAGACGGTAGTTCACGGCAATGGCTTTTTCGTTGTACTGGTTGGCTTCGGACACCGAGCGGGGCCCGTGCAGTTTCTCGAAAAGTTTCGCGCGTTCCTGGGCGTTGGAATCCGTGGAATCCGCCCTGTAGAACCGGTTGGCGGCGTATTGGGGATTGTTGAAGACAGACAGGAGGTCTCCGGACAGGACCGTGGAATCGTTCGCGATCACGCCGTCGATCCTCTTGTCGCGCCAGCTGACTTTCTTGAATTCCAGCGTGTCAATCAGCACGCGCCCCTTGGCGCCGGCGTTATTGCGCACGTAAACGGCCAGGGCCGTCGCGTGCTGAAGGGCTTGCACCTGTTCGGCGGACAGCGTCCGGATGTTGATGGTGATTTTCCGCCAGTCGCCCTGGCTGATCACGGCGTTGGACACGTCCGTATATCCCGCCCCGGGAAACACGACCAGGCTTTCGTTCGTGTCCAGGTTTCCGTTCCGGTTCAGGTCCTCCGTCTGGAGGTAGCCGTCCCCGCCGCCCTGCCGCCCGCGCCCCACGAACGTCACGGTCTGCGCAGGGAAAACGGGATCATGAAACGCGTAACCCGCCTGGGCCCGGTCCACTTCCCCGTCCAGAAGCCCGTTGCCGTCCGCGTCCTCGTTCATACGGCCCACGGCCACGAACAGTTCCACGCTGCCCGTGCCGGAATCCTCGTAAACGCTGTCCGCGTTATCGTCGCTTTGCAGGCGGGCCCAGACGGTGATTTCGTTGTACCCGCTCAAATCCACTCCCGACGGACCGGCAATCTGGAACGCCGCGCCCACCCAGTTCCCGCCGTCCCGGAAATCGTAATCGAAAACCAGGACCGACTGGCTCACGCTGGGGTAAACCGCCGGGTTCAAATGACCGCCCAGCGCGGCGTAAGGACCCGGCTTGAACCCGTATTCCTTGATTTTATCCTCCGTCAGGGCCGTCGTGTAATTGACCAGGTTGAAAGTCCCGTCAATAAAGTAATCGCGGTAGTCCTTGTACAGGAGTTTGCCGCGGTTGGTCAGGAAAATCCCGGCGATGTTGGTCGTGGGCGAGCAGAGAATCCACCGGTGCTCGCCCTTGGAAAACGCGAACACGTCGCCGGCGTTCTCGAAATCGTCCACAATGGCGTAACCCACCGTGTTCGGGTCCACCAGCGACATCGCGACTTCCCCCTTGACAGTCAGATCCAGGTCCTCGGGAAGGCCCAGCAGCCGGGCCACGTTCGCGCTCGCGTCCACGTCGGCCAGAAGCGTGCCGTCCGGAGTGGCGGATATATGCGGGGCGCCGGTGTCGCGCTGGGCGACGTTGTACACCACCGTGCCGCCCAGATTGAACAGGTTGGACGGTTTCCAGTCCGCGCGGGTGGCTAATCCGAATTTCTGGGAGCCGGACCAGAACGGTTTGTATTCGTAAAACGCCTCGATCGTGTCGTTTTCGTTGATCGCGGTCGTATTCTTGAAGATCAGCTCCCCGGTGGCCGTCAGGAGCGTGTATTCAGACGGCGCAAGCGGACGGCCGTTGAGCAGGATGCGTTCGGTTCCGGGAATGATGCCGTAATCCAGCTGGAAGGACTTTGTTTCGTTCAGGAACTCGACGACCATCAGGTACCGCGAATCCAGATAGGCCGGGTCTGACGCATTCGTGTAGATGGCCCCGGCGTCCGGGAACGGGAGCGACGCGTTGAAACGCAGGATACCCGTCAGGGGAGAAAGCAGGTAATCCGCGGAGGTGAACTGGACCGGGGCGAGCTTGGACTTGTCCCCCGTATACACGACCCGGAGCGAAAAACCGCGCGTGGGATCAAAATTCTGGTAACCCAGGTTGTAGGTGCCGTAGTGGATATATTGGGAAAAATTCATGGTCGCTTTCCAGAGATACAGGAACTTCTCCCCCGTCGTGTCGTCTTCGCCGACCACGCTGTCCGTATTGGTGGTAAACAGCTGCCCGGCCCGAGTGTATCGGACCACCAGGTCCGTATTGCGGTCCAGCGAATTGGTCAGCGTCAGTTCGCCCGTGGACAGATTGACCGTGAAATCCTGGCCGGCGATCAGCCGCCGGAACCAGCCGGAATCGATACGCCGGTCGGCGATATTGGTGGCGGCCGTTGTCTGGAGCAGTTCCAGCGACCCGGAATCGATGCCCGTGTCAGGCAGAAGGTAATACCTGCGCTTGACATAATTCACGTCCGGCAGTTCCACCCGCTCCTGACGCTTACGGCCCACGAACTTCTGATACCCCTTTTTGCTTGTTGTCAGGTTCAGGACGGACTGGACGGACAGGTCCCCGAACCGGAGAACCGATTTCACGCCGTAGCTGTCCTTGGACGTCCCGGCGTACTGAACGAACCGGCTGGACTGGGGAATATTGAGGGATATGTTCCCCGCGCGAAGTTCGCGCATGAAGCCGTCGTCGGACTCCAGCGCCTTGTAGGCGATTTCATATTCGTTGTCCGGCGATTCCGAACTGTGGTTGATGTTCACCTGGACCCGTTCGCCGATCTTTCCGACAATGTTGACGCGCATGTTCTGGTTGAGGTTGACGCCCGGGGTCACGCCCGGCACCGACGCCGGCAAGCTTTCGTTCGGAAGAACCCATCCGTACCCGCCCCGAAGATTGACCCATCCGCTCACGATCACCTTGGTTTCCCACTGCTCGAAACCGATGGCCAGATGACGGCGCTCTTCCTCCGTCAGCTGGAACAACCGCCTGTTCCTTTCGCGGATATGGCTGAAAAAGGCCTCGTCGGAATACCGGGCCAGTTCATCCGCCGTCAGGAGCCGCAGACCGGCCGATCGCCTTCGTCTTTTCGCGATCCGGGATTCCTCGGTCGGGAACAGAATGTCATCGATCGGGAAAAACAGATTCGCGACGGCCAGTTTGAGGTCGTCCGGCGTTTCAATATCCGCAAGGGGGCGGAACGGGTCGTAGAACAGGTAGATCAGGTCGCTCGAACTGACGGACTGATTGGTCTGTCCGTTTGTCACCGTGACATTGGTATGGACAACCCGGTTTGTCAACGGGCCCCTGGGGCCCACGGGGTTTGCCAGGGCATCCGCCGCATAAGAATATCGGGACAAAGTCAGCGCTGATGCAAACAGAACGACAACTAAACACAAATTGGTTTTCAACATCCGCTCCGGCGTCAATCGGTCGGCCAATCCTGATTAATTATCGGCCATGTCTGCAATTACAGTAATTTTCCCTTTTTTGACTCGATGGGAATTATACACTATGATATCGCTTCATGCCCCAAATCGCGGCATGGTATGCGTCAGATTGCGCGGGAATGGGGAGGGGCCATGGACCTGCTGGAAAAAATCCGCATCCTGGGAGCCGGAGCGAAATACGACGCTTCGTGTTCTTCCAGCGGAAGCACCCGGGCCAGCGCCCTACGCGGGATCGGAAACGCGGCGCAGTCCGGCATCTGCCACAGCTGGTCCGACGACGGACGCTGCATCTCCCTGCTCAAAATCCTTCTCACCAATTACTGCATTTACGACTGCGCCTACTGCGCCAACCGCCTTTCCAACGACATTGAACGGGCCGCGTTTACCGTTGATGAAATCGTTGACCTGACCATGAATTTCTACAGGCGCAATTATATTGAAGGTCTGTTCTTGAGTTCCGGCGTCATGAAAAGCCCCGACCAGACCATGGAAATGATGCTCCGCGTGGTGAAAAAGCTCCGTCTGGACAGGGAATTTCACGGCTATATTCACCTGAAAGCCATTCCCGGCGCCAGCGAACATCTTGTCCACGAAGCCGGTCTCTACGCGGACCGGATGAGCGTCAATATCGAACTGCCTTCGGCCAAAAGCCTTCAGCTCCTGGCGCCGCAGAAGGACTCCCGCGTCATTTTTCATTCCATGACCGACATCGGGGCACAGATTTCCGAAAACAGTGAAAAACGGAAAAGCACAAAAAAAGCCCTCCCCCTGTTCGTGCCGGCCGGCCAGAGCACCCAGGTCATCATCGGTGCCTCCCCGGAAACGGATCTCTCCATCATCCGGATGTCGGAAAACCTGTACAACAAAGTGCGGCTGAAAAGGGTGTATTACTCCGCTTTCATACCCGTGAACGACGACCGGCGGCTGCCGGCGCTCAACACGCCGCCGCTGGTCCGCGAAAACCGCCTCTACCAGGACGACTGGCTTCTCCGGTTATACGGGTTTGAGGCCGATGAAATCCTGGACCCCGACAAGCCTTTCCTGGACCTGGAGTTTGACCCGAAGACCGCCTGGGCCCTGCGGAACATGAAATATTTTCCCGTTGAAGCGAACCGTGCGGATTATGAAACGCTCCTGCGGGTTCCGGGTATCGGCGTCCGCTCTGCAAAAAGGATCGTTCAGTCGCGGCGATTTTCCGTCCTTCGCTTTGACCACCTGAAGAACATGGGTGTGGTCCTGAAACGGGCCCGGTATTTCCTGACCTGCGCGGGGAAATTCCTGGAGGATTTTGACCGGAGCGAAGACGCGGTGCGGGAGCGGATGCTGAGGGAAACCGCGGGCCGGCGGCGGGTCAACAGCGACGAACTCTTTCTTTTTCCATCGGGCCATGGCGCTGCGCCGCAGACGCCGGCTTCAGATACCGGTTATCCGGAATTCGAAAAAGCCCCTCTCCAGATCCCGGTTCAGTCCCGGAACATGAAGAACACCGCCCCCACCATGCAGAGCGCCGCCCACAGGTAGTTCAGCTTGATGGGTTGCCGCATGTACAGAAGCGCAAACGGCACGAACACGGACATGGCGATCACTTCCTGAAGGATCTTCAGCTGCGGCAGGCTCAGGGCCGTGTAGCCGATCCGGTTGGCCGGAGCCATGGAATGCGGAGGTCCCGTACCGACAGGGATGTTCGGCTACGGGACAAGGCACCTGGATCAGGTATTCGAACAGGGCGATCCCCCAACTCGCGAGCGCGGCCACATACCATTTTTTACCACCCAGGTTCTTCAGATGAGCGTACCAGGCGAACGTCATAAAGACGTTGGACGCGGTCAGGAGCAGGACGGTTTTCAGGACAACGGGCACACTTTTCCTCCTCTCACATGTTCGATTCGGGCGGAGCGGGTTCCCCGGGCCACCGGAACCGCCCGGTTTTGTTTTTTGTCCGCCGGTTTGATATAATAACAGCCGGGGTCAACCATGCCAAAACAGAGAAACTCGCCCGGGATCCGCACCATCGGCGGCCAGGGCATCAGACGCGGATACGTTTTCCACGGTCTGCTGGAACTGGGTTTCGGTTCTTTTCTCCTGGTGTCTTTCGCGGCGTTCCTGGTTTACAACACCGTATTCGCTTTTTTCTATCACGCCAGCGGCGGCTTGCAGTACTCCTTTCAACCGGAGAAGGCGGTTCGCTTTCTGGAATCCCTTTATTTCAGCCTGACGTTTCCCGTGGTCGGTTTCGGGGGTCTCATTCCCCTGGGCTGGGGCCGCCTGATCTCGGCGATCCACATTTTTATCGGGCTCGTCTATTTAAGCTGCCTGACCGGCCTCATCTTTACGAGATTCTCCAAGACCCGCTCCCCTCTGGTCTGGAGTTCGCCCGTCGTCCTGGAAAAAACCGGAAAAAAGCGTTATCTTCGCGTCCGTGTCACGAACGTCATCGGCAACGACGTGGTCAACGTGACCGCGCATCTGTACCTTCAAAAAACCCGGACCGGGGCGGACGGAAACACCGTCCGCAGCCTCATCCCTGTCCCGCTGGAAATTGCCACCATACCCGTGGCGGCTTTTTCCTGGATCCTGAGCCACCCGGTGGGTCCCGGTTCGCCGCTCACCGGCTGGGTCCGGGGCCTGGAAACGCCGGACGAACGCCTGATCGGCTTTCTGCACGGTTTTGACGCCACGCTCGGCAAGGAGATCTACAGTTACTGCAAATGGTCCGCGCTCGACCTGGTCCGCGGATCGTTCGTCAGCGTGATCCGGGATTACTCCGAGGACCCGCAGCTGCGCGTGAAAGTCGCCATAGACCTGACCAAAATCGACGCCGTCAAACCGGCCGTCAGCCCCGGTCCGGAATCCTGAGCGACTCCGCTTCGATATCTTCCAGGGACACCAGCCCGTTCGCGATTTCATACTGTCGCCGGGCCGTTTTCGGGCTTTCCCCGTAGACAAACGTCCGTCCCAGCCGTCGGAGCCGGTTTTTCAGACCGATGATCTTCTTCTTCAGGTTCCCCACGTCCTCCATGGCCAACCCCTGGAACCGGGTCAGCGGTTTGGGAACCAGGGGGTTGATATCCACGATGATTTCCGGAATATAGCCGAAGCGCTTCGCCGTCAGTTTCGTGATATCGCGGATCTCCGCGACCAGGGCATAGAGATCGTCCAGGTCGGATGACGTCTCTCCCGGGAGGCCGATCAGAAAATAGAGCTTCAATCTCCGGATGCCGAACCCGCAGGCCCTGCGGACAGTTTCCAGGATGCGTTCGTTCGGGATCACTTTCCCGACCGTCTTTTTGAGGCCCGCCGAAGCCGTTTCCGGCGCAATGACCAGCGTCTTACTCTCGTTCTCGACGATCATCTCCAGCAGTTCGTCGTCCAGCCCTTCGATGCGGAAAGCGGAAAAGGACAGCCGGAATTTCCGGCGGTTCAATTCCCGGATGATCTGCTTGAAATCAGGATGGTTGGAAAGCGTGGCCGCCACCAACCCCAGTTTGTCCGTCACGCCGCGGAAATTCTCCGCCGCCGCGATGATCCGGTCCGCGGGAAACGGGTGATAGTCCCCGTAAACTTTCGTGACCAGGCAGAACGCGCATTCAAACAGGCAGCTGGACGACACCTCGATCAGCCCGCGGTCCGAGAACTCCGTCTGATCCGTCACGATCACGGAGGCAAACGGATCTGTCCGGGACGGGTCCCTTTGATAGACCAGCGTGCCGGTTCGGACCGAACCGCCGGCGTGAATGCCGGATTTGCCGTCCAGATCCGAAAGCATCTGGCCCCTGTCCGGGGTTCCCAGAAGGCCCTTCAGGATTTCCGGAATTGCCGTACTCGCGTCCCCGCAGACCGTCAGGTCGGCGATTTCGGACAAATACCGCGGCAAAACGGCCGTGGCGATTCCGCCCGCGACAACCAGGGGATATTTTCCGGCCGGACGGTCTGACCGTCGCAGGGGTATTCCCGACGCCGCCAGGACGCGCACCAGGTGCGGCAAATCCCCCTCGAACGCGATACTGAAAAAAACAACGTCGAAATCGGTCAGCTCCCGACCGCTTTCCACCGTCCGGACCCTTTTTTGCCCGGTTTCCGCGAACGCCCGCTCGCAGTGGATCTCGGGATGACTCTGCAGCAGGTGATAGACCGCGTGAAAACCCAGATTGGACATTCCGATGAAATAGGAATTGGGAAAGACCAGCACCGCCGTTTTTCTTACCCGGTCCTTGGGATAGCGGAACAGGAACCGCTCCATGGGCTTCTAGCGGGATCGCACGATATCTTTGATGCGCATGAGACGCGAAAGGTTTCCGCGTTCCATCTCGTCCAGTTTCATTTTTATGTAGCGGATGATCTCCCGCGTGTTCGGGATCAGGCGGTATTCCAGGGCGTTCACGCGGCGGCGCACTTTTTCGATCTCGATCGCCATGAGTTCCACGATCTTCTCGGCTTCCGAAAGGCGGACCATTTTTTCCAGCACCACGGAAAATATTTCCAGGGAGACGTCCAGTTCCCCGGACGTGCCCACCAACCCGTAGGAATGGAGGTTTCCCGCCTGCTCGAAAGCGTATGCCGGGGACCGCACGCCCATGTTGTTCTGCGTGTCCTGGCTCAGGTTCGCTGAAACCCCGGAAACCAGGAAAATGGCGTCGTTGGTGGATTTGTCCATGACACCGCGCGCGATCAGGAAAGACGCGTAAGCCTGCCGCAGGTCGTCCTCAATCTCGGCGCGGATTTTCCGGGCCGAACGCACGCGCTCCAGAAACGTGCGGATCAGGGCGTCCTGTTTGTCCTTGAGCAGTTTGTGCCCCCGCACCGCCACGGCCAGACGCCGTTTCTGGTTGGAAAGCTCCATCCGGTTGGGACTGGTCTGCTGCATTTACGCTTCCTCTTTCATGCCGAGCGATTCCCGGACCGGTCGCAGGTATTTTTCCTTGTATTCGGGACGGATCCTTTTAAGTTCCGATGTGGGAAGCGTGGCGACCAGCTCCCACCCGGTCTGCAGGGTTTTTTCTATGGACCGGTCCTCGTGGTCTCCCTGCGCCACGAATTTCGATTCGTATTGTTCAACGAACTTGGAGAATTTCAGGTCCACGGGGGTGAGAGCGCCTTCGCCCAGAATGGCCTCCAGTTCCTTGGCTTCCTTGCCGCGCGCGTAGGCCGCGAAAAGCTGGTTGGCCAGGTCCGCGTGGTCTTCGCGGGTCCGGCCCTTGCCGATCCCCTTGTCGCGCAGACGGGACAGGGACGGCAGAACGTCAATGGGCGGCGTAACGCCCTTGGCATTCAGAGGCCGGGCCAGGATGATCTGGCCTTCCGTGATGTAGCCGGTCAGATCCGGGATGGGATGCGTTTTATCGTCCTCCGGCATGGACAGGATCGGAATCATGGTAATGGAGCCGCTCTTGCCCTTGATCTTTCCCGCCCGTTCATACAGCGTGGACAAATCGGTGTACAGATAGCCGGGATAACCGCGCCGTCCGGGCACTTCGCTGCGCGCCGCGGAAATTTCCCTCAGCGCTTCGCAGTAGTTGGTCATGTCGGTCAGAATGACCAGCACGTGCATGTTGAGCTCGTAGGCCAGGTATTCCGCCGTGGTCAGTGCCATGCGCGGCGTGGCCAGGCGCTCGATGGCCGGGTCGTCCGCCAGGTTCACGAACATCACGGTGCGCTCGATGGCCCCGGTGACGCGCAGGTCCTCAGTGAAGAAATGCGCCTCTTCGTATGTTATGCCCATGGCCGCGAAAACGACCGCGAAATTCTCGGCGGCTTTCAGGGTCCGAGCCTGGCGGGCGATCTGTGCGGCGATCCGCGAATGCGGCAGGCCGGAACCGGAAAAGATGGGCAGTTTCTGCCCCCGGACCAGGGGATTCATCCCGTCTATGGCGGATATGCCCGTCTGGATGAACTCCGACGGGTAGTCCCGGTTGAAGGGATTGATCGGGTTGCCGTTGATGTCCAGAAAGTCGTCCGCGATGATGTTGGGCGCGCCGTCCATCGGGTCTCCGGAGCCGTCGAACACTCGGCCCAGGATTTCCGGGGAGACGGGAATCCGGACCACCTTGCCCAGGAATTTGACCTTGGCCGTGGCCACGTCAATGCCGCTCGTGCCTTCGAACACCTGGACCAGCGCGCGGTCCGTTTCCGCCTCCAGAACCTTGCCGCGGCGTTTCTCGCCGTTGGCCAGCTCGATCTCCACCAGTTCGTCGTATTTCACGTCGCGGATCTTTTCCACGATCAGAAGCGGCCCCTCGACGGAACCGATCGTCCTGTATTCCCTCAGCATGGCCTACCCCTCCCTTGTCAGGACGGCCGAAAACTCCCGGCGGACTTCGCCGGCCAGGTCGGCCAGTTGTTTTGCATGGTCTTTCTCCGCGATGTATTTCATGTCCGCGAACTTTTCCCGGACTTTCAGGTTTTCGATGGTCTCGTAATCCGCGCCCTTTTCCACGGCCAGCAGGGCGTGTTTGTGGAATTCCAGTATGGCGCGGAGCATCGCGATCTGTTTCTGGATGGATGTGTAGGTGTCCACTTCGTGCGTCGCGTTCTGGTGCAGGAAATCTTCCCGGAGCGATTTGGCGGTGAGCAGAATCACGCGCTGTTCGCGGGTGAGGGAATCGATGCCCACCAGGCGCACGATTTCCTTCAGTTCCGACTCCTCCTCCAGGATCTTCATGCCTTCCCGTTTCAGGTCCATCCATTCCTCACCCAACGTGGTCCGCCAGAAATCCGCCAGACTGTCGTTGTACAGGGAATAACTGACCAGCCAGTTGATGGCCGGAAAGTGCCGCTGGTAAGCCAGGTTGGAATCCAGCGCCCAGAAGACCTTGACCACCCGGAGCGTGTTCTGCGTGACGGGTTCCGAGAAGTCGCCGCCGGGAGGAGACACCGCGCCGATCACGGATATGGAGGCCTTTTTATCGGCCGAGCCGAGCACCCGGACCATGCCGGCGCGTTCGTAGAAGGACGCCACGCGCGTTCCCAGATAGGCCGGGTAGCCTTCCTCGCCGGGCATTTCTTCCAGCCGTCCGGACATTTCGCGCAGGGCTTCCGCCCATCGGGACGTGGAATCCGCCATGAGGGCCACGTCGTAACCCATGTCGCGGTAGTATTCGGCAATGGTGATGCCGGTGTAAATGGAGGCCTCGCGGGCCGCCACGGGCATGTTGGACGTGTTCGCGATCAGCACGGTGCGGTTCATGAGCGGCTTTCCCGACTTGGGGTCGATCAGTTCCGGGAACTCCATGAGCACGTCGGTCATCTCGTTGCCGCGCTCGCCGCAGCCGATGTAAACCACAATGTCCGCGTCGCTCCACTTCGCCAGCTGGTGCTGGGTCACGGTCTTGCCGCTGCCAAAGGGGCCCGGGATGGCGGCCGTTCCGCCCTTGGTGATGGGGAAGAACGCATCAATGATCCGCTGTCCCGTGTACATCTGTTCCCGCGGCGGCAATTTCCGGCCCACGGGGCGGGGCATCCGGACCGGCCATTTCTGCGTCATGGTCAGATTGTGTTCCCGGCCCGCGGCGTCCTTCACCACGGCCACGGTATCGTCCACCGTGAAGCTTCCTTTCCGGATCTTCGCGATTTTCCCTGACACGCCGTTCGGAACGAGGATCCGGTGCCGGATCAGCACCGATTCCTGGACTTCGCCGATCACGTCCCCGGCCGCAACCGCATCGCCCTCTTTGGCGACCGGCTCAAAGTCCCATTTTTTCGTTCCGTCAATCGCGCGGACGTTGATCCCGCGCGCAATGAACGCGCTTCCGGACGCTTTCGCGATCCCTTCCAGGGGGCGCTGAATGCCGTCAAAAAACTGACCGATCAGGCCAGGCCCCAGTTCCACAGACAGGGGCAGGTCCGTCGAAACCACGGGTTCTCCCGGTCCCACGCCGGACGTGTCCTCATAGACCTGGATATAGGCCTGGTCGCCGGAAAGCTCGATGATCTCGCCGATGAGACCTTTGTCCCCGGTACGCACCATGTCGAACATTTTCGCGCCTTTCATCCCGTCGGCCACGACGAGCGGTCCGGTCACTTTCACGATTTTTCCGGTCAGCATAAACTGTCTCCTGTCTTAAGCGCTCTGGCTGTTTTCGTCTGTTGGCGGTTGAACGCGTCCGCCATGCCGGGCCACTCTTTCTATTTTCCCGACGATTCGGAAAAAATATCGATTCCGATCGCCCTTTTGACCAGCGTCCGGATCTGTTCTCCCGCGAATCCGCGGCCGCCGCGCCACCTGAGGGACGTATCTTCTTCCTGAGCGACATCGTCCAGGGCTGCGACGAGAACGGCCCGGAAGTGCAGGACGACCTCAGTTGCACCGGCAATG
>CAYMRH010000045.1:0-9903 GCA_964392785.1 uncultured Brevinematales bacterium
GACATTCTGGGTTCCAACGAGGACGACGACCTGAAAAAAATGGCCAAAGAGGACCTGGACAAACTGGAGAAACAGAAGGAGGCGCTGGAGGCGGAGATCCGCCGGCTCCTGCTGCCCAAAGACGAGGTGTCTTCCAAAAACATCATCGTGGAAATCCGCGCCGGCACGGGCGGCGACGAGGCCGCCATCTTCGCGGGGGACCTGTACCGGATGTACACCCGTTACGCGGAACTCAAACGCTGGAAAACCGAAGTGATCGATTTCAACGAGACCGGCCTGGGCGGCTACAAGGAAGTGGTGTTCTCCGTCCGCGGCAAGGACGCTTACGGGCATCTCAAATACGAAAGCGGCGTGCACCGCGTCCAGAGGATCCCGGAAACCGAGGCGTCGGGACGCATCCACACCTCCACGGCCTCCGTGGTGGTCCTGCCCGAAGCGGACGAAGTGGACGTGCAGATCGACCCGAAGGACCTGAAGATCGACACCTACCGCTCCGGCGGCGCGGGCGGCCAGTACGTGAACAAGACCGAGTCAGCCGTGCGGGTCACGCACCTGCCTTCGGGCGTGGTGGTGGCCTGCCAGGAGGAGCGCTCCCAGATCCAGAACCGGGCCAGCGCCATGCGCATCCTGCGGTCCAAACTTCTGGACCTGGAAATCCAGAAACAGGCCGCCGGGAACGACGCCCTCCGCAAGAGCTCCATCAGGACCGGGGACCGTTCGGAAAAGATCCGCACCTACAACTTCCCGCAGAACCGGCTCACCGATCACCGGATCAACTTCACGCTCTACAAGCTGGAAATGATCATGAACGGGGACATGGACGAAATGATCAACGCCTGCATCCTGTTCGAACAGGAAGAACTCCTCAAAACCCTGGACCAATGACCGTCCGGGAACTGTACGAACCCGGCGTCCGGGCCCTCCGGGCCGCCGGGCTTCCCGATCCCGAAACTGACGTCCGCGCGCTGGTCGCGGCCCCCCTGCGCCTGAACCGCAACGATCTCTTCCTGCACCGGGACCGCCGGGTTTCCCCGCTGGCGGCATGGCGCATCCGGCGTAACATAAGCCGCCGGGAAAAGCTGGAACCGGTGGCGTACATCCTGGGGCACAAGGACTTTTTCCACGACCGGTTCCGGGTCAACCGGACGTGCCTCATTCCCCGCGCGGACACGGAGCATATTCTCTACGCCGTCCAGGAATCCGGGCGCGTGTTTCGAAACTGCCTGGACGCGGGCACGGGAAGCGGCGCGCTCGCCGTTTCGCTCTGTCGTTTGTTTCCCGATGCCGCCGTCACGGCCGTGGACATTCATCTGTCCTGCGCGCGACAAAACGCGCGACGCCTGCGCTTGCGGAACCTGCGTCTTCTGAAAATCGATTTTTTAAAATCGGCCGGGCGTCTGAAGGGACCATATGACCTGGTTGTCTCCAACCCGCCCTATCTCTCCCGGGAGGATTTTTCCCTTCTGGGCCCCGAGGCCCGGCTGTACGAACCCGCGCGCGCGTTTGCCGGCGGTCCGGACGGTCTGGATTTCTACCGCGCCATCACGGCGTTCTGCCGGGACCGTCTGACGCCCGACGGCTGGATCGTAGTGGAAACCGACCACAAATGGAAAGAGGTTCTTGAGATTTTTTGCCGCGCGGGTTTTTCGGAAACGGCTGTCAGGAAGGACTATAACGGTCTGGAACGGGTCATCACGGCCCGCCGTCCGGCACGCTCCTGACCGCGGTTCAGGATATCAATATCTCACCCGGTCCGCGATCACGGACGCCTGACCGTTCGTGCCGACCGTCAGGATCAGGTCTTTCACGCCTTCTGTCAGTTTTCCGTTGATGGGCGCCGTAAAGCGGATCACCGCCGCGTAAACGGGCGTGTCGGCCGGAATGGCGTAATAGTTTTTCTCGGGAACGGGAATACGGCGCAGGTCGATCACGGCCCGGACGGTCTCGCTCCCGAACCGGCGGTGGGCAACGGCCGCGCGCCGGACGGCATTGTGTTCCGCCGCGTCCCGCGCGTCCGCGAAAGCCCGGTCGTTCTCGAAATTCAATTGGGGGATCAGGCGGTCCGGGTCCGCCACGGTTTTGGCGTCGAACGCGTCCAGCGGCACCGAGCGCCGGCCGTTCCAGTTCACCACCCGGCGCTGTCTGTCCGTTTCCAGCGCCACATCGGGTATGGCGTCGTGATTGCGCAACACAGCCCCCGAAGGAACCGTCCGCACCATGATATCCGGGTCAAAACGGGGAACGGGCAAAAGGAATTTCTCGATAAAACGGACCGTCTCCAGGCGGAGCGGGTCTGAAAAACCGTCTCCTTCGGTTTGTCCCGTAAGAATGACGGACAGGTCTTCCGGACGGGACCGGTTGGTGGCCAGATGACCCCGGACGGCCGCGAGAAAATTCTCCGGGCCGGCCGTGTGCGCGAAAAGATGCAGGAGCGGATAATTCCTCAGCAGTCCGGCCATGTCGCAATCCAATAGCGACGACCTTTCAAAGCCGCCGGCCACCGAGCGTTCGTAATAGGAGTCCGGAAGCACCGGAGAAAAATAGGAGAGATCGGACCGTAATGTCCCGGAATCGTCCAGCGCGCGGCGGTACAGGTCCGCAAACGCGTCCGCGTCCGGTTTCCAGTTCATCAGCCCGTGGAAGTAAAGTGAAGCGACCGCCCGCCTGATCTCTTCCGGACGGGTGCCGTTCAATACCAGAAAGATTCCCGATTCGCCGATCCAGCGCCTGTTTTTCAGCGCCGGGATTTCCAGAAGGTGGATCCTGTCGCGGCCCAGGGGAAACAGCCAATTCTCGTAACCGCGGAACAGAGCGTCCACGTTGGACAGGGAAGTGTCCAGTCGGTTTTTGACCGTCACATCATAAGACCGGCCGCCGAATTCCGATTCCTCGCGGCGGAAGGTCCCCCAGATCAGCACCGGACTCTCCGCGGCGCTGACGCGGTATCCGTCCGCCTCCCGCGACCGGTAGGGAACAAAATATCCCGACTGTCCCGCCGGCCCGGTGACCGTGACCGTGGTTTCGGATTCTTCGTCCGGAACGGCCATCCAGTCCTCCAGGACAAATTCGTCCGCGGCAACGGGCACGGAATAATACAGCGAAACCCGGCCCTGGTAGTCCTCCAGAACGCGGTCAATGCGGATGGTATTGCGGTCGTTGAAATACGAAACGGACGCCTTGCCCGGAGAAGTGAGATTGAGCAAACGGGCCCGGAGAGGTATGCGGACCCGCCCGGAGGGTCGCGTGAAAACGACCTGCGTCTGGACCCTGATTTCCCGCGTCTCCACGCGCACGGCCATCCGCACGGTCGCGCCGTGCAGAACACCGCCGCCGGCCGTCACGCCGAAAAAAAGGATGGCGCCCAATACGAATCGCATGGTTCCGCCCCTCGCGCCGCGCTCCGTTTTAGAGAAGGATTCTCAGACCCGCGCTGAACGAAAAACCGCCGCCCGGAACGCAGGGTCTCTCGTAGGTTTCCTGGTTGAGGATGTTGTTCAGTTTGACTTCCACCGACAGGTCCTTCGTGAGGGACTGCATGGCGGCAAAATCCCAGACCAGCGCAGGCGGCAGCCAGGCGGCGGGAGAATCCGCGTACCGGACCCGGTCCCTGTAACCCAGACGGGTGGAGAATCGCGTGCCCCAGTCCGGCACGGACAGTTCCGCTTCCAGATACGCCTGGTTCACGGCAAAGAACAGGAGATCCGCCGCGAACGGAATCCGGAAACGGTAACCCGCGCCCACGACCAGATTGTCGAACGCGATCAGTTCCAGTCCGGCGTCGGTCTCCAGAACGCCCAGGTTGGAAACCGCGCTCAGCGTGTACAGGGCGTTGGACGCCTGGAAAACCTGCTGGACATAGTTGGCGTAGGAATGATACGACACGCCCCCTTTGATTTTCAGGGTGCGGACGGGGGCCAGCGTGGCGGTTGCCAGAAATGTCCACCGTTCCTCGGGGGGCGTGGACTGGTAATCGATCTGGTCCTCGCGCAGATAACGGTCCACGCCCTGGTTTTCCTGCGATCCCGTCAGTCCCGCCTTGACGGACAGCATGTCCGAAAACCGGTAAAAACCCAGCAGGATGGGATACCAGTAAACGGATTTGCGGCTGTAAAAATCCACTTCCGCGCCCGCCTGCAGCGCCAGCGAGCTGATCACGGGAAATTTGTCCGTGAAGGCAATGCGGCCAAAATGGTCGGGACTTCCGTCCAGAGACGCGTACTGGTAACTGACCAGGGCTTTCAGGAAATTATCTCGGCTCCAGTTCGCCTCGAAAGACACGTCCGCCGCGGCTTCCCAGACATATTTTGTCCCGTACCCGGATGCGTTCTTGTGCGTCAGGGCCAGGGAATTGTAGGATGCGTTGGCCCGGATCACGGAGTTGGGGGCGACCAGATACAGCGCGCCAATCCGCACGGGAATGCCGGTCTTGGATTCCGATACGAAAAAGTCGTTCGTGAACAGGCCCGTACTCCCGTTGAGATAACCGAACTGGGCGCTCAAGTCCCAGTTGGAAGACACGGACCAGATCAGGTCCGCCCGGAGGTCGTCCTTTTCCAGTTCGGTGTTGTAATAGGTGTTGGTTCCGCTGCCCACGCTGGCCCGGTTGTTCCGGTAATAGGTCAGGAGGTAGTTGAGCCCTCCCACCCGCTTGCCCACGCTGATGTCGGCCAGGAAATTCTCGTACCGGCCGTACTGGAATTTGAAGGCGGACAGGGTAAAGTCGTCGCGGCGGCGGTCCTCCCGCATGTCGCTTTTAAAGCGGTCGGCCACCTTGGCGCGGGACAGTTCGTCCATGTCGATGTCGCCGAAATCCGGAAGCGTGTCCCGGAGCGGCCGGTCGCCCTGTCCCCGCAAGGGTACTTCGCTTTCGTCTTCAATGGTCAGGTCCACTTCCGGAAGGATGATTTTATCCTGGGAAGATCCCTGCAGAAGCTCCCGTTTGGCCGGGTCCCCTGCGGCGCTTTCGTTGGTCCGGGCGTTTACGGCCGCCGGCCACAGAGCCAAGCATACCAGCGGAACGATCAAGCGTTTCACCATGGTCAGACAACCTCCCTGATCCGGAAATTATATCAGGGGAACGCCTAAAAATAAAGGAAACCCCCGCGTGTTGACAGTCTTTTGCCTCCCGGATAAGATATTCCGGCCAAGAGGCCTCGCGGAGACGCCCATGCCGGACACTTCCCGGGACGAGATCCGCCGGATCAGAATCCGGATTTCCCTTTCTATCCTCTGGATCACGGCGTTGTTTCTTTTTTCCAGCGAATTCCTGGCCTCCATCCTGAACAACCGCCTGGACGCGCAGGGCGCGGGGGTCTGGCAACGGATCCTGTTCACCTTCAAACCCAGCGTGGTGGCCGTCTTTATGGCCAGCTGGCTGGCGGTCAACGTCCTCACGTCCGTCATCCTGAAACCGGTCTTCGATTACCTGAAAGACGGAAAGAATTACGACCGGGCCCGGACGGTGGCCATCAAATTCCCCTGGGTCATGATCATTACGGTGGACCTGCTCTGGCTGGTCGGGGTCCTGGTCCACAACATGCTGAAAAACTGGCAGCCGGACAGCGGCATTTTCTGGCCTTGGGTGCAATTCATGAAACTGGCCAGCGGAAACATCAGCGCCCTGTTGTCCGTCCTGGTCATCAACACCATCCTGATGGAAACCCGGACCCGTTTGAACCTGACAGACATCCGCCCCGGGGAGAACGACGTCTTCATGCGCAACAAGGATTACGCGATCTTCATTTCCCTGGCCGTTTATTTCATCGCGAACATGGGCTACCTGGCCTACTATTTCAACCACAGGCCCGGCGGACCGGACATGGTCCTGCTGAACGTTTCGGTGGCGGTCAACGGCTTGTGGCTGATGGTCACGGCGCTGGGTCTCATATACTTTTCCAAGCGGGACTATTTTTACCAGATCGGGCTTCTCCGTTCGCGGCTGAACGAACTGCGCGCCGGAGGCGGGGACTTGTCCCGACGGATCATACTCACGAATTTCGACGAGATCGGGGACCTGGCCACCTCCTTCAACGCCTTTCTGGACACGCTCAACAGGGACATCCTGGCCCTGAAGGATATTGTCACCCGCGTCCGGTCCCATTCGGAATCCCTGTTTGTTTCGGCCCGGGAGGCCGCCGCATCCGGGGAGGAACAGGCCGACCGGACCGGCCGCATTTCGGGCTCCATGGACCGTTACAGCCTGGCCATGGAAAGCGTCCGGGACAATGTCCTGCGCCAGACCCAGAACATCGGCAAGAACACCGAAGCCGCCCGGCAGCTCACCACGGGCATCGATTCCCTCGTGAGAAAAATCCAGAGCGTGCGTTCCGGAACCGACCAGAACCTCAGGTCCGCCGAGGATGGCGTGCGCAAAGCCCGCCAGACCATGGAAAAATCCCAGAAGATGAACGGCTCCGTGGACGCCATTACCCGCAAGATCCGCGAGGCGGGACAACAGTCCTCCCAGATCGACGCCATCCTGCGCGCCGTGGAGGAAATCGCGGACCGGACCAACCTCCTCTCCATGAACGCCGCCATTGAAGCGGCCCACGCGGGGGATGCCGGCCGGGGGTTCTCCATCGTGGCGCGGGAAATCCGGGAGCTCTCCGTTTCGGCGGCGGGGTCCGTCCAGGACATTGGCCGGATCCTGGGCGTGATCCGGGACCTGATCAGCGAGTCGGTGAACCTTTCCCAGGGCATGGAACAGGAAACGCGGGAGAACAATCTCCTGGCCCGCGACTCGGAACAGGGGTTGCAGGGCATCATCGCGAACATGCAGTCCCTGGCCGTCATGGTCAAGGACATTGGCGGCATCGTGGAAGAACAGGGCCGGATTACCGGCGAGTTTTCCAGGCGCATAGAAGAACTCCTGGAGTTTTCCGGCGGCATCCGGACCACCGTGGAGGAACAGACCCAGTCCAGCGCACGCATCCGGGAAACCCTGGTCGAACTGTCTTCGCGGATCGGGGAAAGCGCCCGCGCTTCAGAGAACCTGACCCGGTCCGCCCGCGAACTGGAAACGGTGGGGCGGGAACTGGAAACCATCGCCGCGAAGTTCAGGGTAACGGAAAACGGCCCCGACCCGATTTTGAAATAAAACCCCTTCAATCCTATAATATCCGCCTGACTTTCAAGAAGGGGAGCGCGTCATGCTGCTCAAGATGGACCCTGTCAAACTGCCCGCCTGGAAAAAACTTCGCGCGCATTCCCGGACCCTCCGGCGCTCCGGCCTGCCGGAGCTGTTCCGGCGGGACCCGCAGCGTTTCCTGAAATTCAGCCTGCGGTTCGAGGACATCCTCCTGGATTTCTCCAAGAACCTGATCACGGACAGAACCCTGGAACTCTTTGTCCGTCTGGCGAACGAATCCCGGCTCAAGGACGCGGTTGAAAAACTGTTTCTGGGCGACCGGATCAACGAAACGGAAAACCGCGCCGTCCTGCACACGGCCCTGAGAAACCGTTCCGGACTGCCCGTTTACCTGGACGGGCGCGACGTCATGCCGGACGTGCTGGCCGTCCTGAAAAAAATGGAACAGTTCTCCAAAAAAGTGATCGGCGGGGACTGGAAGGGCTACACCGGGAAACCCGTGACGGATATCGTCAATATCGGGATCGGCGGTTCGGACCTGGGACCGGTGATGGTCACGGAAGCCCTCCGGCCGTACTGGAAACGCGTCCGGCCGCATTTCGTATCCAACGTGGACGGGACACACATCGCGGAAACTCTCAAACGCCTGGACCCGGAAACCACCCTGTTTCTGGTCGCCTCCAAGACGTTCACCACGCAGGAAACCATGACCAACGCGCTCACGGCCCGGAAATGGCTTCTGGACAGGGCCGGGAGCGATTCGGCGGTCCGGTCCCATTTCGCCGCCATTTCCACCAACGAAAAAGAGGTGGTCAAGTTCGGCATTGACCCGGCCAACATGTTCGTGTTCTGGGACTGGGTGGGCGGGCGGTTTTCCCTCTGGTCCGCCATCGGGCTTTCCATAGCCTGCACCGTCGGTTTCGAAAACTTCCAGTCCCTGCTGGAAGGCGCGTACGCCATGGACCGCCATTTCCGCGAAACGCCGTTTGACCGGAATATTCCCGTCATCATGGCCATGCTCGGGATCTGGTACAACAATTTTTTCGGCGCGCAGAGCCACGCCATCCTCCCGTACGACCAGTACCTGCACCGCTTCGCGGCCTATTTCCAGCAGGCCGACATGGAATCCAACGGGAAAACCACGGACCGTTCCGGAAAGCCTGTCCGGATCCAGACCGGCCCCGTGATCTGGGGCGAACCCGGCACCAACGGACAGCACGCGTTTTACCAGCTGATCCACCAGGGCACCAAATTGATCCCCTGCGATTTTCTGGCGCCGGCTTTGAGCCACAACCCGGTCGGAGACCATCATGAAAAACTCCTGTCCAATTTCTTCGCCCAGACCGAGGCGCTCATGAACGGAAAAACCCGCGCCGAGGCGGTCGCCGAACTCGTCAAGGCGGGCCGGAATTCCGAGGAGATCCGCCTGCTGACGCCGTTCAAGGTTTTCTCCGGGAACAAGCCCACCAATTCCATCCTGTTCCGGAAAATGAACCCCCGGACCCTGGGCAGCCTGATCGCCATGTACGAGCATAAAATTTTCGTCCAGGGAGTGGTCTGGAATATTTTCAGTTTCGACCAGTGGGGCGTGGAACTGGGCAAACAGCTGGCCAACGTCATTCTTCCGGAGTTGTCCGGCCCCAAACCGGTCACGGGCCACGATTCCTCCACCAACGGGCTGATCAACGCCTTCAAAGAAATGAGACAGTAAGGTTTTCTGACACTAAAAGAAACGGGGTGCCGCGAGGCACCCCGTTTTGACATGCGGACTTTTCTTCAGGCCACTTTCACGGCGATCTTTCTCGGCTTGACGTTCTCGGACTTCTCGAGTTCGACCCGCAGGACACCGTTTTCATAATGCGCGGAAATGGTGTCCCTTTTCACCTTGTCGCCAATGGCGAACTCCCTCCGGTAATCGGCCAGCTCGAATTCGCGGCGCATCTCTTTCCAGCCGCCCTCGGCAGACTGCTCCATGGCCTTGCCTGTAACGGTGAGAGTGTCGCCCTCGGCTTCCACGCTCACGCTTTCTTTCGATACGCCCGGCATATCCAGAGTCAGTACGAAACGGTCGTCCTTTTCCTCGATATCCGCGGGCGGCACAATGGTTTTCCTGTCGTTCATATTCATCCTCCTTTCTTTACCGGACCTGCACGGCAATCTTGCGGGGTTTGGCCTGTTCCTTCTTGGGAACGCTCACCATCAGGATGCCGTTCAACAGACGGGCTTCGATTTTTTCCACGTCCACGTCGCCGGACACGCTGTAGGACCGGGTGGTTTTCAGGTCGCCCCGTTCCCGCCTGAAATACTTTTTTCCGGAACGGTCTTCGCGCCGCTCAATGGACACCGTTAAAAGTCCGTTTTCGAAGCCGACGGATACGTTTTCGGGCGCTACGCCCGGCGCCGGAAACTGGATCAGGTAAGCGTTGTCGCTTTCGTACAGATTGGCCGCGTCCAGATCGGCAAAAATGCCCGTCCCGCCATCGCTTTCGCGGCTCCTAAACAGACCGTCCAGAATGTCCTGCATTCTCTCCAACTCATAAACGGGATTGTACAACATATTCAAATCCTCCTCTTCTAAAAAATCTTCACGATACTCTGACGGGAATTTTCTTTTTTTCAGCGGACTCTTCCGCGCGGGGACTCTTGACGGTCAGGACTCCCTGACGGTATTCCGCCGAAATCCGGTCGGATTTGACGCCTTCCGGCAGGGGAATGGAGCGGTAAAAACTCCCGGTAAAACGCTCGATTCTTCTGGCCTGTTCCTTTTTGATCTCCTTTTCCTCCTCCTTCTTTCCTTCAATGACCAGCACGTTTTC
>CAYMRH010000045.1:9913-15509 GCA_964392785.1 uncultured Brevinematales bacterium
TTTCTCCTCGACTCCGGGGAGGTCCGCCTTCACGATCACTTCCCCGGGCTTCTCAATCAGGTCAATACGCGGGTTCCAGGAGAATTTCTCAAGGCCTGTCGGAAAACCGTCGTCGCTGAAAAAACGGCTGAAAACTTCAGACAATGCCCCTCCGAAATCCCTGACTCCCCTTTCGGACAGATCAGCGTTTCTTTTCAAGAGTTTCATAGAGGCCTCCTTTTTTCAGTTTTCAATTACTTTATTGCAGAAACCGTGCCAAGTGAGATAAAATGTACTAATTCATTATAAGACAATAAATTAGAAAGAATATTGTACGACGATAAATTTCGTATCATTTTAAAACAATGAGTCATATTGATACGTATTTTATACGTTTTCAAAAAAAGATATGTCATATATGACCATGAATTCGTCAAGACCGATCCCTCATCCAAATGGGTCTTTTGTCAAGAGGCAGACCATACAGTAGAGGAATTCGCGCACGATTTAGAAAAATTGGAAATTGGCACAGCAAATGACTATAATTAACAGGGAGTGATCATGATGATCCGGGGCGGCATTCTGTCTCTTGTTCTCTCGCTGTTCTTCTATTCAATCCTGGGTTATATCGTATTCATGGTCCTCATAGGTCTTTTCCCCTTCCTGGCCGTGATTCTTCTGGCGGTGATCATAGTCTCGGCCTTATCCAGGGTCATCACCTATTTCAGAAGCCGGATCTCTCAAAATGAACGGAACAAAAAATACGACGAATTCGGCAACCGCCGCACCAGCGTCACGGTCCTGGAAGTCCAGGAGGAAAAACGGGACCAGATCGGATGAAACCCTCCGAAATCCCGATCCAGCAGATCATCTCCCGCGTCAAGCACCTGGAAATCCGCGCGCGCAAGCTGGTGACGGACACCCTGTCCAGCGAGTATCACAGCGTGTTCCGGGGCCGCGGCATCGAATTCCACGAGGTCCGGAATTACACGCCGGAAGACGACGTTCGGGACATAGACTGGAACGTAACCGCCCGCATGAGGGAACCCTACATTAAAACCTATATCGAGGAACGCCAGCTGACCGTGATCTTCGCGGTGGACGTGAGCGCCTCCAGCGCGTTCGGCGGCCTCAAATCCAAGCGGGAAATGATGGCCGAAATCGTGGCTTTGCTGGGTTTCGCGTCTTTTTTCAACAACGACCGCGCCGGTCTGGTCCTGTTCACGCGGGACATTGAAAAGATCGTGCCGCCCCGCAAAAATTATTCCCACCTGCTCCGGATCATCCGGGACACCTGGTACGCCGAGCCGCGCGAACGGGGCACGTCCCTCTCCGTTTCCCTTCGCAACATTCGCCGCATGCTGAAGAAAAAAGCCATCATTTTTCTCTTGAGCGACTTTCTGGACACCGACTACGAACGCGAACTTTTGGCCCTGTCCCGCAAACACGAAGTGATCCCGATCGTGGTGCATGACGGACTGGAAACAGGACTGACCCTGCCCCCGGGCGTTTTCCGCGGGCCGCCCGTGCTGTTCGACCTGGAAGACATGGAAACCGGAGCGGTCCGGACGCTCCAGGTCACGGAAAGCGCCGACACGGAACTGAAAAACCTGAAGCTGTATTACCGTTCCATTTTCAAGAAAATGGGTCTGGATCACACGGAGGCCGACAATCAGTCGGATTACTTCCGCACGATAGAACTCCTGCTGCGCCGGCGGCTGAAAAGCCGCGCGGGCGTCCACTGAGAACGCGTCCCATGCGCCCCCGCCACCGTCATAATCACGAAACTCTTCTGGTCCGTTCTCCGGAGCGGGACACTGAAAATTTCCGGGAGGCGGTGCGTCTCCTGAAGAACGGGGGCCTGGTGGTGTTCCCCACGGAAACCGTCTATGGACTGGGGGCCAACGCCCTGAACGCGAAAGCGGCCCGTTCGGTTTTCCGGGCCAAGGGCCGTCCGTCTGACAACCCCCTGATCGTTCATCTGGCATCGGCCCGCGAAATTGGTCGCGTGGCCGCGTCCGTTCCGCCCGCCGCCCGGCTGCTGTTAAAAAAATTCGCCCCGGGGCCCATCACCGTCATCCTGAAAAAAAGAAAAAATATTCCCGATGCCGTGACGGCCGGCCTGGACACCGTGGCCGTCCGGGTACCGTCCCATCCGGTCGCGACCCGTTTCCTGAAAGCCTGCGGGGTTCCCGTAGCGGCGCCTTCGGCAAACCGTTCAGGCCGCCCCAGCCCGACCACTTTCCGCATGGCCTGCCATGAAATGACCGGGCGGGCGGACGCGATTTTGTCCGGCGGGGAAAGCCGCATCGGGCTGGAATCCACCGTGGTGCGCGTGAGGGGAAAAACCGTGGAAATCCTCCGCCCGGGCGCCGTGACGGACGCCATGATCCGGAAGGCTCTGGAAAAAAAATCCGGTTATCGTGTCCTTCACGCCGGTTCCGGAAAAGAACGCGGCGCGGCCGTCTCTCCCGGAACGCGGCACGCCCACTACCGCCCGGACGCGCGGGTCATCCTGTTCACGACCTCAGGCGCTGCCGGAAAATTCCTTCGCCGCACCGGCCTTCGCGCGGCTGTCCTGACCACGGACCCCGGTCTGAAGGTCCCCCGCCGGGCCATCCGGGTGCTGTTCCGGAGCGCCGGCGATTACGGACGCCGCCTGTTCAGGACGTTTCACATGCTGGACCGGAAAAAGGTGGACGTGATTCTGGCGCAGAAAATCCCGGATACGGGCATCGGAAAAGCCGTGCGCAACCGCCTGGAAAAAGCCGGCGCCGGGTCCCGCGCTCTGGACTGAAGAACGGCGGCCCGCTTACTTGCCGAAGAACAGCGTGGACGGGTTGTCCTTGATCTTTTTGCTGAAATCCTCAAAATTCTTGAGCGTGGTTTCCAGCCGGACCTTGAAATCCCGGTCGCGGACCAGGTTGAGAGCGCTGTTCTTGTCGGAACTCAGGCGGTTCAGTTCCGTGGACAAAAACCTCAGTTCCGTCGTGACGATGTTCATGTTGCTGACAATCCGGTTCAGGTCGTTTTCATCCACCTTGTTCAGGGCGTCGGATATTTTTTTGGTGCCGGACTGGAGGTTGCCGAACGTCGAGTTGATCCGGTCCATGATTTCCCCGGTGTTTTTGAGGCTGACGCTCAGGCTCCCGATGCTTTTCCGGATGTCCGTCGCGTTGTCGTTCACCATGCGGTTTAAGCCCTCGATCAGTTCCGCCGTGTTCACGAACACGCTTTTCAGCCGACCCACCGTGTCCGCGTTTTCCTGACCCATGAGGGTTTTGACCGCTCCGCCGGCCAGTTCGATGGTCCTGGCAAACCCGATGGGCGTCACCCCCACGATGTATTCGTTGTTCGTGAAGTGCCCCGCCAGCTGTTCCGAGCGGTAGCCGGACACGTTGATGTATTTCTGCCCCACCAAACTGGTGGAATAGATGTTGAATACCGCGCCGCGGTTGATCCTGTACCGCCCCTGGATCAAGGCCTCGATCACGATCTTTCCGCTGTCAAAATTGATTTTCCCGATATAGCCGATGGGCGGCCCGCCGGACACGCGCACCTTGGCGCCCACCTGCAGGTTGTCCACAAAATCGTATTCCAGGAAAAGCCGGTAACCCCCGCCCACGATAAAACTGAACTTGCCGGCAAAATAGATGAAGATCAGCACCAGCACGATCCCCGAGAAAATGAACGCGCCGATCAGGACGTTCTGGGATTTCTTCTTTTCCATAACTCACCTCGATCCGTCTGGGGTTTCGCAGCGGGTTTTGAGCAGCCGGGAAATATCCCGGTTGTAGTCGTCCGTAATGGGGCCTTGGTAGCGGCCATGGGTAAACTGCAGCACGTAGGGGTTTTTCGTCTTTTCCAGCTCGCGGGGCGTTCCCACGAATATCATCTGCCCCTTGTAGATCATCCCGATCCGGTCTCCCACGTATTTGGCGCTGCGGATATCGTGCGTGACCAGCACGAACGTGGTCCGCAGCTTTTTCTTCAGGGACAAAATCACCTCGTTGATGTTGGCCGTGGTAATGGGGTCCAGGCCCGTGGTCGGCTCGTCGAACAGCACGATGGAAGGTTCCGCCACGATGGCGCGGGCCAGCGCCACACGCTTCATCATCCCGCCCGAAAGCGAGGCGATCATCAGGTTTTCGATGCCGGGGAGTTCCACCAGCCGGAGGGCGTGGAGCATTTTCCGCTGCTTTTCCGCCTCGGAAAGCTCCGGCCGCAGATGCGTCAGCGCGAAGAGGATGTTTTCGCCCACCGTCAGGGAATCAAACAGGGCGCCGCCTTGGAACAGCATCCCGAATTTTCTCCGGATCCGGTCCCACTGCCGGTTGTCCGAATAATCCAGCTTTTCGCCGTCCACGCTCACCGCGCCGTCGTCGGGGCTCATGAGACCGATAATGTGCTTGATCAGAACGCTTTTGCCCACGCCGCTCTGACCGATGATGCAGAATGTTTCCCCGTCCAGGATTCTGAGGTCTATTCCGTCCAGGACTGTTTTGCGGTTCAGAACCTTCCGCAATCCCCGGATCTCGATTTTGGCTTTGACCGGCATCAGATGGCCCCCGCCCCGGCGAGAATGAGGAACAGCGCGCCCAGGATGTAATCCAGGAGAATGACCATGAAACTCGAGATGACCACGGACCGGATGGTGGCTTCGCCCACGCCGGCGGCGCCGTTTTTGGCCTCGAACCCGCAGTAGGTGCCCACCTGCAGGACAAAACCGCCAATGACCATCATCTTGACGACGGATTCGACCACGAACCGCACCCGAAGCGGGATCTGCGCCACCTCGATGAAAATGATGGTGGGCACGTCGTGCAGCGTGGAGATCATGAGCCAGGACCCGAACAGCGACGCCGCGATGGAAATGTAGCCCAGGATGGGCATGGCGATGATTCCGGCGATGACGCGCGGAGTGACCAGGTAACCCACGGGGTTCACGGCGAACGTTTTGAGCGCGTCGATCTGCTCCGTGACTTTCATGGTGCCCAGTTGCGCGGTCACGGAAGAACACACGCGGCTCACCACGATGAGCGCGGTGAACACGGGGCCGATCTCCTTGATCATGGCGAGCGACAGGCCGCCGCTGATGTACTGGGCCGTGCCGGCGATCACGCTTTCCATGGCGTCACCCAATTGCAGGCCCAGGATCATGCCGATGAAAAAACCGGTGATCATGACCACGGGCACGCTCTGGACGCCGATGCTGAAGATGTTGCGGAAAATTTCTCCCGGGCGGGCCAGGTTGCGCGGAACGTAACGGAAGGTTTCCAGGAAAAAGACGCCGAACTGACCCAGCTCGTGAAGGAGCGATTGCAGTATTTTCATGCGGCCGCCCTAAAACTCCCCGGTCTGTTCCGCGTCCTTCCGTTCGCGGTCCAGATACGCTGAATGCATGTCCAGGTTGTCGAACCGGACGATGGACGGGAAAAACGCCAGCGGGATGTCCCCGGTGGGGCCGTTGCGCTGTTTCTGCAGCAGGACTTCCGCTATGTTTTTCTTGTCGGTTTCCTGGTTGTAATATTCCTCGCGGTACAGGAACGCGACCAGGTCCGCGTCCTGCTCGATGGCGCCGGATTCGCGCAGGTCGGACAGGATGGGCCGGTGGTTC
>CAYMRH010000045.1:15519-21675 GCA_964392785.1 uncultured Brevinematales bacterium
GCCGCGGTCGTCCACCTTGCGCGAAAGCTGGGACAGAACGATAATCGGGATCCCGAGTTCCTTGGCCAGCGCCTTGATGCTGCGGGAAATGTAGGATATTTCCACGTTCCTGTTCAGGTTGGCCTTGCTGGAGTCGGCCGTCGTGACCAGCTGCAGGTGGTCGATAATGATCAGTTTGATGTTGTATTTTTTCGCGACGCGGCGCGCCTTGGCCCGGATCTCGTTCAGGGAGATGGCCGGCGTATCGTCCACCAGGATCTTCATGCGGGACAGGCTGCCCGCCGCCTTGACCAGCATGTCCCATTCCTGGGCCGCGGCGAAGAGCTGGCCCTTCCGGATGCGCTGCATGTCGATCCGCGTCTCGCTGGACAGCATGCGCAGCACCAGTTCCTGGTAGGACATTTCCAGGGAAAAAAACATGACGCCGTTTTCGGAGGACGCCCTTGCCACGTTCGCGGCGATATTCATGGCGAACGCCGTTTTTCCCATGGACGGGCGGCCTGCGATCACGACCATGTCGCCGCCCTGCAAACCCGAGGTCTTGTCGTCCAGATCGGTGAAACCCGTGGGCAATCCCGTGTACACGTGCTTGGATTTCGAGATCCGTTCTATCCCGTTCAGGGTGTCCTTCAGTATGTCCTTGAGCAGGCGGTAGTTGGTGCGGAGCTTGCGATTGGTCACGTCAAAGATGAGCCGCTCGGCTTCGTCGGAAAGTTTCTCCACGTCGTTCTGGTTTTCGTACACGCTGTCAATGATGACGCGGGAGGCGTTGATCAGCTCGCGGAGCATGGACTTTTCCAGAACAATGCGCGAGTAGGTCTGGACGTTGGATATGGAGGGGACGTTTTCGATCAGTTTGGAGATATAGGCCGGGCCGCCGGCCTTCTGGAGGAGCCCGCCGGAAGAAAGCCGTTCGGACAGGCTCACCACGTCCACGGGCACGTTGCGTTCGGAGAGTTCGTCTATGGTCTTGTAGATGACCCGGTTCCGCTCGTCAAAAAAGTCGTCTTCCCGGATCAGCTCCTGCACCGCCGCGATGGCGCCCGAGGACATGAGCATGGCTCCCAGGCAGGACTGTTCCGCCTCCGGGCTGTGCGGAGGAACGCGTTTGACGAGATCGTCCGAAGCCATAAATCCGGCTTATTCCGCGACGACCTTGACCTTGATAACGGCGGTTACGCCTTCGTCCAGCTTGATCTTGGCGGAATGCTCGCCCAAGACCTTGATATGGTCCAGAAGGATTTTTTTCTTGTCGATATCGAATCCCTTCTCTTTCAGTCGGGCCGCCAGATCGGTATTGGTGATGGACCCGAAGAGCTTGCCTTCCTCTCCGGCCTTGGCGCGCAGCTCCAGTTCCTCTTTTTCGATCTGGTCCTTGAGGGACATGGCGTCCTCGTAGAATTTCTTGGCTTTTTCCGCCAGCTTGGCGGAAATGCGCTGGATGTGGTGTTCCTTGCTTTTCGTGGCCACTTCCACCAGCTTCTTGGGCAGCAGGTAGTTCCGGGCGTATCCGTCCCGGACGGTCTTGAGTTCCCCGGCCCGGCCCAGGCCCACGACGTTTTCGAGCAGAATGACTTTCATCGGTTTTTCCTCCGCCGTCCGGTTTAGCGATCCAGGAAGGGCATCAGGGCGATGACCCTGGCCTTCTTGATCTCGCGTACGATCACGCGCTGATGACGCGCGCAGTTGCCGCTGATGCGCCTGGGCAGGATTCTCCCGCTGGGCATGGAATAGCGGCGCAACAGTTCCACGTTTTTATAGTCTATCGCCTTCTCGTCCAGCTGTCGGGTGCAGAAACGGCAGACCTTCTTGGTGTAGAAAAAGCGTTTTCCCCCGCCCCCGCCGCCGCGCTCACCGCGGTCGTAGCGGTCGCCCCGTTCGGGCCTGTTTCCCGCCGGACGCGCAACGCCGCTTTCCGCCGCGACGGCTTCAACCGCCGGGGCTTCCTTGGCCTGCTTGATGTCCGATTCGGCCACGCTCACCTGAACCGAAACGTCCGGCATGACCGGAGCGGCTTTTTCTTCTTTCTGTTCCAGGATGTTATCTTCCGCCATAGCGTTCTCCTTTTTAACCGTCAGAAATTGGGTTCGCCGTCGCCGACGGGTTCCGCCGGATCAACGGGCGTGGGGTTGAAATCGGTATTGTCGTAGAAATTGTCCTCGAAACCGGTTTTCGCGCCGCCGGCCGGCTGGGCGGGATTCGGGGCTTTGGCGGCTACCGGAGCGCCGGAAGGGCCCGCGGCCGGACCGCCGCTTTTTCCGCCGGGAGAACCGAGAAATTCAACGCGTTCGGCGATCACTTCCACCGTGCTGCGCTTGGTCCCGTCCTGGGCGTCCCAGCTCCGCTGTTCCAGGCGGCCGTCCAGGGCCACCTGCTTTCCCTTGGACAGGTAGTTTCCGCAGTTTTCGGCGGGCTTGCCCCAGACCACGATGTTCAGGAACGATACGCTGTCCGTTCCGTCCTGCCGTGGTTTTCCGCCAACGGCCAGCCGGAATTTCGCAACGGCCGTGCCGCCGGGGGTGTACTTGAGCTCGACGTCGTTGGCCAGCCGTCCCACCAGGACAACGCGGTTGATATCCCAGCTCATGTTATTTCCCCGCGAGGACCATGTAGCGGATCACGTCCTCGTCAAACTTCAGCTGGCGCTCGAATTTGGCCAGGGAGTCGGAGGACATTTCCAGGTTCAGGAAATAGTAAAAGGCCTTGTGGAAATCCTCCCGGTTCCGGTGGATGACGTATGCCAGCGTCCGGGTCCCGAGATCGTGCTCCTTTTTCAGGGAGCCCTTGGATTTGGACAGGTAGTCCTTGATGCGGTCAACAGCCGCTTTGGCCGCCTCTCCTTCTTTGAGAAGGAAAGCGACTTCGTAGGGTCTTTCCATTGTTCCTCCTTATGGACTAACGTCCAGCACCAACAAGCTTTGGTGCCGGAAAGGATGGAATAGTATAAGGAACGCGGGATTTTATGTCAATTCGGGGGACCCATTCATGGGATCCTTTCAGTTCGTGGCCCCCGGCGCCGCGGGCAGGCGGACCGGTTCGGCCTTTTTCAGCACCGCGTTGGACAGGGAAAACTCGCGGAACTTTTTCTTTCTGTCGGCGCTGAAAATGGTCTCCACCCTCAGGACCCCTTCCGCGTCCACTTCCTCGGCAATGAGGTTGTTATAACGCCGTTTGTCCTGGTCGGAAAGGTAAACCAGATAGCCGTCCCGGGTCCGGACCCCCATGCGGGTAAAGGGCTCGTTGCCCACAACGCTCAGCACGCCCTGGATTTTGACCGGCTTGCCCCGGAATTTTTCCCAATCCTGCGGCTTGGCGCCCATGGCAAACAACAGAAGGGTCAGAACAACCGGCATAAGGATCGTATGCATGATTTTCTTCATCATATTCTCCCTTTGACCCGGGATCACCGGAATTTTTTCTCAACGGGTGTGTCCGTTCTTCCGGGTCCGTCGCCGGGGCCGAAGATCGTGTCTATCGGGACCGGAATGTTTTTCGGAAATTGGATAGAAGGCACTGGATTATAATAATCAAATCCGCTCCTGTTTGGAGCGATGCTGGCACCAGGCAGATTTCCGGTGTTAGTTGGGCTTCCACTCGGATTTCCGTTAAAATTATAGGACAACAGGACATTGCCATCATAGGTAGTGCCCAAATAGTCAGTTGCGTAAGTCGAAGTATTTAGTCCGGCATAATCAATATAGACCTGTGTTGATATCGTCCAGCTTAATGTAATCGGGCTGTAAACACCTTCTCCGGGCAAGAGTAACCAAGCACCATTGGGCGCTATCCCATATGGCGTCAGTGTGATCTTTCCCCTGTAACCGAACTTTCCCGTAGGGCGTGAATAAAGATTTGCCGTAAACCAGTCTCGTAGATATTCCTTCCAAGTTCCGGCATAGAGTCGGTTGTTAGCCACCGCTTCCACACAACGATAATCGCTGAAATTTGTATCAATGATTTCCTTATAGATCATATTGCTCCCGTTGGTCTGAAGCGTAAGCCACTGAAAGAAAAGATAAACAGTCGCATAGTTCCCGAGCAGATCCGTATATACTGAAGGTACGCCGCGGCCCCAACTCACAAAATTCTGACCTAGCCGAATATTCTGTTCGCCACCAGAATCGCTGTTATAATAGTCTGTTTTCCAATTTGTGTACACCCCGGTATATAACGTTTCCGCTGCTGCGGACAGTCCTTCGTTAATCCATGTATCCTGAGGAGACCCGCCCTGAACCAAGTATTTCTGGTTGAAATTGATCATATGCTGGAATTCATGGGCGATAGTGAGGTAAAATGCGCTCATATAAGAGATTCCAGGATTGCAATCCATAAAGAGCATATCCTTCTTGTTGGAATAAGGATCGTCCAGTTGATGAGTCGAGTCAAAATAGCCGGCCACATAGGATGAACCGCTCATCCCATCTATGATGTCCAGAACCAGGATCACCACCTTGCCATTTTCATCCTCATCCGGCTCGGTCCCGAACTTTGTCCTCATGAGATTATAGATATTGTTGTCGAACTCATTCGCGATATTCTGGGCCGTTGCGCTTGAGACCAGGTAGGAATTCGCGTCTTCCACATAAACCTGGCAGTAAGTCCCCTCGTAGGCCAGCGTGGAAGGAACCTGGTACCATTGATTGTTGTCAGCCCGGCGGGCCCAGAAGCCCGTATTGGTTTCACCCAGTTTTTCCAGGATCGGGCAGGCGGGCAAAAACAAAAGCGTAATCAGACCGACAGCGGAAAAAATGAATACGGAAAACAAACGCTTCATATGACCCTCCAGGACAGATATTATACCATGAACATTAAGGAAAAGGAACTATCTTCTTCATGCCCTTAAATACCAGGGTTATCGAAGACTCAAAATCCGATTTGTCATGATCATGTCAGCATACGCATACAATTTTTTCATCCGCTTTTCATCCGTTTTAACAATTTCCGGTTATTAGGGTATTCAGAAAATCAAAAGGAGGAACCTTATGGTTTCCAGTGTCAATGTCATCGTGGTGGAAGGCGGAGTGGTCCGCGAACCGGAACTGAAGTACACTTCGGACGGTCTGGCTTATACGCGTTTCGCGGTCGCGAACACGTCCATAACCCGCAAGAACGGCGAAAAGACGGAGGAAGTCAGCTATTTCGACGTGAATGCCTGGGGTAAACTGGCGGAAATCTGCTCCACCTACCTCAAGAAGGGCACGCGCATCATCGTGTCCGGCAAACTCCGCCAGAGCCGGTGGAAGGCCGAGGACGGCAAGAACCGCAGCGCCGTCCGGATCACCGCGCAGGACGTAAAATTCCTGCCCTCCCGGAAGAAACCGCAGTAGCGTTCCGGAAAAAAACGGGGCCCGGCGTACGCCGGGCCCCGCGCGTTATCCCGTTATTTTACAGTCCGATCTGCGTGATCAGCCCGTAGGTGTATTTTTCCGTTACCGTGCCGAATGCGTCGGCCTCAAAATACTTCTTGACCGTGACGCCCACGTACGCCCCGGCCGCTATCTCGTAGAAAATCTGGGTCGTGATCACCGCGCCGTTGCCCAGGAAATCCGTAAAGAGGTCGCCGGGAGCGAAGTTCTGCCGGTCGTAAGCGATGAGCCCGTACGCCTTTTTAAAGAGGCATTTGCTCACGCTCGCTTCCATGTGGAAATTGTTGTAGGTGTTGGTGGTGGAAAATTCCGGCAGGTAGTGCTGGTAGGACAGCGACACGCCGCCGAAACCCTCAAACGTCTTGCCGGCAGACACCAAAAATCCGTTGAAGTTCTGGGCCGTGCCGGAGGACAGGGCCGTAAAGTTGGCGACCCGGCCGGTGGCGTCGTAAAACTTGTTGACGTATCCCGGGATAAACCCGTCCTGGATCCTGCGGTATTCGGCTTTGTAATCGATGATGATGATGGTCCCTTTCACGCCGGCAAAAACTCCCAGCCCCTTCATCATCTCGTTGGTCATGCGGTTGGTGTCAGAGTACCCGAGCGTGGCCACGTCCGAATACAGCGTCATGGCGAAAACGGGGAATTTCAAAACGGGCAGGTCCAGGTCCGCGGCGTAACCGAAAGCCCGGGCGGCGCCGTTATAGAGCGGATCCGTATCGATGAACCCCGAAACGCCGAAACCCAGGTTGCCGATCAGAGGCGCGCCGTACACGGGGCGGAAAAAGAG
>CAYMRH010000046.1:0-21291 GCA_964392785.1 uncultured Brevinematales bacterium
GGTTACCTCCAGATCGCTGAAATCTTCACGGAAACGGCTGAAAACGAAAAGGAACACGCCAAGCTTTTCTACAAACACCTTCTGAATCACCTGGACCCGAACACCATGCAGTCCATTCACGCGGAATACCCCGTTTCGCTTTCGGACAAGACCCTGAACAACCTCCAGAGTTCGGCCGCCGGCGAGAACGAGGAATGGACCAAGCTTTACCCCGAGTTCGCCCGGGTGGCGGAGGAGGAAGGTTTCCAGGACGTGGCCAAGACCTTCCGCGCGGTGGCGCTGGTGGAGGCCCGTCACGAGGCCCGCTATAAAAAGCTGGCAGACAACGTGGCCAACAGCGGCGTATTCAAGAAGGGCACGAAGGTGTTCTGGATCTGCAGGAACTGCGGCCACATCATCGAATCCCAGGACGCGCCGGCCAAATGCCCCGTGTGTGACCACCCGCAGGAGCATTTCCAGATCTGGGTGGAGAATTACTGATCCGGATCGATCAGGCCGGCATGACGGCACTGTCCCAAAACACGGATCACAGACCGGTAAAAAAACAAAAGTCCCGCCCGGTAATCCCGGGCGGGGCTTTTTCTTGAAAATATCCCGATCTTTTTTACGGACGCCTCCAATAGAGATTGTCCAGCCGGTAAACGGAACCCGTGGTGTAACCCAGCGCGCTGTCAGACACGAACATGAAGTACTGCTCGATGGCGCCGAAATTCACGCCGGCAAAGGCGCTCAGGGGAATGTTCACGGTGCACCAGGTGTTGTTGGTGTTAAAGCCGTAAGTCCCGTGAGTCATGTTCACCCATTTTTCAACAGGGGACGCGCCTCCGCTCTTGATGCCCACTTTGTAACGCCTGGCCCCCTTGCTCATGAACACCAGGTTCCCGTTGGTATAGGCCCTCATGTCCTTGAGTGTCGTGACCGGATTCACGCGAAGACCGCACCCCATCCAGGTTCCGGTGCCCGTGAAGACCCAGGACTTGCCGCCTTCCGGCGCGTCGATCAAGTCCTCTGATATTGCCATTCCGTTCCAGATGTCCAGGGCGGCGTCGGTGTTCCAGACAATGTCCAGAGGTACCGTGTCGCTGTAAAGACCATAGGTTTTTGCGGCGTCAATATTGGTGGGCCCGCCGGCGCTCGCGTTGGTGGTCCAGTAGAGGTCGTCAATATAGTAGGACGCACTGGTCGAAAACAGCGTGGCCGCGTCTGACGCCATCATGAAGTAATAGGAGATGGCCGAAAAGTTGATCCCTTTATTCTTGAACCAGGCCATCGGAATGGAGACCGTGCTCCAGGTATTGTTGGTGAGCATGCCCATTCTCATCAGTTCCGCGGGAGTGAGCCAGGCCTCCGTGGAAGTCCCGCTCTTGACGCCGATCTTGACGGGCCGCGTGCTCCGGAACCGGAATTTCAGGCTGCCGTTGGTGAAGTTGGCCAGGTTGCGGTATGCGGTGGCGGGATTCACGCGGGTCCCGAATCCCATCCAGGACCCCGTCCCCTTGAAGAGCCAGGATTTGTCCCCCTCCGCCTTGACGTTCGTGTCAACGGTTATCGTACCCGCGTTCCAGTTCTCCATGACAGTGTTCACGTCCCAATTCACGTTCACGGGCGTGGTTTCGCTGAACAGGGAAACAATATTGCTGTTGAACACGGGGGCCGGGGGCTGGGCGTAGGGGCTGGTGTTCGCCCAGTAAATATTGTCCAAGCCCACCACCATGTTGGCGGTATAACCCAGGGCCGCATCACAGGCCACCATGAAATACTGCTCGATCATGTCAAAGCTCACGTTGCGGAAGAACTGAGCCGGTATCGACACTTTGCACCAGGTGTTGTTGGTGGCAAAACCGTACTGGCCGTTCGTCAACCGGAGCCATCCCTCCGCCGGGACAACGCCGCCGCTCTTCACGCCAATTTTGACGGGTTTGGTCGTCTTGATGATGAAATTGAGCGAACCGTTCGAATAGGCGCTGAGATTTCGGAGCGTGGTGATCGGTTCGCTGCGAATGGCCATTCCCATCCAGCTGCCGGTGCCGGTCAGTTTCCAGGAGTAACCGCCCTCCGGCGCGTCGAATATGTCCTCGGCCACCGTCATCCCGGCTCCGGCCGTTGTCCAGATATCCATTTTGGCGCTGGTGTTCCACACGATATCGAGCGGAACGGAGTCGCTGTACAGGCCGTAGCTCGCAGAGGCGTTGATGTTCGTGGGCCCGCCGGCGCTCGCGTTCGTGGTCCAGTAGAGGTCGTCAACGTAATAGGATGCGGCCGTATTGAACAGCGTGGCAGCGTCTGCCGTCATCATGAAATAGTAGGATATGGAACTGAAACTGATGCCTTTAAAGAGCGCCAAAGGAATGGAAACCTGGCACCAGGTGTTGTTGGTCACCATGCCGAGCCGGAACAGGTCGGCGGGCGTCAGCCAGCTTTCCGTGGAAGCGCCGCTCTTGATGCCGATCTTCACGGCCTTGGTTCCCTTGTAACGGAACTTCAAACTTCCGTTCGCAAAAGTCGAGAGGTTTCTGTAGGAGGTGGCGGGGTTCACGCGGATCCCCACTCCCAGCCAGGTCTTGAGGTCGCCGCCCTCGAACTGCCACGACTTGTTTCCTTCCGCGAAAACATTGGTGTCCAGCGTGATCTTGGCGGCATTCCAGTTCTCAAGCACCACGTTCACGTCCCAGTTCACGTTGATCGGGCTCGTCTCGCTGAAAAGGACCACCTTGCTGTTGTCAACCACCGGTAATGGGGGTTGTGGATAAGTACTGGTTTTCGCGAAATAAACGTTGTCCAGGTTGAATGTCGTGCCCTTGGTGTAACCCACGCTCGCGTCCGATACGAACATGAAGTACTGCTCGAGCATGTCAAAGCTCACGTCCCGGAAGAAGCCCGCGGGTATGGACACAGTAGACTAGGTGTTGTTGGTCTTGAAACCGTATGCCCCGTTGGTCAATCTCAGCCATTTCTCGGTCGGGATCGCTCCGCCGCTCTTCAGGCCGACTTTGATGGGTTTCGTGCCTTTGTACATGAAGTTCAAAGAACCGTTCGAGTAGGCGCTCAGGTTCCGGAGCGTCGTGATCGGTTCGGTGCGGATGCCCATTCCCATCCAGGTCCCGGTGCCGGTGATCTTCCACGACCGGTTGCCTTCGCCGACGGTAATGATATCCTCGACAAGGGTCATGTTCGCGCCGTAGTCGGTCCAAATGTCCATCTTCGCGCTGGTATTCCAGACAATATCCAGCGGAACAGTTTCGCTGAATAACCCGTAGGTCGCAACCGTATTGGTCGTGACCGGCCCGCCGGGGGAGGTATTCGTCGTCCAGTACAGGTCGTCGATACCGTATGAGGCCGCCGTGGAGAACAGCGTCATGGAGTCCGCAGCCATCATGAAATAATAGGATATGGCCGAAAAGTTGATTCCCTTGGTCTTGAACCAGGCCATCGGAATGGAGACCGTGCTCCAGGTGTTGTTGGTCAGCATGCCCAGTTGCATCAGTTCTGCGGGCACCAGCCACGCTTCTGTGGAGGCGCCGCTCTTGATGCCGATCTTCACGGGGCGGGTGCCCTTGAAGCGGAACTTCAAGCTGCCGTTCGTAAAGGCGGAGAGGTTCCTGTAAGTCCCGGCCGGGTTCACGCGGATACCGTAGCCCATCCAGGTCCCGGTCCCCTTGAACAGCCAAGACTGGTCGCCCTCGGCGAAACTGTTGGTGTTAACGGCGATCGTGCCGGCGTTCCAGTTTTCCATCACCGTGTTCACGTCCCAGTTCACGTTGATCTCGCTGGTTTCGCTGAACAGGACCACTTTGGAGTTGTCAACCACCGGCAAGGGAGGTTGTGCGTAGGGACTGTTGGTAGCGAAATAGAGATTGTCCAGGTTGAAAGTCGTACCCACGGTATATCCCATGCTGGAGTCCATCGCCACCATGAAATACTGTTCCATCATGTCGAAGCTCACTTCGCGGAAAAACTGCGCGGGGATCGCCACGCTGCACCAGGTGTTGTTGGTGACAAAGCCGTATTGGCCGTTGGTCAGTCTCAGCCATTTATCGTACGGCGCCACGCCACCGCTTTTCACGCCCACTTTTATGGGTTTCGTACCCTTGAACATGAAGCGGATCGAACCGTTGGACCAGGCGCCCAGGTTTTTCAGGGTCGTGATCGGTTCGGCGCGGACGCCCATGCCCATCCAGCTGCCGGTGCCGGTCAGTTTCCAGGATTTGGTGCCTTCGCCGTAAACCGCCGTGTCTTCGGTCACGGTCATGCCCGCGCCGGAAGCGGTCCAAATGTCCATTTTGACGTTGGCGGCCCAATTGACGTCCAAAGGATAGGTTTCCCTGAAAATACTGAATGCGCCGTCAGGATCCACGGGAACGATATTGGTCACAACCGCGGTCGCGTTGGTCGTCCAGTAAAGGTCATCAACACTGTAAGAAGCGGCCGTCGAGAATTTGGTCGAGAGGTCCGCAACGATCATGAAATAATAGGATACGCTGGAGAAATTGATTCCGGCGAACAATTTCAGCGGTATGGATACCGTGCTCCAGGTGTTGTTGGTCAGCATCCCGTACTTGTAAAGGTCTTCTGGGGTCAGCCACGCTTCGGTAGCGGCTCCGCTCTTGATGCCGATCTTCACGGGCAATGTGCCCTTGAAACGGAATTTCAGGCTTCCGTTGGCAAAGCCGGAGAGATTCCTGTATGCGGTGGCGGGGTTTACGCGGATACCGAACCCCATCCAGGCGCCGGTTCCCTTGAACAGCCACGACTGGTCGCCTTCGGCGAAAGAATTCGTGTCCACGGTAATGATCCCGTCGTTCCAGTTCTCCATGATCGTGTTCACGTCCCAGTCCACGTTGATCGGATTGGTTTCGCTGAAGAGCACCACTTTGCTTGTGTCAGCCACGGGTAAAGGGGGCTGGGCGTAAGTACTGTTGGTCGCGTAGTAGATCTTGTCCAGGTTGAAAACCGTACCCACGGTATAACCCAGGGCGGCGTCCATCGCCACCATGAAATACTGTTCGGTCATGTCAAGGCTCACTTCGCGGAAAAAACCCATGGGTATGGATACGGTGCACCAGGTGTTGTTGGTGAGGAATCCGTATTGACCGTTGGTCATGGTCATCCATTTGTCGTAAGGCGCGACGCCGCCGCTCTTCACGCCGATCTTGATGCGTTTGGTTCCCTTATACATAAAATTGAGGGAGCCGTTCGTATAATAGGCCATGTTCACCAATGAAGAAATGGGCTCGACGCGCAGGGCCATTCCCATCCAGGTGCCCGTGCCGGTCAATTGCCAGGACTTTGTCCCTTCACCGGCCGTGGTGGTCACTTCCGCCAGCGTCAAACCGGCCCCGGAAGACGTCCACAGGTCCAGTTTCGCGTCGGTATCCCAAACCACCCCGATGGGGATGGTCTCGCCGTAAAGACCGAAGACCGGTTCCGTCGCCAGAATCTTCACGGTTCCCCCGGCCTCAGAGGCGGCCACGGGAACAACGGGTTCCGGAGAAATCTGGCATCCGGTTAGCCAAAAGAAAACCGTGAAAAGCGCGATGACGAATGTCTGACAGAATCTGTTTTTCATATTTACGCTCCTCTCAATATTTTTAAAATGATCGTATATCCGGACAACTGGCCGCAGATACCGGAAAGCGGATTGCACTCCGGTTGCAGGCGAACGGGAAAAAGAGGAATACGGGACAGAAGGGAATAAGTTTTTCGGAATACGCGGAAAATCAGACCCGTTTTCATGAGAACCTCAAAATTTTAAATTGCCATTCCCGTTATTCAATCAGCGGCGCTTCAGGTCCGGGCGCCAAGATGAATACTTGCAATTCCTGTGCCAATTTTCCGGAGAAAGACTGTTTAGACAGGACGCTCCGGTGGCGGGGCCGTCCCGGCCCGTTCTGATCCGGCAGGAAAAGCCTTGCCACAACAAGGTTTTGCAAGGGGTTTCCGGCGCCGGTTTATTATCAACTGTTAAAGAATAAACCCCGAAAAATAATCCGTACATTCTATCAGGGAAACGGCAATAGTGCACAAAAAAACAGGATGCACAGACTTGAACAAAGGCGGCCGCCAATGGGATTATCCTGACTATTCTGACGGCTTGCCCAGCCAGGCGAATTGCGTTTGATAAATGATGAACTATGATAATCGGATTTTTTTACAGTAAAGACCATGAAAATTGACGATTTTATGCCACGCCCGGTAAATTTGACTGTATTAACTGCCAGTTTTAACCTGATTTTATCATGGCCATCAAGATTGGGACTGACTTTGACATTATCAGGCGCAAGAACCGTTTGAATGCGGTCATACTCCTGATCCTGAACGGATTACATTTTGGGCTGTTACTGATATCAGGACCGGTAACCGTGCCGGTTGCGGCCGTTTCCGCGGCGGCATTTGTACTTCTCGGAATTCTGATCGCACTGAATGCGCACAAACGGCTGGCCAAGCCGGTCATGATCTGCCTGGTGACGGGAGCAAGCCTGCACCTGATAATCCATGCCGATTTGCGCCAGACATGGAACGGCTTCCTTTTCCTCTGGTTCTCCATAGCCATCTCCTCCCTCTACCAGAAATATTCCGTGGTCTGGATCGCGACGGTTCTGACCGTCGTCTCCCAGATCTATCTGTATGAATGGTCCCGCCTGATTCCGCCTCTCCCCAAGGACGAAGGGGAAATTGTCTATTACGTCATTTTTACGATTTTTGTTGGCGCCTATTTTTCCGTATTTATCAAGCATATCAATTCCCTGCAAAAGAAAACGAAAATCCGCCTGTCTGAGCTGGATCGCATGCGCATTCTTTTTGACGCCGATCTCGGGATTGCGGTCAGAACCCAGAAACTGTTCCTTCCCGCGGCACTGGAAAAGATATCCGGTTTTGAAAACGATTTCTTTTACCGATCCTCTGGCGGCATTGGCACGATCCTGTATCACATGATCAAACACGAAGACGGGTCTTTCCCGGCAATCCTGTTGGACATCCCCGGCTCGGGGCCGTCCGCGGCTCTGATACTGTCCTATCTGAGCACCCTGTTCCAGTCTGCAAGCAGCCGGAACACCGACCCGGCAGAAATTGCCCGGTCTCTCAACTCCGGCCTGAATCAGACGCTGAAAGGATCAATCACAGTTTGCGGCGCGATATTCACGATCAATCCCGGTCGCCGCGATGTTCTTTCTGTTTCCGCCGGAGTGCCGGGGCTGACCCTGATCCGGCCGGGAAGTTCCCGGCCCATAGAACCCGTCGATTCTGTAAACCCAAAACTGGGAGAATCCGCGCTGTCCGAATACCGCGTTCGTCACTGGCGGCCTGAAACCGGCGATATTATCCTGGCCGCCTCAACCGCTTTCCACGGTTCGGTAACATCAACCCGGGTTCAGGATGACGGATTGAACATTGGCGCGCAAAAAAGCTTGACTGAACTTTTTAATTCCTGGTTCCCGGACTCTCCGGAAGACGGAAAAACGCAAAGGGACACGGCTGTCATGCTTTTCAGGGCCAGGTAATATCTCATGGACAAAGACACCGCTTTGATCGTCAAGAAGAACGCCCTGCTATACGCCCTTTACTGGTTTTATCTGCTCGTCACTCTCGTCACCGGGATCATTGGCCGCATAACAGATACGGTCTGGATAGTCGGAATTCTGCTTTCGGCCATCGTTCCGCTCACTCTGCTGCTGTTTCTGCGGAAATTTATCAGGGTCCAGATGTACCTCAATATTGCTGTTCTGACAACGGTTTTAATCGTGATCAATATCGCGGCTGTCAAACCGAACGGCCCTTATCTGTCCAATTTTATCTTCCTCTGGCTGGTACTTCTGTCGGGATCCATGTATCAGAAATACTCCACGGTTTTATTCGCTTCGGCATGGACCATTGCCGGCCAGATATTCGTTTTTACCATGTTCCGGGACAGTCTGCTCAAGCCGCTCGGTTGGACGGGTCTTGCTTCGGCGAGCCTGTTCACAGTCGTGATCACGACATTCTTCCTGCTGTTCGTAAAATTTTATAACGATGTCCGGGCAGAAGAGGAACAAGCCCAGGTGCGCCTGGAATCCGCCAACCGGACCGCGGAACAGGAACTCCGGATCGCCGGGATGATTCAGTCGCGATTCCTTGCGGAACACATAGGCCCGATACCCGGTTTTGAGATCAGGACGGTTTACTCTCCGGCCTTGTTTGTGGGCGGCGATTTCTATCAATACGCCAGAACAGGGCCAAATCATCATGCCGTCATTCTCGCAGACATCTCCGGCCACGGAGAGTCTGCCGCCATTGTCACCTCGGTCATGTGTCATTTGTTCCGGACAGCCGTTGAAAAACACCGCTTGCCGTCTGACGTTCTCCGGGAAATGAGCGCGAACACGCATGCTCTTCTGAAAGGAGAACTCTACGCGACAGCGCTGATGCTGACGCTGGACACGGCTTCCCCGCACCTGAAATACTGCAGCGCAGGACATTGCCCCTTTCTGATATACCACTGCAATTCGGGATGCATCGAGACCCTCGCCAGCACCGGGCCTCCGCTGGGACTTTTTGAAGATTCGGTCTTCCGCAATGGCGAATTCTCTCTGGAGCCGGGAGCAGTCCTGATACTCCAGACCGACGGACTCATTGAATCAGCCAATGATCGGGAAGAATTGTTCGGGTTGAAGCGGGTCGAGGATATCGTGCTGGCGGATGCCCAAAACGGTTTGGATCGTATTGCGGCCAATCTGACTGAAAAGGCCTCCTTGTTCCGCAAGGGACAGGAGCAGGCGGACGACATTACCCTGATCCTGATGAATCGAAACAGGTGAAAGCAAGTCTGACCGTTCCAATGAAATCCGATTCTTCCGTACTGTCAGGATCAAGATGTTTTCCGGACGGATCATCATGCGGGACTTACACCTTATAAATGCGAACCACCCTGTTCGCGGCATCCTGACCTTCAAAAAACCGGCGACTGAAAGATCCGTCACGCGCGCAAGAGTCGGGCCGGGATTTTCAGGCGGCCCAGGAGGGGCCGGAACATGTAAAAAGACCCTGCAAATACGTTGAATTCCCCTTTTCGGGGGCGAACCTGGGAAAGGTCCGCGGCATATTTCACGTGGGGCATTTTTTTCAGACGGGCGTAAAGGGCCTTCCCGCCGGACGGCCGTTCGCACGGAAAATCAAAGACGGTAATGCGGTGAAACAAACCCGCGTACTCCCGCACGGTGTCCGCGATCCTGCGGATCTCCTTGTCGGCCAGGATGGTCAGATACAAATGATAGTTCCGGGACCGGATATATCGCATGAGCGTCTGGAAAAGCAGGCGCAGGGACTGGTCGTTATGGGACACGTCCGCGATCCCGCGGGGGATCCTTGTCATCCGGCCGGGAATGCGGATGCGCGCGGCCTTGCGGATCACGGCGCTCCGGAGCGGTAATCCCAGTTCGGCCAGACAGACCAGCGCCATGAGAAAATTATCCACGAACGCGTCCCCGGTCTGACGCAGACGGACGTTCTTCCAGACCGTCTCCCTGCGGTTCCGCCACAGCGTACAGTCAAACACAGACCCGGAGAACCCCCTGGCCCTCACGCGCGCCTGGACAGTGTCCGGAACATGGATGAGTCGCGACTTACGCCCGTGCGCCTCGCGGGATATGCGCCTCAGCGCCTGGCGGTGTTGCCGAGCCACCACCACGGGAACGCCGGGTTTGATGATCCCGGCCTTTTCCCCCGCGATCCGCCCCAGCGTCTTGCCGAGCGAACGGGTGTGGTCGTAACCGACGGGCGTGATCGCCGTCAGGGCCGGCCGGCAGTAGTTCGTGGAATCCAGCCGCCCGCCCATGCCCGTTTCCAGGATCACGAATCCGCAATCCCGGGCAATGAAGTGCGCCATGGCCAGAAATGTCATGGCTTCGAAGAACGTGGCCCGGCTTTTCCGGAGAAAGGACCGGTAGCGCGCCACCAGCCGGGCGAATTCCGCCTCCGAAATGGGCCGGGAATTGACGCGGATCCGTTCCGTGAGGGAAAACAGGTGCGGAGACGTGAAGAGCCCCGTGCGCTCCCGGGGAGCGGAAAGTTCGATCAGTCGGGAGAGGTAATGGGCCGTGGAACCCTTGCCTTTCGTGCCGGCGATATGGATGATGCGGATGGACTCGTCAGACAAACCCGCGCGTTTCAGGAGACGCCGGACTTTCCGGGGGTCGTAAGCGCGGGCGCGGTACTGCGGGGCCCGGTACTCGTAGTTCTCCAGCCCCTTGAGAAACTGCACGCTCTCCGGATAGGTCATGGGTTACCGGGCGTATTCAACCACGCGCACAAATTCCACCACGCGGGTGTCCGCGTATCCCATGGCTTTCAGTTTTGCCGCAAAACTCTTGGCTTCTTCCAGGGTCTTGACGCCCCGGATCTCGGCAAAATAGAGGTCGTTGCGGAAATAAATGCCCAGAGGATAGGTCTGCCCGGTTTTCAGGACGTCCCGGGCCACCAGGTTCGCCACGCTCAAGTCCTTGTATTCTCCTATGCGCACCACGTATTCCAGAACGTCCGCGCGGACCATGTTCGCCGCCAGACCTTCCGCGTCTTCCGTCACGCTTTCCGCTTTCTGCTCCATCTCGTTCAGCACGGGAACGGTCTGCTGTTTGTAGGGCGCGTCCGTCTTCTGGGCGAACACGTCCGCCACCCAGCGCACGGACACGGTCCGGCTCACGTCCGCCTTCCGGAGTGTGTCCAGGTATGAGTTGGCCATGGTCGCTTCCACGGACAGCGGGAACACGGTCTTGACCAGGGAAAACACGTAGAGCGCTTTTTCCCGGTGTTCCACGATGTTCCTGCGCTCGAAGTAGTAGCGGCCGGTGTAATAGAGCGCCCGGGCGCAGTTGTCGTAGGCCCATTTTTTGAGTTTGAGGGACTCCTGCAGCGCGGGGAACAACTCGTCAAAACGACGCTGGTCCAGCAGGATCTTGATCCGGATCAACTGGGCCTTGTAAGCCAGCGAGTGGTCTTTGGTCCGGGACAGGAGTTGATCGGCCAGCGGCAGGGCCTGCTCCGGCTTGTTGTCTGATGCCGCGATCATTGCGAGCATATAGACGGACCGTTCCGTCGGGACGGCCCGGTACTGCTCCATGGCCGCGCCGTGATTGCCCATGACGTAAAACACGTCTCCCAGTTTTTCCACAGCGTTCGTCCAGTAGCGGAAATCCGTGTATTTGTCCTTGATGAGGCCCAGATAGTCAATGATCTTGACATAGTCGGTTTCCATGAACGAAAGCATGTAAATGGAATACGGAACGTAGCGCGAACGGGGATACTGGTTCACCAGATCCAGATAGAACTGCCGGGCCTCGTCATAACGCTTGACCCGGTAGCGTTCGTTGCCCTGGCGGTAAAGGATATAGGCCTGCGGGTCGTTCACGGCGGCGGGTTGCTGGGAATAAGCCGTGGCCAACCCGAAAAAAAACAGGAAAAACGCCATAACCGGTAATCTCATAAAACAATCCTGCTTTGAAAATTCAATCAAATTATCGGAAAATCGACACATTTTGTTAGCGGAACTGAAGATAGATTACAATAAGAGGGCCGGCGCTCTGCGTCAAGAAAGGGTGGAGGGAATCGGGACGGGGAATCAGGAAAAAATAAAGAAACCCAGCCCCTTGTTTGAGATTCCCTTTCCGAATCCAACCGGTTTTTTTTACCCGGTGTTTCCCGGAATGACGAAAATCCCGAACAAGGGGCTGGGCGTTTTCTCCCCCGGTAGGGCTCGAACCTACGGCCCGGTGATTAACAGTCACCTGCTCTGCCAACTGAGCTACAGGGGAATGATCCTTGAGCCGCCTGGGGCTCGAACCCAGGGCCCTCACATTAAAAGTGTGATGCTCTACCAACTGAGCTAGCGGCCCATACTATCCGCGATGATTTTTCCTTTCCGGCGCGTCTTCTTTCCCGCTTTGCGGCCTGTCCGGCCGTCTGCGGCAGGCGTCAGGACTCTCCTGCAAAGCCAAATCGGAATCAGTATTATAACAGCGCGCCCGGGAGTTGTCAAAAAAGCGGTTTTCCGGGCGGTTTCAGGCGGTAAACCCGTTCTCCCGGCACACGCGGCTGTACCACAGACCACTGTCTTTCACCACCCTCTTCTGTGTGGGATAATCCACGTAAACGATCCCGAAGCGTTTGGCATACCCTTTGGCCCACTCGAAGTTGTCCATAAAACTCCACACAAAGTATCCCTTCACGTTCACGCCCTCGGACACGGCCCGGTGTACGCCCCTGAGGTATTCCGTCAGAAATGCCGTACGGCGCTCGTCGTGGACGGCGCGCCCCTTCTCCAGGGTGTCCGGAAACGCCGCCCCGTTTTCGGTAATATAGACCGCGGGATTGCCGTATTCTTTGGCCACCCACTTGAGCAGGTCGTAAAGGCCTTCCGGATACACTTCCCAATCCATATCGGTGTATTCGATCCCTTTGGAACGCGGTTTGACCATCCGGCCTGGCAATACGGGATGGATCGTTCTCTTCATCACGAACCGGGAGTAGTTGTTGATGCCCAGGAAATCCACGGGCTGGGATATCACCCTCATGTCCTCCTGTTTCATTCCCGCGGTGAACAGACGGATCCAGCCGTCCAGAGAGATCGGGTATTCGGCCCGGAAAACGGGGTCCAAAAACAGCCGCATCATGTCCTGCGCCCGGGCCGCGGCTTTCGTGTCCGCGGGACGCAGGGGATAAAACATGGAAAGCGCGTTCGTGATCCCGACCTGCGGTTTCTTTCCCGCGGCGCTTTTCCCGGCCGCCCGGACCGCCTGGAGCCCCAACCCGTGCGCCAGCAGAAGATTGTGCGGCACCCCGAACGAACGGAACATATGTCGGTAACCCGGCGCGTGATCACCCGTCCGGTATCCGTTCATGAAAGACACGACGGGCTCGTTGAGCGTGATCCAGTAACGGACCCGGTCCGCAAGACGGCCGGCCACAACGCCGGCGAATTCGGAAAACCGGGAAGCCGTTTCGCGGTTGTACCAGCCGCCGCTTTTTTCCAGGGCGTCCGGCAGGTCCCAGTGATAGAGCGTGATAAACGGCTCGATCCCGGCAGACAACAGCGTGTCCGTGAGCCGGTCGTAAAAATCCAGCCCCTTTTTGTTCAGACGCCCCGACCCGTCGGGAAAAACACGCGGCCAGGCCACGGAAAACCGGTAATTGGTAAAACCCAGTTTCTTCATGAGCGCCACGTCGGTCCGGTAGCGGTGGTAATGGTCGCACGCGACGTCTCCGTTACTTCCGTCCAGGATCCTGCCCGGCTTCCGGCAAAATGTGTCCCATATGGAAAGTCCCCGGCCGTCCTCCCGGCTGGCGCCTTCTATCTGATAGGAGGCCGTGGCCGTACCCCAGCGAAAACCTTTGGGAAACTTCAAAAACTTCATCCTCTACCCCTTCAGTCAACCGGAACAGACGTTCAGAAAAGAAAACAGGATTATTTACTTTCGCATCTGGCCGGCGACCGTTTTCATTTTCCTGTGCAGGGCGGCTATGTCCCTCGGGAAAACGGACGCCGCGAGCCAGAGCACGACCGCGCAGGGAATCCAGAGCGCCACCGAACCGCTGAGTGCGACGGTCAGGCCGAAGGATGCGGACACCACTCCCGCCACGAACCGTCCTATGCCCGTGCCCACGGAGTCCGTCAGGTTGAAGATGGAAAAGATCGCGCCGCGGTTCTCGGGAACGTTCGTGTCCAGCAGCATCTTGCGCATATTGGGCCCGGTCATGGAAACCAGGAAGGACGCCGCAAAACCGCAGACCAGGAAGAGAAGCAGGTTTCCCGCGGGCAGGACGGTAAACACCGCCAGCGCCACCAGGGCGCCCGCCACCGTGGTCACGGCGCAGAACATCGGGACCAAAGCCGCCCGGATCCGGAACAGCCGCCCGCCCCAGATCCCGCCCAGTAGCGTTCCCAGAATGTTTCCCAGGGCGAAAACCAGGAACACGTTGGTGCCCTGTTCCGTGGACAAACTTTTCTTCTGCTTCAAAAATTCCACCAGGAAAAGCGGGATCGCGCCCCAGGGCACCGTTCCCAATACGCCCTGGACCAGCAGGAGAACGTTTGTCCGGATTTTCGCCAGGTTCAGGTAATCCCCCGGGCGGATGGTTTTGGGATACAGATAACCGTTCTGCACCAGCTGCTTCAGGGATTCCTCGGATGCGCCGCGGCCGGGCTCCGGGACCAGGAGCAGAAACAGCGCCAGGACCGGGATATTGGGCACGGACGATAAGATGAACGGCAGGCGCCAGCCCGTGGGCCCCGAACTGAAATAGCCGCCCAGAAGCATGCCGATGATCTGCCCCAGACCGATGGCGGTGGTGAGCATGGCCGCGGCGGACGCGCGGCGTTTTTCGTCAAAGAGATCGCCCAATATGGAAAACATGACGGGAAAAGCCGCGCCCACCCCGAACCCGGTCAGGACCCTCAGGATGAAAAACTGTGTATAGTCCGCGGCAAACGCCGTCAAAAAGCAGGGAATTTCGCCCAGCGCCACGGTGGCCACGAAAAGAATTTTGCGCCGGCCTTTGTCGGTAAAATATCCTGCCAAAAGGCTGACCACGGCCCCCAGAATGGTGAACAAACCGCTGATCAGACCGATATCGCCGTAGTTGATTTTGAATTCCGCGGTGATCTGCCCCAGCGTGGCGGACAAGACCAGGTTGTCCGCGTTCAGGACGGCCGCGATGACGAGCATCAGAAACAGGATGGCGTTGCGGTTCTTCAGCATGAGCGGCCTCCGGATTCCGGGTTCATTTTACGGGGCCTGAACGCGGCCTGTCAAGCGCGCGGGCGCGTCCCGCTGCGCCGCGTAGAGTTCGCGGATCTCTTCCAGAATTTCGTGATACTCCGGGCTCCGGTAGTCCGGGTATGTCCAGTCCCAGGCCCGCCATTTTTTATCCCGGTAATAAAGCGTGACTTCCTCGAAGATTCCGCCGCCGATATAAAGGCGGTGCTGCTGGTCCTTGGTGGTGGCCAGAACGAACTTTCCCATTTCCATATAGCCGGGATCCAGGTTCACCCGGCGCCGGCCGTTTTCGGAATGCTTTTTTTCCAGGCGGTTGGTCCAGCGCTTGATGCGCGCCAGTTTCTCCGGGGGCATCAGTTTCCGGAAAGACAGAAAAACGCGCGTAATGGGCCTGCCCATTTCCCTGTCGTAATAACCCGTATAATGGAAATCCAGGGGCCGGCTTTCCAGGTCCGCGGGCCCCAGCCTGGAAACCAGGGCGCGGCGTATTTTCAGATAAACCCCCGGGTCGGAATAGAGGACCGCCAGGACCGGTTTGACGGGCCCGTGCGCCTTTTCAGCGCCCACAAGAAACCGCCGGAACACGGCAGGAAAAAGACACCATCATGCGCATCACCCGCGGGACAGATTAAGGGAAACGGGGGAGGAAATCAAAAAAGACCGGACCAGGATTCAGTTGGTCCTGTTGCACCAGTGAATGTTGTCAATGTAGTAAATGGAGGACCCGGGCACATACCCCATGGCCGTGTCCGCGCTGACCATGAAATACTGTGACACGTTGGTTAACGGCACTCCGGGCGCCAGGTTGGTGAACGGAATGGTCACGGCGCACCAGGTGTCGTTGGTTTTCAGGCCGTAACTGAAGATCGCGGGCGGGTTCATCCAGCGTTCCGTGGAGGGCCCAAGCTTTACGCCCACCTTGACGGGTTTGGTTCCCCGGAAATAGAAACGCAGACTCCCCTCGGAATAGGTTTTCATGTTCTTGTAGGCGGTGCCCGGGTTCGGCCGGATGCCTATACCCCACCAACCTCCTGTGTAGGTCGGCGCGATACGGTAGCACCTGGTGCCTTCGGCAAACGTGGTGGTGACTTCAGACACGTTCTCAGCGCCCGACCACACGTCCAGCGCCACGTCGCTTCCCCAGGTGACGCCCAGCGGGAGCGTTTCGCTGTAAATGCCGAAATTCTTGAGGTCGGCGCCCAATGTCACCAGGATCTTGTAGTTGTTCCCGGACGCGAGGTTCGCGTTGGTGGCGAAGACGTTGGTGTCGCCCAGGGAATCGATGTCCGTTAAAACCATGTAATGGACGCCGGGCACGGTGGACTGGAAGTCGAATTTCTTGTTGGTCCCGGGGGTCACGGTCCAGTTAGTGAACTGCTTTTTCCCCTTCGGATCGATCACGGTGAAACTGGCGGAAATCACGGAGTACTTGTTCAGGTTGGAATCGACGGTTTCCAGGGAAATGCGGATTCCGCCCACCGCGCCCGAGAAGATTTCCCGGTCAAACGGTCCCACCGCGCAACCCAGCACCAGAAGCGTCACAAGCGAGACAAGATAGAACGCCGCCATTTTTCTCATGTTAAATGTCCCCGATAAAAAATAAAAACACCCCGCCTTCCGTCCCCGCTATCCCCGCTTTCGCGGGGACGGGGACGGGGGCGGGAAAAACTCATCAGTCTGGTATGCCTTACATTCTCTCAAGATACACGTCGTCGATGTCAACAATGGTCGCCACGTTGGTCTGAGCAACCGGAATCGGGGTGTCTGTCGAGAAATAGAACACGCCCGTCAGACCGGAGAAGTTGACGCCGCTGAAAGCGGACATGGGAACAGTCAGGGCTTTCCAGGTTCCGTCCGGCGCCCAGCCCGGGATGTTGGTCAGCATGACCCAAGCTTCGTTGGTGGTTGTTCCCACAACGGACTTGAGGCCCACTTTGAACCGGTTGGTAATGTTGGAATGCTTCACGCTGAAGCGCAGGGCGCCGTTCTGGTACAGGGTGTAGTCGCGGGCGGTCGCATTGGTGATGTCGATACCGAAGCCCATCCAGTTGGCCACGGAAGCCGCGCGGGTCAGTCTCCAGGTGTAGGTCCCTTCATAGGGGGCCGTGGTGATTTCCGCGATCGTCGTGCTGGGAGACCAGATATAGAGAGCGGCACCGCGGGCCCACACGTTGGTGTCGGCATGAGATTCGGAGTAGATCATGTTGTACCGCCACGCGAGGGAACCGGCGTAGTTGGTTTCGATCAGGTAGATCGCTCCGCCCAGGGACACGCGGATCCGGTAGTTGTAACCGGAAGTGAAGCTCTGGATCTTGGTGTTGGTCACCGCGAAACCCGACGCATCCACGTCGATCAGCCGCAGGGTGGTGGATCCGGACGGAATCGGGTTGAACCGGATCAGGGTCGCCGCGCCGGGCACCCAGTTGGTGGTCTGCACACCGGCCGCGGAATCCGTAATGCGGAAATTCGCGGACACAATGGCCAGAGGATCGATATCGATGGTACCGCGAACCGGTTCTTCGATTTCGATGGACAGGGTCACCAGACCGCCCATGTCACCGCCGACATCGCCGCTACCACCAAAGGGTTTCAGACCGGAGATAGAACAGCCGGCCAAGCCAATCAAGCACAAGAACGCCACGATTACGAGACTCTTTTTCATATTTTCCTCCTGTTTTTATTGACTTTCGTCAATTTGCGTCATGACGAATTAAATCATCTGATTTAAATATTTCGCCTCTGAGACCGGATCATATCAGCCCTTCACCTCCTTAAACCCGTGAATTCCTCCACAGTAGCAGGAAAGGTCTATGACTCGATATCTTATATATGCAATTTTGATGCCAGAATTATGGTAAAAAAACACAACTCCATATATGGCATGAAATTAATAAATATCGGACAAATCAAATTGTCTGAATTTTGCACTATTTCATGTTGATTATGCATTGTGCACATTACCAATAGGGGTTAATCCCTAATTCGTATAGTGCCGGCTTCAGATCTTCAAATCCAGCATTGACAACATGTTTTTGATCGATAAAGAGTAAAATTTGAAGCTTTTCAGGATCCTGCAGGAATATCTATACACATTCAAAAACTTGAGGCACTCCCAAACAGTTGAAGTTCCGCGAAAAATCGGGCGCGGCAACCCGTCCGCCATTCACGATTCAATTTATTTTTTTCCGCTTCCTGATTATAATGAATGCTTCTCAAGAGGATGCCATGTCAAAGCTGAATATTGCCGTGATCGTCTTTCCGGGCACCAACTGCGACCGGGACACCTACTGGGTGGCGGATTCCGTCATGGGCCAGCACACCCGTTATGTCTGGCACACGGAATCCGACCTGGGCGGGGCGGATCTCGTGATCGTTCCCGGCGGTTTTTCCTACGGGGACTACCTGCGGAGCGGCGCCATAGCCCGTTTTTCCCCCGTCCTGAAATCCGTTACGGACCACGCGAAAAAGGGACGCCTGGTGCTGGGCATCTGCAACGGATTCCAGATTTTGGCTGAAACTGGCCTGGTCCGCGGCGCGTTCCTGCGCAACAAAGGTGTCCATTTCCTGTGCCGGGACCAGCACCTGAAAGTTGCCAACACCGGCACCGTTTTCACCAACCGCTACCGCAAAGGCGAGGTGGTCCGCATTCCCATCGCCCACGGCGAAGGCAACTACTTCCTGAATCGGGACGACCTGAACTACACCCGCGACAACGGTCTGATCGCCTTCCGGTACTGCGACGCCGCCGGCCGCGTGAACGACCGGACCAATCCCAACGGCTCGACGCTCGGCATTGCCGGCGTTTTCAACCGGGAGAAAAACGTCCTGGGCATGATGCCCCACCCCGAACGCTCCAGCGAACCGGAAATGGGGTCGGAAGGCGGGCGGAAAATTTTCGAATCCCTGATCGGTTCGTTCGCGTCCTGAGGAAACCGCCATGAAAATATTGAAATCCCTGCGCCGGGAAATCCTGACACTGGACAATTACGCCGAGGGCCGCCCGCCCCGAATTTCCGCGTCAGGAAAATGCGTCAAACTGGCCTCCAACGAAAACCGCTTCGGTTCATCGCCCCTGGCCCTGCGGGCCATCTCCGAAGCCCTGGGCGGCGGCCTTTCCGTTTACCCGGACAAAAAACAGGCGGCTTTGAAACAGGCGGCAGCCAATTTCTGGCAATCCTGCGGTTTTGACGTGACGCCGGAACACATCGTCTTCGGCGATTCGTCCGGCGAAGCCCTGAACATGCTCTTGGCGGCGTTTATCCGGGACAAGGACACGGTGGTCATACCGGAGAAAAGCTTCATTCTCTACTCCCTTCTGGCCCGAGCCAAAGGGGCCAAGGTGAAGGAGGTCCGCCGCCGCGAAGACCAGGCGGACCCGGAACGGATCCTGGCCGTTTTCAAAAAGACGAAAAAAATCCGCATGATCATCCTGGCGAACCCGGATAATCCCACGTCCACCTACATCCCCCTGGAGGAGATCCGGAAATTCCTTCGGCGCGTGCCGGAGCAGACCGCCGTCCTGCTGGACGAGGCCTACATCCATTTTACCGGCGCGCAGCATTCCGCCGTCAGGCTCCTGCGGGATTTTCCCAACCTGATCGTCCTGCACACCCTGTCCAAGGCCTACGGTCTGGCGGGCCTGCGGGTGGGGTACGCCGTCATGCACCCCAAAATAGCCGCGCACGTGGAAAAGATCCGCCTGCCCTTCAACCTGGGCACGCTGCAGCAGGTTGGCGCTCTGGCCGCGTTTTCCGACAGGGAATTCCTGGACATGACCGTTAGGAAAACCGCCGACGGACGAGAATATCTCCAGCGCGAACTGGGCCGGCTCGGGATCCAACACCGCCCGGGATTCGCGAATTTCATTTTCGCCAATCTGGGGGCCGCCGCGCCCGCCATTCTCAAACGGCTGGAAGACGGCGGCGTGTCCGTCCGACCGCTGGAGGATTTCGGTTACGAGCCGGGTTTTGTGCGCATCACGATCGGCACCGCGGAAGAAAACGAATACCTGGTCCGGCTGCTGGAAGGACCAGAAACGCAAAGCGCATAACAAGCCGTCCAGTCCGTTCACTCAAGTTCAAAACAGGAGCTTCGCCATGAAAGCCGTCCGGACCGACCCCGAAATCGAGACCCTTCTCCAGAAAGCCGAAGCCCTCCTCTCGGGCCATTTTATCCTGTCCTCGGGCCTGCATTCGGACCGCTACGTCCAGTGCGCCAAATTTTTCCAGTATCCGGATTACGCCCAGAAGGCCGCGGAGAAACTCCAGCGCCTGTTCAAATACTCGCGCGTGGACGCCGTGATCGGCGGCGCGTTCGGCGGGATCACCATAGCCTACGAACTGGCGCGCTCTTTCGGCGTGCGTGGCATTTTTGCCGAACGCGTGGACGGCGTGTTCGCGCTGAGGCGGGGGTTTGAAATCAAGCCGGGGGAAAACATCCTGGTGGCGGAGGACGTGATCACCACCGGCAAGTCCATCGGGGAAGTGATGGATCTGGTCAAACAGCACGGCGGCATAACGGTTGGCGTGGCCAGCCTCATAGACCGGAACATGCCGGAATCGGAAACCATGCACTGCCGGGAAGCCGACGGCTGCCGCGCCGAATGGCTCGTCACCGTCCGGGCGCAGGCCTATGATCCCAAGGACTGCCCGATGTGCCGGGACGGGAAAATACCCGCCGTCAAACCCGGGAGCCGGGGATTGAAGTAAAACCGCCCGGTATCATCAAAAAGGAAAATCTTCCTTGCCGGCCGGGCGTTTCAGCCGGCCGTCAGAACGCGGCTTGGCCTGTTCGTGAACGGAGAGCCCTTCCACAACAATGGCCTTGGGCCTCACCGGACAGATATATTCGCAGGCCCCGCAGCCAATGCAGAGCGTGTCGTCCGTTTCCGGGGCCCCCAGACCGTTCCAGTCCACCAGGTGCACGGCCTTGTTGGGACAATGTTCCGCGCACGCCCCGCAGTCCAGTTTTTTATCGTACACAATGCACCGTTTCTTGTCCAGCCGGGACAGGCCGATCCGCGTCAGTTTTTTTTCCGGAAGCGTCAGCGACCGGATGGCCCCCGTGGGGCAGACCTGCGTGCAGGCGTTGCATTCAAAAGCGCAGAAATGCAGCGAATAATCCAGAACGGGCTGAAACAGACCCGCAAAACCGAATTCGAAAACGGACGGCCGGATGATCCTGTTGGGACAGCTTGCGACGCACTGGTGACAGGCAATGCAGTTAGTCAGGAATGTTTTCCGGTCGCGCGAACCGGGAGGAATCACGGGAGACCGCCGTGTGATCCGGCCTGTTCCGGCGGCGTGCAGGATCCCGCCCGCCACGGGCAGTGTCAGCAGGGCCGCGGCCGTCATCCTCAGGAATTCCTTCCGGGAACCGCCGTCGGCATCCGTCTTGACGCGTTTCTCGGCAGCGTAAACAAGCCCCGATTCCCGGCAGACCGCCACGCAGTCAAAACACAGAACGCAGCGGGTATGGTCCACCGTTCTGCGTTTCGCGTCAATGCAGCCCGCCCGGCACACGGACTCGCAGAGACCGCAGGACACGCACC
>CAYMRH010000047.1:0-10996 GCA_964392785.1 uncultured Brevinematales bacterium
GATTGGCCTGGTAGGCCTCGCGCCACCATCCGTCCAGAACGCTGAAATTGATGATCCCGCTCACCGGGCCCTTTTGGCCGCTGGTTCCGCTGGCTTCCAGGGGGCGGCGCGGCGTGTTCAGCCAGACGTCCACGCCATGCACCAGATGACGGGCCACGCTGATGTCGTAGTCTTCGATGAAAAACACCCGGTTGCGGAAACCCTCCTGTTTGGCGATATCCACGATGGTCCGGATGAATTCCTGCCCGGGTTTGTCTTTCGGATGGGCCTTGCCGGCGAAAACGATCTGCATGGGCGTTTTGGGGTCGTTCAAGAGGGCGCGGATCCTGTCCATGTCCCGGAACAGCAACACGGCGCGCTTGTAGGTCGCGAACCGGCGCGCGAAGCCGACCGTAAAATGGGACGGGTCCAGCAGTCTGGAGGCGTTCGCGTTGATGTCGCAGGACGCGTCACCGTGGCGGGCCCATTGCGAGCAGGCGCGGCCGCGGATAAAGTCCACCATCCTGCTTTTCAGGTCCTGGTGGATTTCCCACAGTTCCTCGTCGGGGATTTTTTTCATGCCGTTTTCCCAGAAAGCGGGTTCGTCCAGATGGTCAGTCCAGTCGGAACCCAGATGGCGGTCGTAAAGATCCTTGATCTCCGGCGCGATCCAGCTCTGCGTGTGGATCCCGTTCGTGATGTGGGTGATGGGATTCTCCTCTGACGGCACTCCTTCCCAAACCCGCTCCCAGAGTTTACGGGACACGTGGCCGTGCAATTCGCTCACGCCGTTCGCGCGGCCCGCGAGTTTCAGCGCCAGGATCGTGAGAGAAAACATCTGGGACATGCCCGGATCGGTGTCCCTTCCCAATTCCATGAACTGGGCTTCCGTGATGCCGGTTTTTTCCCAGTAGCTCCTGAAATAGCGCGCCTGAAGATTCTGGGGAAACGCGTCGTTTCCGGCGGGTACCGGCGTGTGCGTGGTGAAAACGGTATTGGATTTGACGGCTTCCAGCGCTTCATGGAAGGACAATTTTTCTCCCGCGACCAGTTCCCGGATCCGTTCCAAACCCATGAAAACCGAATGGCCTTCGTTCATATGCCAGACGGTGGGGGAAAGGCCCATGGCCCGGAGAGCGCGCACTCCGCCCATACCGAGCAGGATTTCCTGAGTGATGCGCATTTCCTGGTCGCCGCCGTATAACTGGGAGGTAAACCAGCGGTCCTCGGCCTTGTTCCTGGGAATGTTGGTGTCCAGAAGAAAGATCCTGACGCGGCCAACCTGGATGAACCAGACATGGGCGTAAACTTTCCGGCCGGGCAGGTCCACGTCTATGGTCAGGTGCTCGCCGTTCGCGTCCGTGACCTTGTTGAGCGGAAGCTGGGTGAAATCCATGTCGAAATAGACTGCTTCCTGGTGGCCTTCTCCCGTGATGCGCTGGGAGAAATAACCCTGTTTGTAGAGCAGGCCCACGCCCACCAGCGGCAGGCCGATATCGCTGGCGCTCTTGACGTGGTCCCCCGCCAGGACGCCCAGACCGCCGGAATAGATGGGAATGGATTCGTGGATGCCGAATTCTGCCGAGAAGTAGGCGATGAGTTCGTTCTTGCGGTCCGGACAGTTTTTCTGGTGCCAAGTGTGGTCCGCCTTCATGTAACGGTCAAAACGGGACATGACTTTGTCGAACGAATCGAGGTATTCGCGGTCTCGGGAAATGATTTCCAGACAGTCCTGGCTGACTTCCAGCAGGAATTTGACCGGGTTCTGGTGGGTGGATTCCCAGAGAGCGGGGTCGATCTGGCGGAACAGGCCCGAAGCGTCCGGATCCCAGGACCACCACAGGTTATAGGCCAGCTCCTTCAGCCGTGCCAGCGGGGCGGGGATGTCCGGTCGGATCTTGATTCGGCCCATGAATTTCATGATTCTCTCCGGGTTCTGCCAAAAGAACCGTCTTGGGGTATTGTAAAAAGACGCGCGTCAATAATCAATTATCTCCGGCGTTCAGGAGCCGAATTTGTTGCGGAGTTTCTGCTCGAAGCCCTGCACGGCCAGGTTGAATTTGGCGGCGATCCGGAGCAGGATATTGACGGTGTATTTGTTCAGGAACGGTCCCGGAGATTCCGCCAGGGCGATGAGTTTGTCGTGGAGCAGGTTCTGGATTTCGTATTTCTCGAAATCGATGCCGGCCACGTTCGTGAAATCGATGATCTTTTCCAGGTTTTCCAGGTCGGAGGCGTCCAGTTCCACGACCGCGTGGTTCATCCGCTTCAGGACGTAACTGCGGACATAAGGGAGGATGTCCGTGTAGTTGATCTGGAATTGCGCCTTTTTGGCCGTCTGGATGACCTTGATCAGTCGAGAGAAGCTGTAGCTGTTCAGGTCCAGTTCCTCGATCTGTTCCAGGCCGCACAGGATGAAGTTTTCCAGCAGTTCCTTGATGGCGACCGTATCGTGGTCGGGCAGGCGCACACCCAGGTCCTGGTACAGAGCGATGATATCCAGGTACTTCTCGATTTCGATGTCGTCGCAGCGCATTTTCCGGTGCAGCGTCTGCATGGATTTCTCGAAAATCTTCCTGAGCAGTTTTTCCTTGGCGTCGTAATTCAGGTCGTGGAGCGAATAGATCCGGGGGAACCATTCCGCGAAATCCCGGAATATGGTTTTCGGGTCGTCCTTATCGACGATCTTGTCCAGGTATCCCGCGAGAGTGTCGTCCACCATCTTGCGGACATAGGTCCGGACGCTGTCGTCGCAGCGGAACACGTAGGCGATATGATCGTCCTCTTCCCGGAGAAGGCCGTTGGACACGCGCATCTTGAATTTATAAACCTGCCAGTCTCCCTTGCGGAACACCTGTCCCGTCAGCACGGCGATCCGGTAGTAATACCAGGATTCCGGCGCCTGGAAGAGGATGGAATCGCGTGTCAGGATCGTGGTCAGGAGGTATTCGTTCACGGCGTGCAGCGTGGAAAAGACCCTTTTTTCCACGAGCTGATCGTAAATCCGGCGGCCGTTCTGGAAATCGCGGATATTGGAGACGGCCTGCTCCAGGATTTCCAGGAATCGGGTTTTAGTGTCCGGCGGGAGGATGTCCCCGGCCAGCTCGAAAACCCGGCCGGCGTATCGCATATCCTGGACCGTTTCGATTCCGGAGATTTCCGAAAAAAACCAGCCGCAGCTCGTATACATCAGCAGGGCGTTGTGCAGGGCTTCCAGGACCCGGATCACGAGGGTCCGTTCCGGATCGGTCAGGTGTTCCTTCCGGCGGACGTGTTCCGCGAAGAATTTCTCCAGCGCCGCGGCGCGGCCATCGCCCGTTTCGCGGAGGGTTTCCACGTAGGCGTTCCGGGCCAGCCAGACGTCCTGAGTATAATCCCCCAGTTCCTTTTCCGCGGCCGCGTGCAGGCGGTCCCGGAGAAAATCGAACGCTTCGCGAAGAGGCTGTCTCCATTTCTGGTTCCAGCCCTCCTGGCCGCCGGTGGAGTCTCCGCAATCCTTTCTCCAGCGGTCCACGCCGTGTCCGCAGCTCCAGGCCGTTCCCAGGCCGTCGTTTCCTTCCTTGAGCCGGACGGAGTATTCCGGCGGGTGTTTGTCCAGGTACGCCGCGTAATTCGTGAAAGCAAAATCGCCCCGGGTCCTGTTTTCGTAGAGGAGACGGGCCAGGCACATGTCCGCGAAAGGTTCGTGATGGCCGTAGTTTTCTCCGTCCGTAGCCACGTGGACAAGGCGTTCCGGTTTGGCGGGATCGCAGTTGGAGAGCAGTTCCCCGCGAAAATAGTCCACGTTCCGCAGGGTATGTTCGAAACTGATTTTTGTGGCGATGCCGGAAAAGTAGAAAAAGACGGCCAGGTCTCCGCGGCGGGTGGAGAGAAGGTAGGGCCGGGAGGGGTCGATGGAACCGTCGGACACGTCCTTCCAGGCCGTGTCCGGGCCGGAGTGCACGGGTTTGAATTCCCGGGCCTGGTGGGGGGACAGGATCAGGAAGCGGATTCCGGCCGCCGCGACAGATTCGGCCACCCGGTCGTTCACCGCGGTTTCGGAAAGCCAGAGTCCTTCGGGGTCGCGGCCAAAATCGCCGCGGAAGGACCTGATGCCCCATTCGATTTCGGTCGCGATGTCCCGGTCGGAAGCCAGGGGCAGGATGATATGGTTGTACACCTGGGCGATCGCGTTCCCGTGGCCGCCGTTGTCCGCGCGGCTGTCGCGGTCGGCCTGGACGATCAGGTCGAACGTTTTGGGGTCGTTCGCCTTGAGCCAGTTCATCAGGGTGGGGCCGAAGTTGAAACTGATGTGGCGGTAATTGTTCAGGATTTCTTCTATGCGTCCGGAAGAGTCCAGGATGCGCGATGCGGCGTTGGCCGCGTAGCATTCCTTGTTGATACGTTCGTTCCAGTCGTGAAAAGGATACGCGGAAGGCTGTTTTTCGATTTCCAGAGTCCAGGGATCTTCCCGCGGCGGCTGGTAGAAATGGCCGTGAATGACGACCGGAAACCCCGTTTTGGCCATGACCCCTCCCCGGGTTAGAGGATAACAGAAAACTCATTCAGAATCAATCTTTTCCGCGTTTCCGGTCGTCTGACGGCGTTTTATTCGTTTGAAGGACCCTGATTTGCTAAAAATCACCGCGCGTTCTAAAATATTCTCCGGTTCCGTATTAATGAAAGGGGAATCCGCCTTCGCGACATTCGGCTTGTATTTTCGGTAACGGGCGGACTTCCGTAAACGGCGATTTTTATCCGGATTGGTTCATGATGAGATTGATGTTCGCATTTCTTACCGTTTTCCTGTGGCTCTGTTCGTGTGAGACTTCCGGCAGCGGTGATTTCCGGGCCGAAACGGGAACCAACGGCGCCGTCATGATTTATCATGGCCGGGTCCGTTCCTGGCCTGTTTTCGAGGTCATGAACACCGGTTCGGGCCAGACAGCCGGCAGGATATCGGGTCTGTCGCTGGAAATCATCAGGAAAACGGTCCGTATGGCCGGTTCCGGCGGGTTGCCGTCTGAAACGGTCCAAGTGGGATTTGACGGAAATCTCTACCGTTTGTTCATGACACTGGCGGTTTACGCGACACAGGACATGAAAAACGACCTGATCCGTTACGGGCTGATCCAGAACGAATGGAGGGAGTGGGTCGAAACGTCTTCTGACGAAGCGGCCAGAAAAGAAAGGACGGGAATGTTCCGCAACCCGGAACTGGACGCCTGGATCGGCGGAAATTGCGCCGACAGGTCCGACCGGGAGCAGGTGTATCCGTTCGCCGTTTCCTATCTGCTCCGCGAGATCCTGTACGTTTCTGTGCAGGAATTTCTGTCCCGTCCCGCGCGCTATTTCAATCTCCGGGAAATCGAGACGCCGTTTCTCCAGCTGGTGTCCCTGCCGGAATCGGCGGAATTCGCCGCTTACCTGAAGGGTAAATACGGGCCGGGAAAAACGCTCGCGGCCTCGCGCACGGAGTTTTCCGCCGCCGCCTGGAAAGGGATTTTTGGCGAGGACATACACGAGACGGAAGCGGATTTCTCAAGCATTGCCGAGAACCGGCGTTACCGGGGCGCGTTATCGGATCCCCTCAGGGTGCGGGAGTTCGAGCGGCTGTTGAAGCTTTTCCACAGGACCACCAAACCGGCTCTGTTCCGGAAGTCATAAGGGGCGTTTATGGACAGAAAAAAACAGGGGCTGATTCTCTTCGCGCTGTTTACCGTCTGCGCGCTGGTCGGGATGATCCTGATCGTATTCTCGCTGGTTCCCCGCAAGGAATCCGAGAAGCCCGCCGCGATGTCCCTGTCGCTGCCCCGGGCGGCGCTGACGCCCCGGGACACCATTGCCGTCCTGAACGTCCTCACCCCCATAGCCTACAGCGTGGAAGAGGATTATTTCGGACTGCAGAAAAGCGGCGTTTTAAACTGGGTTTCGATGCTCCGTTCCGTGGAGAACAACCCGAACGTGCGGGCGGTTCTTTTAAGGGTGAATTCCCCCGGCGGGACCATTGCCGCCACCCAGGAATTGTACAACCAGATCCTTCGACTCAAGAAGAAGGACAAACTGGTCGTCGTATCCATGGGGGATATCGCGGCGTCCGGTGCGTATTATATCTCCTGCGCGGCGGACTACATCGTGGCCAACCCGGGCTCTTTGACCGGAAGCATTGGCGTCATTATCCAGAGCCTGGATTTCAGCGGGCTGATGAAAAAAATCGGCGTCAATTACAACGTGATCAAAAGCGGGAAAAACAAGGATATCCTGTCCGGTTACAGGAGCATGACGGACGAGGAGCGAAAATTACTCCAGAGCGTTGTCATGGATTCCTACGACCAGTTTTTCCGGGTCGTGTCAAAGGGCCGGAAAATCCGCCCCCAATCCCTGAGAACTCTTGCGGATGGCCGTGTCTTCACGGGTCGGCAGGCCTTGAAACTCAAACTGGTGGACGAGCTGGGGGATTATGAGGACGCCGTGGCAACCACGGCCCGCCTGGCCGGGATCAGGGGGCTGCCCAACATCATGGAACTCAGGCCGGAGAGCAGGGGTTTTTTCCGGTACTTGACATCGTCTTTTTTCCACATGGTTTCGGGGGGCTCAAGCGAAGGAGCGGCCCTGATCCGGGAGGCTTTGCCGAAACTGTCCGGTCAGTATTCACCGGTTTTGTATCTCTATTCGCACTGAAGGACTTAAGCGTATGACTTGGAGTGAATACCTGGGCTCGGGGATTTCTTTCTTCTTCCGTCCGTTCCGGACGCTATCCGAACTTTCGGGCGAGTTCCGGGAGCTTCCCGGAAAGACGGTCCTGTCCCGTGGCCTGCTGTCCCTGGCTTTGGGAAGCGTATCCGCGACATTGGCCAACCTCATAACCGGCGGAAACGCCGTTTCCGGAAACGCAGGCATGCTGGTCTTGGTCCTGTTTTCCGGCTTCGCGGCGTCCCTGGCGTTGAACGTGCTGCTGATTGCCGTGTATTATTTTTGCCGTAATTTTCTGGTCGCCCAGCCCGGGAGCCTGGAACTTTTTGCCGGATTGTATCTGGCGCCGGAATTGCTGTCCCTGGTTCTCCTGCCGGTCGCGATCGTTTCCAGCGCGCTGGGTTCCGGCGGAGGCGCGCTGTACGGCCTGACCGCGCTGTTGGTTTTTGTGCTCACTGTGGCCCTGAAAGTCCGCGCCCTGTCGCTTGCGGCCGGCTGGAGCGGCGGGAGGGCCATTGCGGTTTTCCTGCTGCCCTACGCGTTCCTGGTCCTGTTCGGGGTCGTGTCCGCATTCACCGTGGCCGGGATGATTGTCCGGTCATTCGCGAGGTGACACCCGGGATGAATCGATTGCAGACAATAGCCGGTTTCATCCGGAGGAATTTTTTCCGGAGACTGGACGTCTATTTTTACCGCGAACTCGTTCCCAACTACTTTTTCGGCGTCGCCTTTTTCACTTTTCTCATGCTTTTGAACGAGCTGTTTTTCCTGATCAAGTTCAACGTGGAATACAACGTGCCCCTGAGCCAGGTTTTCCTGCTGCTCATGAACCTCATCCCCTTCCTGCTCACCTATACCATTCCGGTGGGCGTCCTGCCGTCCTACCTTCTGACCATGGGGCGGCTGTCCGTGGACAGCGAAGTGATCGCCATGAAGTCCTGCGGGATTTCCACCTTCCGGATTTTCCGGCCGGGGATCCTTTTCGGCATCCTGATCAGCCTGTTTTCCATCGTGTTCACGGACCGCGTGGCCGTGAGCGCGAACATGAATTACATCAAGCTCCGGGCCCGGATCATCGCCCAGAAACCCGCCGTCGAGCTCAAGGAAAAATCCTTTGTGGAGATCGGAGGGTACAAGCTGTCTTTCGAGCGGCTGAGCATGGAGAGCGGCGTGGAAGTGCTCTACAACATCCATATGGTGGACATCAACGGCCGGAAAACGATCGAGGCCGAAAAAGGGCGGTTCTTCACGGATCCGGAAAATCCGGAACATTATATCCTGAAATTCCAGAACGGCAGCATTTCGGAAGTGAATAAAAATACCCAGACCAACGGACAGTCGGACGAGAAATTTTTCGTGGCGTCCTTCCGTTACCTGTCGGTCCATACCTACGTCAATATGCCGCAGGAATTCTACCAGAAAGGCCCGGACACCATGTCGCTGGCGGAACTGACGCGCGATATTGCCGAAAAATCCAAGACCACCCTGGACCAGATCCGGAATTACCTGAAGGACAGGGAACGCGTTTCGCGCGATATTGACAGGCACCGCGAGGAGCTGAAAGTCCTGACCAAGAACTTGAGCCGGGAGGAAATCCTGGAAAAAACAGCGGAATGGGACGCAAAAATCAAGGCCCTCCGTTCCCAGATCGATTCCCTCAACAGGAACATCGACAGCTACCGCAAGAACCTGCCCAACTACCAGATCATGAAACTCCACGAGAAATTCGCGCTTCCGCTTTCGGCCTTGGGTTTTGCCATGGTATGCCTGGCCATCGGGCTGTTTACCCCGCGCAGCGGACGGAACGAAGGACTGGGGTTGTCCATCATCGCCATGCTGGTGTTTTACGGGACCAAGATCGGGACAGAAAACCTGATCATCAAGGGGTTCCTGCCGCCTTGGTTCGAATGGTTCCCGGTGCTGGTCTTTTTTACGGCCGGGATCACGCTTCTGGCCGTCAAGATCCGGGAATAGGCCAAGCTGATGAGAAAGAAAAAAGCCGTGCGGCTCAAATTTCCGGCCATCATCAATCCCCAATGGCTGGACCGGAAGGCCCGTTTTATCCGACAGATTATTCTCCCGGCTGTCAGGGCCGCGTCCCTGACATTACGGGACAGGGCCGTGGCAACTCTGATCCTGATCAGGGAATTTTTCTCGCGCAGACTGACGCCGGAAGCGATCCGGAGCTGGAAAAAGCGTTTCCTGGACTGGCTGAAGACAATGAAATTCACGTCCCTGGACCGCTATATGCTGACGCGGTTCATCGCCGCGTTCGCCGGTTCGCTGTTCCTGTTTCTGTTCATGTTCCAGTTGACGCAGATTTTCCAGGATCTGCGCTGGCTGCCCCCGGGCACGCCGTTCCTCCTCCTGTTCAGCTACTACTTTTACAGCTCGCTCCACTGGATCATTATTTTCCAGCCGTTCGGGTTTCTCTTCGCGACCGTTTACATTCTGAGCCGCATGGCCCATCACCGGGAACTGGTGGCCGTGATCAGCACGGGAACGAGCATTTACCGCGCCACGGCCTATCTGCTGATTTTCACGATCGCGTATTACTTTTTTAACGTCGCGTTCTTCATGAATGCCGTCATCTTCCCGGCCAGCCAGAAAAAGCAGATGCTCTGGAAAGTCATCTTCGACAAGATGGACCCGAAAACGCTGGACCGGCTGAAAGACAACAGGAATTTCTCCATTTTCGGAGCCAACAACCTGATTTACGTGGCCAGTTACTACAACGCCGTGGACCAGACGCTGGACAACGTGACCATCGTCCAATTGAAGCACCGGACCAACCGGACGGCGGAATTACTTCCGGAGATCGGGCCCATGGAATGGATCCAGACGAACGTGGAAGAGATCGTCCGGGAACGCAACCTCATTTACCCCGAGGCGGTCAATATCGAAATGCGGATCGACGCCGAAAGGATGGCCTGGGACCCGACCAACAGGGGCTGGCGTTTCTACAACGGGACCATCCGGAAAGTGCTGGGTTCGGGAACGAGTTTTAACGTGGAGCGGTTCAAGATCGCGGATTTTCCGGTGGTGGCCGACCCGCCGTATTATTTTGAAAAACAATGGTACAACATGGACAACATGACGTTCCAGGAAGGCCGTCGCTATATCGCCAAACTCAGGGCGGCGCACGAGGATTACAAGGAAGCCCTGGCCCGTTATCATTCCAAGATCAGTTATCCGATCGGGATGATTTTTGTCGTTCTGGCCGGCATCGGAATCGTGGACTTGTCCCGGCGGAAGATCTCGTTTGTGTTCAACATGATCCTGTCCGTGGCGCTGTTTGCAGTCTATTACGTTTTTTTCGCCATGGGGATCGCTTTTTCCGGCAAGGGAAGCGTTCCGCCCCTGGCGGGCGCCTATACCGGAACGGTCTTTTTCGGTATCGTGTCCCTGTATCTCTACCGCAAGGTAAAAACCTGATCGTTCCTGTACCGTTTCGCTTCTCACCCGGCGGCAGGGGTTATGAGGGCTATCCGGCCTGTTTCCAGGACCCCGATCACCCCGTGAGCGTGAAAAAATGCCGGATATCATTAATGAAACCGCGCGTTTGACCGAAAATTGAAGAGTCATCCGAACGACCGGAGGAGACAGTCTATGGCGATAGAGAGAACGCTGGCCCTGATCAAACCGGACGCATACAGGAATAAAAAATCGGGCGAGATCATCGCGATGATCGAATCCGCCGGGTTTACCATCATCCACGCGCGTCTATTCAAGTTCACGGACAAATCCGCCGCCCAGTTTTACGAAGTCCACGCGGGCCAGCCGTATTACGAACGCCTGATGAAATTCACCGTCTCCGACAAGGTTCTGGGGATGGTTCTCGAGAAGGAAAACGCGGTCGCGGACCTGAGGAAACTGATGGGAGTGACCGACCCGTCCAAAGCGGACGCCGGCACCATCCGGGCGAAATACGGGACGGGTCTGCCGCCGAACGCCATTCACGGGTCCGATTCAACGGCCAACGCGAAAAAGGAAATTACCTATCTGTTCGGGGAATTCGCGTCCATCCCCTCCACGGAAAAAACCAACGGAAAGGAATACTGATCACCGGCCGGCATCAAAAGCCGGCCGTTTTTTTCAGCCCCGCCTTCATGTCTTCCGGACTGACCGCAAAAGAATACCGGCCCCGCGCGCTTTTCACGCGCCCGATTCCTGCCAGCATGACGCAACGGATTTCCCGGGCGGTGTTTTTTTTGTCCGCAATCGCCGCCCGGCTGATCCCCGCCCGCACGTCGGCAAGAATCGCCTCTATCATGGATGCCCAATCGACGACAATCGGGTTCGTCGAGGTGTTCAACACGATCGGATAGCAGTCAGTTCCGGAGTC
>CAYMRH010000047.1:11006-20579 GCA_964392785.1 uncultured Brevinematales bacterium
CCGGCTGATATCCCGCCAGGATAAGCGACTGAATACCGGCCTGTGTTTCCAGAGGCCGTAGAGGCCGATGACTTCCGTCAATTCTGACCAGTCAGTTTCTTTCAGATCACCCTTCAAAACGGATATCCAGCTTTCGGCCGCCATGCCCAGGGCCACGGCGTAACCATGGGGGATCCTGTAGCCGGACGCCTGCTCCACGGCATGTCCCAGCGTATGGCCGAAGTTCAGGATCTGCCTGAACCCGCTTTCGCGTTCGTCCTTCTGCACCACGTCCGCCTTGATCCGGCAGCTGCGTTCAATAATGCGCGACAACAGAACCGCGTCCAGGGCCAGCACCCGCTCAGACTCCTCCCGCAGCAGACGGAACAGCTTCCCGTCCCGGATGGCGGCGTGTTTGACCACTTCGGCCAGGCCGTTACGGTATTCTGCGGGCGGCAGGGTCTTCAAGAAGAGCGGATCGATAATGACTGCGGATGGCTGGTGGAATGTGCCCAGAAGATTTTTTCCGGACTTTGCGTCCACGCCGGTCTTGCCGCCGATGGAACTGTCCACCATGGCCAGGAGACTGGTAGGGACCTGGATAAACGGAATTCCGCGCAGATAAACCGAAGCGACAAATCCGGCCATGTCCCCGGTCACGCCCCCGCCGAAAGCCACCACGACAGATTGGCGGTCCAGTTTACGGGACAGAAGCTTTGAAAAGAGGGAGAGGGCGAGTCCGGCGGTTTTATGCTTTTCCCCGGCCGGAAAAGGAATCATGACGGGATCAAATTCCCGCAACGCCGACCGGATGACCCGCCCGTATAAGAGGTGGATGTTGGAGTCCAGGATCACGGCCGTTTTTGAGGGGCGGGGACGGATCTCCGACAGCGTCATTTTTAGCCGATCGGGAAAAATCCCCGGCCCCAAGAAGACGGGGTAGGAATGGTCCTGGATGCGCCTCAGGTTCAGGCGGAGCGTCGTCATGCGCCGGTTACGCTCACTGGTCCAATCGGGAAATGTAATCCTTGATCAGGGCGGCGTGTCCTTTTTCTTCCTCGATGATCCGGTCCAGGGCTTCGCGGGTTTCCGCGTCCGAGACGGTGTTCTTGATCAGGGCGTAGAACTTGGCGCCTTCCAGCTCCTTTTCCAGGGCGAAACGGAAAACGTCCAGGATGGATTTCAATTCCCCGCCGATTTTAGCGGAATCGTTGTCCGTATAAACGGACGGGGAGAATTTGGCGCCCATGTAAGCCGCGATATCGTCTGTGTCGGAATAGGAGCAGTCCTTGGCGTTTTTTTCCATCCGTGAAAACCAGTTGTAGTGGCTTTTTTCCATGTTGGAGAGGTCCTGGAAAATGGCTTTGAGGTTTTCGTCCTTTGTGAAAGCGGCGGCGGACTGGTAAAAACCCATCCCGCTTTCCTCCAGGCGTTTGGCGATCTTGAATATCTCCACGGGATTGAAATTCATGACTTCCTCCGGGTTTTTCCCTGACGGGAATTATACAGGGCGTTCGGCCGGACCGCAATCATTTGAGTTTTTTGCCGATCAGGACCTGGTGCCACTCCCAAGCGGTGCGGACAATGTCTTCCAGGGAGTAGCGGATGGTCCAGCCCAGGACGTTTTTCGCCTTGTCGCTTTTGGCGATGAGGTAGGGTGGGTCACCGGGCCTGCGTTCCACCTCCACGACCTTGAATTCCCGGCCGGTCACCTTGCGGACCATGTCGATCATTTCCCGGACGGAGAACCCATCCCCGGATCCGAGATTGAAATAATCCGTATCGCCGCCGGCCAGAAGATGTTCCACGCCCCGGATGTGGGCGTCCGCCAGGTCGTTCACGTGAACGTAATCCCGGATGCAGGTCCCGTCCTTGGTGTCGTAATCCGTCCCGTAAATCTTTATGGATTCCCGGCGGCCTATGGCCGCGTCCAGGATCAGGGGAATCAGGTGCGATTCCGGCACGTGCGCCTCGCCCACCTCGCGGTCGGGATCGCAACCGGCCGCGTTGAAGTAGCGGAAGCGGATCGACTTGAAACCGTAGGCGGCGTGGTAATCCTCCAGGATCTGTTCGATCATCCATTTGGTGCGGCCGTAGGGATTGATCTGGATTTTCCGGTCGTCCTCCTGGATCGGGATCCTTTCGGGGTCTCCGTACACGGCCGCGGTGGAGGAAAAGATCAGTTTGTTGACCCCGTTCCGGCGCATGGATTCCAGCATAGTGACGGTGTTTTTCAGGTTGTTTTTGTAGTATTTTTCCGGGTCCTGGACGGATTCGCCCACCTCGATAAACGCGCAGAAATGCATAACGGCGTCAATTTTGTGCTTTTTGAAAACCTGATCCAGGCGGGAAGCGTCTCCGATATCTCCCTCGACGAATTCGCCCCATTTCGCGAAATCGCGGTAACCGTGGGACAGGTTATCGTAAACGACGATATCCAATCCCTTTTTGGACATCATCTTGCAGACGTGGCTGCCGATATATCCCGCGCCGCCGCAAACCAGGATCGCCATAAAAAACCCTCCCGCTACCGTTTGTTGATTATATCACCTGTGAAAAGGGATATCAATTCCCGTTCCCGGACAAATAGTCTGACGCGTGATAGGAACTCCGGACATACGGCCCGCTTTCCACGTGAAGGAACCCCATGGCGAGAGCGTCCCCTCGCAGCGCGTCAAACCGGTCGGGCGGAATGAACTCCCTGACGGGATGATGGCGGAGTCCCGGGGCCAGGTACTGGCCCAGGGAAAGATAATCGCAGCCGGCGGCGCGGAGGTCGCCCATCACGGTCCGGATCTCCTCCGGGGTCTCGCCCAATCCGAGCATGAGACCGGATTTTGTTTTCTTGGCCGGGTCCAGTTGCCGGATCGTCTTCAGGACCGTCAGGGAACGGCCGTAGGAAGCGCCCCGTCGGATCGGGTAGAGCCGGGGAACGGTTTCCAGGTTGTGCCCCACGATGTCCGCGCCCGAACGGGCTATCACATCAAGGCAGGACTGTTCACCCTGGAAATCCGGGACCAGGATCTCGACCGTGACGCCGGGATTGCGTTCCCTGACAAGGCGGACGGTTTCCGCAAAATGAAAGGCCCCGCCGTCCGGCAGGTCGTCCCGGGTGGGGCTGGTGACCACGGCGTGACGCAGTCCCAGGGTTTTGACCGCTTCGGCCACGCGGGCGGGTTCGTCGGGATCGGGCGCCAGGGGCCGGTCGTGCGCCACGTTGCAGAACGCGCAATCGCGGGTACAGCGGTCGCCGAGGATCAGGAATGTGGCCTGGTTCCGGGAAAAGCATTCGGAGATATTGGGGCACGCCGCTTCCTCGCAGACGGTATGCAGTCCGCGCTCCCGGAGCAGGCGCTTCATATCCGGGAGTCCGGACAGCGCGATTTTCTTATTCAGCCAGGCGGGTCGGGTCATGGTCGTGTCCGGGGTCCCCCGGCGGCGTGAGGTTCCAGTCCTTCCGGAGATATTTCCCGTTCAGGATGGTTTCCACGGAATATTGTTCCCCCAGCGTGAGGGTGTCCAGCACCAGGTCCGCGCCCATGGTTTGCGAAAAGGACGCGGCCATGATCTCGAAGAGCCAGTCCGACTCGCAGCGCACGCCGCACTGCTCCAGGCTGGTGGTGGAGTGTTCCACGCCCGCCGGCATTTCCCTGAGATAGCGGGCGGCCGCCTGGTACTGGAGCCGCAGGGGGATGGATCCGTGCTGGAAGACGGTGTCCCGGAAACGGCGCTGCGCGTTCCCGCCGATCTTCTTGCCGCACACGACAATGTCCGCTTCCTCCTTCCCCGCGTAACAGAACGGGTTGTGGGCGCCCAGTTTCTCCCCGGAAAAATAGTCGGCGGCGTATTCGGCCTCCACGCCCAGCATTCTGTAAAAGGAGATGAGAAACGAGGTGAGTCTGCGGTAGGAGTCCTTGACGGACAGGCCGTCCCCGATGTCGCCCTGGCCGCAGACCAGGCTGTAGGTGATCTCTTCGGTGTGGTAGATCGCTCCGCCGCCGGTCATGCGCCTGACAAACGGCACGCGGTCCCGGTCGCAATCTCCGACTTTGAGGACGTGGGAGGTGTCCTGAAAACGGCCCACGGAAAAAGCCGAGGGCCGCCAACCGTAAAAACGCAGGACAGGCACGCGCCTGGTCCTGTAGGAATTCAGCAGGACTTCGTCTATGGCCATGTTCTCGAACGGGTTACAGGGTCCCGTTTCAATCAGACGGAATTTTTTTGCCATGGCTACCCAAAGCACCTCAATCTCATTTCTCTCGCGGCTTTGGTTTCGTCCAGCCGCGTGACGGGTGTGGTGACCGGGGCGTTTTTCAGGGACTGCGGATCGGTTTCCGCGGCCCGGGCTATCTCCTTCATGGCTTCGATGAAGGTGTCCAGGGTTTCCCGGCTTTCGGTTTCCGTGGGTTCGATCATGACCGCTTCCTTCACGATCAGGGGAAAATAGACCGTGGGCGGGTGAAAACCCCTGTCAATCAGGGCCTTCGCGATGTCGATCGCGTGAATGCCGGCGGCGTTCTGTTTTTCCGCCGAGAAAACGCATTCGTGAAGGCAGGTCCTGTCATAAGGCAGGGCGTAATACGGTTTGAGAGCGTTCATTACGTAATTGGCGTTCAATACGGCCTGTTCAGTGGCCCGGACCAGGCCGTCGCGGCCCAGTAGAGTCAGGTAAGCGCAGGCTTTCAGAAGGACGCTGAAATTCCCGAAATAACCGGAAACCCTGCCAATGCTATCCGGCTGGTCGCAGGACATTTGATAACCCGTTTTTGTCCTGACCAGGCGGGGCACCGGGAGAAACGGGATCAGTTTCCGTTTGACGCCCACGGGACCCGCGCCGGGACCGCCGCCTCCGTGAGGCGTTCCGAAGGTTTTATGGACGTTCACGTGAACCACGTCAAAACCCGCGTCTCCCGGGCGCATTTTCCCCATGATGGCGTTCAGGTTGGCTCCGTCATAATACATCAGTGCGTCCGCGGCGTGGGCAAGATCGCAGATGTCCCGGATGCGCGACTCAAAAATCCCCAGCGTGTTCGGGCAGGTCATCATGACGGCCGCCACGTCGGGGGTCAGCGCCTTCCGGAATTCGTCTATGTCCATTTCGCCGCGTGCATTGGAGGGGATCGTGACGATCTCGTAACCCGCCATGGCCGCGCTGGCCGGATTGGTCCCGTGGGAAGAGTCCGGAACGATCACTTTCGTTTTGCGGTTGCCACGGCTGCGGTGATAGGCCGCGACGAGCATGATGCCGGTCATTTCCCCGTGGGCGCCGGCCAGCGGCTGGCAGGTCACGGCGTCCATGCCCGTGAGTTCGGCAATGGTGCGCTCAAGGGTTGCCAGCACTTCCAGGCTTCCCTGGATCAGGCGGTCCCCGCCGGGAATGCCGGCCAGGGCGGGGTGAATACCGGTAAAACCCGGAAGGGCTGCGATCTGCTCCAATGCCTTGACGTTGTACTTCATGGTGCAGGACCCCAGCGGGTAGAAATGCGTGTCAACGGAAAAATTGAGCCGGGACAGATTCGTAAAGTGGCGGACCAGGTCCATTTCGCTGATCTCCGGAAGGGCGGCCGGTTCCGGGCGCGTCAGGTGTCCGGGAAGGTCTTTGGCTTTCGGCGCATCCGTTTCCGGAAGGACCGCAGAACGGCGTCCCGGTCGGGACTTTTCGAAAATCAGGCCTCCGGTCCGGTTGTCTTTCATTTCCATAACGATTTCTCCAGAGCGGCGGCGAGCCGGCCAATGTGATCCCGCGATCTTTTTTCCGTTACCGCCACCAACAGCAGGTTGTCGCGGCGCTCCCGGCCGTCAGCCACCGGAATGCCGGGAAGTATACCGCGGGAGAGCATTTTTTTCACGACAGGTTCCGCCTTTTTGGGGAGCGCCAGAACAAATTCGTTGAACGTGTATCCCCGGTTCCAGACACTCACGCCCCGGACTTTAGCCAGGTTTTTTTTCGCGAATTCGGAAAGTTCGTAATTGCGTCGCGAGAGTTCCCGGAACCCCTCTTTTCCGTAAGCCGAAAGGAAAATCAGGGCCCGGAGAGCGCACAAACTCTGGTTGGAGCAAATGTTGGATGTGGCCTTCTGGCGCTTGATATGCTGTTCGCGCGCCTGGAGCGTCAGAACGAATCCGCGCCGGCCGGCCAGGTCCGCCGTTTCGCCGATCACGCGCCCGGGCAGGTTCCGGACGTGGTTCATACGGCAGGCGATGAATCCGACCGTGGGTCCGCCGAAGGACAGGGGTTGCCCCAGCGACTGGCCGTCGCCCACGGCGATATCCGCGCCCGTATCTCCGGGTGTTTTGAGAATTCCCAGCGCGACAGGATAAGACGCGACCACGACCAGTGTGCCGTTGGCGTGCGCGTCCCGGGAAATATCCGACGAATCGTCAATGGTTCCGTAATAATTGGGATTCTGGAGAACAACGCAGGCGGTATCCGCGTCCAGGGATTTTTTCAGTGCTTCCCGGTCCGTCGCGTCCCGGTCGGGCGGGATTGTGACCAAGTCCAGCGAGCGGTTATCCAGGTAAGTTTTCAGGACGGCGCGGTACAGGGGGTTGACCGTCCCGTCCACGACCACCCTCGAACGGCCCGTGATCCGCGCGGCCATGAGCACACCTTCTGCCACGGCCGTGCCGCCGTCGTACAGGGAAGCATTGGAAGCGTCCATGCCCGTGAGCCGGCACACGGCTGTCTGGTACTCAAAAAGCGCCTGGAGCGTTCCCTGGGAGCATTCAGGCTGATAGGGCGTATAGGCGGTGGTGAATTCCGGACGGCCCGAAAGAGCGTCCACAACGGCCGGAATATAGTGGTCGTACATTCCGCCGCCGGCAAAGCACACCGGCTGGATTCCGTTCCTGAGGGAGAGTTCCTGAAAGCGCGAAACGGTTTCCTGTTCGGAAAGACCTTCGGGCAGGCGCAGTTTTTTTGCCCTGAGGCTTTCGGGTATGTCCCGGAACAGCTCGTCCACGGAGGACACCCCGACGGCATCCAGCATGGCGGAAATTTCACGGGGTGTGTTGGGACTGTAATCCATTTTTTCAGACCGTCACGATACGAGTTTCTGATAGTCGGTTCTGTTCATGAGGCCGGACGCTTCGGTGCGGTCCGAAATTTCCATTTTCGCGATCCAGCCGTCCTGTTCGGGGCTTTCGTTCACGAGACCGGGTTCCGCTTCCAGGCGGGGGTTGCATTCCAGGACCCGGCCGGATACGGGAGCGAAAATATCACTGGCGGCCTTGACGGATTCGATCGCGCAAAGCACATCGCCTTTCTTTACCGTTTTCCCGGTTTTGGGCGGTTCCACGAAGGTGATGTCCCCCAGCTGTTTGGCGGCATAGGCCGTGATGCCCACGGTGCCTGTGTTACCGTCGATCGTGATCCACTCGTGATCCTTGGTGAAAAAGGTCTCCATGTTTTCCTCCGGCTATTTCTCGGTCTGGAATCGGACCGATTCGCTGCTTCCGCTCACGATCACGTCCAGCATTTCGTCATGTCCCAAGAGATGGCGATGGATGAAATCCCCCACGATCCTCAAATAGTCGCAGGTTTCCGGAAGGACCGCCTCATGTCCCGATTCCGTTTCGCGGAGGCAGGCCGTGTTCCGGCACGGTCCTGTCTTGCCTTCCTTGCGCAGTACGGCCCGACACATCTTGACCAGGATGATCCGCGCCTCATCCAGCCGGCAGAAATCCGTCAGGGTCATTTCCGACAGGTTATATAGAACCATGACTTTCTGATCCCGCTTGAAAAATTCCAGCGTGGCGGAAGTCATGGCCGTCAGTTCCTCAGGCTGCCGTTGCGGTAGAAGGGCAGTTGAGTGATGACGGCGTCCAGGGACTGGCCGCCGGACGGATCCCGGATCACGATCCGCTCGCCCAGCTTGGCGAAAAAGGGTTTGACAAACCCCAGCCCGATACCGGACGCCAGCATGGGGGAAAAACAGCCGCTGGTCACTTCACCGATATCCTGTCCTTCCGGAGTCAGGATGCGGAAGAGGTGACGGGGCGAACGGCGCGACAGGACTTTGAAGGCGATTTTTTCCCTTCGGATTCCCTTTTTTTTCTGCCGTATCAGGGCTTTCCTGCCGTAAAAATTCCGCCCGTAATCAACGAAGTTCTCCAGTCCCGCTTCAATGGGCGTCGTTTGTTCGTCAAGATCGCTGCCGTACAGACTGTAACCCATTTCCAGCCTCAGAATGTCCCTGGCACCCAGGCCGGCCGGTTTGACGCGAGGATCCCCGATGAGAAGCTTCCAGAGCTCAACGGATTTTTCCGCGTTGAAGTAGAGTTCGTAACCCAGCTCTCCGGTATAGCCCGTCCGGCTGATGACCAGGTCCGTGCCGGCCCATTTGAGGGAACAGAAACCGAAGTAGGGGATGCGCGCCGCGTCGGCTCCGAATTTTTCTTCCAGAACAGCCCGGGACTGCGGCCCCTGAAGGTCCAGTTTGGCCGTTCTTCCGGAAATGTCCTCCAGGACGTACCGGCCTTTCAGGCGTTTCCGGATGGCCTTGAAATCATTTTTTCGGGTTGACGCGTTGACCACAATCATGAATTCCTTTTCGGAGATCCTGTAGATGATGAGATCGTCCAGAATGCCTCCGCGACGGTTCAGCAGGAATCCGTAACGGCATTTTCCCTGGGGAATATTTGCGGGATTGAAACTGAACGCCTGATCAAGGCCGTTTGAGGCCGGGTCGCCCCGAAAAATGAACTCGCCCATATGGCAAATGTCAAAAACAGCGGCCGCGTTGCGGCAATGACGGTGCTCGGCCAGAATACCTTCGTACTGGATGGGCATTTCCCACCCGCCGAAAGGGCCCATCTGGGCTTTTAATGCGATATGTTCCTGATAGAGGGGAGTCCGGAGATCTTTGGGCATGATTTCTCCCAAGACATATGAAAATGATAAAAAAGCTCATCTGATTATAATAATATTCACGCCAAATTTCAATGAATCATCTGATTCGCTTTGCCGTTCTGTTTTCTATGGTATCACCCAATAGGGTTCATAACGTTGATCAGCGACTATTTATGGTCAATAAATACGCAGCAAACTTTAGCAATGAGTATAAATTAATCACACCCATGAGCGTTTATTGATTTCCGATTACGAATAATCGACTTAATTCTTTTCCATTAAGGCAATTAAAAAATTTTATAAAATTGAAAATAGTGGCACGGGTTTTGCATATAATAGATCAAGACAGTTGGTTGTTTGACCGGAATATCATTCAAACCGCCGGAAAAACATTTCGGGATCGGGAGAAAGCATGAAAAAACTGGAAGCCATTATCCGCCCGGAGAAAATGGAAGCGGTCGTTGAACGATTGAGCGAACTGGGCTATAGCGGCATGAATTTCGTGGAAATCCAGGGCCACGGAAGGCAGAAAGGCGTCAAGGAACTCTTCCGCGGAAAGGAATATGACGTCATGTTCATTCCCAAAATCAAGATCGAACTGGTCGTGACTGACGACAAACTGGAGCGCGTCATCGACGCGGTACTGGAAACGGCGGCTACGGGACAGATCGGGGACGGGAAAATTTTTGTCAGCGACGTGTCGGACGCCATCTACAACCCCAAGGGGCTTGACCTGGCCGCAA
>CAYMRH010000048.1:0-18742 GCA_964392785.1 uncultured Brevinematales bacterium
CGGGACAACGGCCGGCAAAACAGCCGTGGATATGGCCGACATCAAAGGCCAGAACTCGGCCAAGCGCGCGCTGGAGGTTTGCGCGGCCGGCGGGCATAACGCGCTGCTGATCGGGCCGCCCGGCACAGGGAAAACCATGCTGGCCAAACGCATCCCGACCATCCTCCCCGGGATGACCCTGGAGGAGGCGCTGGAAACAACCATGATCTACAGCGTCGCGGGAATGGTGGACCCGGAAAAGCCGCTGATCCGCGAGCGGCCGTTCCGCACGCCGCACCACACGGCTTCAGACGCTTCCATATCCGGCGGGGGCCGGATGCTCAAACCCGGCGAAGTGAGCCTGGCGCATAACGGGGTCCTGTTTCTGGACGAATTCCAGCAGTTCCGCGCGAACGTTCTCCAGACGCTCAGGCAGCCCATGGAGGACGAAAAAATCACCATCACCCGGGCGGACGGGTCCGTGGACTATCCCGCGAACTTCATGCTGGTCGCTGCCATGAACCCGTCGCGCCGGAACGTGGACCTGGACCAGTGGGACGTTTCCGAAATGAAGGAGGTTCTGAACAAACTGTCGGGCCCGCTTCTGGACCGGATCGACATCCAGGTCCAGGTTTCCAGAATGAAATACGACCAGATCCGGCCCGAGGCCCAAACCGGCATGGAAAGTTCCGCCGCCATCCGGGAACGGGTGATCCGCTCCCGCGAAATCCAGCGGGAACGGCTCAAAAACGAGGGCCACGGGCTTTATACCAATTCCCAGATGAGCCATAAACTTCTGGAGAAGCACTGCCGGTTGACCCGGTCGGGAGAGAGCCTGGTCCGGCTGGCCATGGAGAAATTTGTGCTGTCCATCCGGGTTTACGACAAAATCCTCAAGATCGCCCGGACGATCGCGGACCTTGACGGCCAGGACGCCATCCAGGACTACCACGTGAGCGAGGCCCTGCAGTACCGCGTGCTGGACCGGGTGCTGAATTTCGTGAATTGACCGGGAATCTGGATGTGCGGAGCGGGTTGGGGCCGAATGCCGAGAATACCGGATACACACCAATTTTTATCGCGTCCAAATCATATCTCTTTGCCGGAAATTGACTTATCCCGCCCTCCGGCTTATAATTTTCCGTTATCGTAGGGCCCATAGCTCAGCCGGTTAGAGCAACTGACTCATAATCAGTCGGTCCCTGGTTCGAGCCCAGGTGGGCCCAAATCCTTTCGGGAGCGTTGCATGGAAAACATTGACCGCATCGAAAAACTCGTGAATTTCCAGAAGTTATACAACCGGGAGCGCGAGATCCGCGATCTGTACGCCGAGGAAGAGAAAAAGCTGGACAAGTTCCGGCTGGAAAACGACAACCTGGGGACCATGCGCAACGAACTGGCCCTTCATATCGAGGAAATGGAACACAAGATCACCGAAGAACTCGGCAAACGGGACGAGGTGAACAAGCGCATTACCAGCCTGGACGACGGCAAGGACAAGATCAAGATCCAGCGCCAGATCAAGAGCTGGGAAAAAGAAATGGAAAAGCAGCAGCAGGAACTTTCGCTGGTGCAGGCGCAGATTGACTACGACACCACCAAACAGCTGGAGATCAAGAACGAGCTGGAGAAGCTGGACGGCAAGATCCAGGAAAACAACAAAAAGATCGAGGACCTCCAGGACCATATCGATTCCATCAAGAAAGAGCACAAGAGCGAGCTGGACTCCATCGAGCGCAAAAAGAACAACATCCGGGGCGAATTTGACGTCCAGTTCATCGAGTATTTTGAAGCCCTTCTGCGCAAGACGCGCGGCAGCGCCATCGTGGAAGTGGAGGAAGACGCCTGCTCGGGCTGTTTTACCGTTCTGCCCACATTCCTGCAGGGCGAACTGGGCGAAGAGATCGATCCGGAAGGGGTGGAACTCTACCAGTGCCCCCATTGTTTCCGGTATCTCTATTACCGGTCCTGGCTGTCCGGTAAAAAACGCGCCGCCTGACACGGCCAGTTTCCTTTTTCTGTCCGGCACGATTCTTGAACGCAAACCGGGGAAATCATGGATTCCATTCTGGACCCGTTGAACGAACAGCAGCGGGAAGCGGTCCTCAGGACTGACGGTCCCGTTCTGGTGCTGGCCGGCGCCGGTTCCGGCAAAACGCGGGTCATCACGCACCGGTTCGCCCATCTGCTTCGCGAGAAAAATCTCCGTCTTCAGAACATCCTGGCCGTTACTTTCACCAACAAGGCCGCGGGTGAAATGAAAGAACGCATCTCCCGGCTGGTGGATGCCGACACCCGTCACGCCTGGGTTCGGACCTTCCATTCCACGGGCGTGCAGATTCTCCGCAGGTCCCCCGAACTGATCGGTTACCCCTCGAACTTCGTGATCTACGACGACACCGACTCGAAAAACCTGGCCAAGACCATCCTGAACTCGTTCGGCATCAGTCCCGAAACGTTCAGTCCGGCCGGGGTGAGCGAAAAAATCTCCTCCCTGAAAGACCGGCTCGTCGGGCCGGACGAATTTGACCGGCAGGTCATGTCCGAATTCGACAAGGTGACAGCGCGGGTTTACCGCGAGTACGAGCGGCTGCTGCGCAAGAACCGGGCCGTGGATTTTCCGGATCTGATCGCGCTTCCCATACGGATCTTTTCCGAACATCCCCATGCCCTGGAGTCCTACCGGGACATGTGGCGGTACGTGATGGTGGACGAATTCCAGGACACGAACGCGGCCCAGTACCGGCTGGTGACCCTGATCGCGGACCGCGACCGGAACGCCTGTGTGGTGGGAGACGACGACCAGTCCATCTACGGCTGGCGGGGCGCGAACGTGGACAATATCTACGATTTTCGCGACCGTTACCGGGCCGCGGTGGTGCCACTGGAAAGAAACTACCGTTCCACCACCACCATTCTGGCGGCGGCCAACGGCGTCGTGTCCCGCATTCCGGGGCGCATGCCCAAAACGCTCTGGACGGACCGGGACAGCCGGGACCGGATCACGCTACTGGAAACCCTGACCGACAAGGAGGAAGCGGAACGGATCGCCCAGTCCATTGACTCCCAGCTGGGCGTCCGGGAATACAGGGATTTCGCCGTTTTCTACCGCACGAATGCCCAGTCGCGCCTGTTTGAAACGGAGCTCCTGACCCGCAACATTCCCTACCGGATTTTCGGCGGGCAGAAATTTTTCGAGAGAAAGGAAATCAAGGATATCCTGTCCTACGTCCGGCTGTGCGCCAATCCGCATGACGGCGCCTCCTTTGAACGGATTATCAACGTGCCCCGGCGCAAAGTGGGAGACAGCGCGCTTGAAAAACTGAAGAACGCGGCGGCGGCCAAAAACCTGGACTATCTGGGCCTTCTGCGGCTGCCGGCGGGGGAGCTGGATGTGGGGCCGGCCCTGGCGCGGACGCTGAACGAACTGGGCGGAGTGCTGGCCGACCTGCGGGACGGCCTGGAGCTCATGAGCCCCACGGAATTCTTCAAAGTCCTGATCGAGGCCATCCATTACAAGTCCTATATTACCGCGTTCGACGACGACGGCCTGGACCGCTGGTCCAACGTGGAGGAACTGATCAATTCCGTCAGGGAATTCGAGACCGCGAACCCGGACCTGACCGTGGCCGACTACCTGAACGACGTGACGCTCCAGACCGGCGTGGACTCCCTGTCCGGGGACGGCGACCGCAACTACGTCTCCCTGATGACCATGCATAACGCCAAGGGGCTGGAATTTCCCGTGGTGTTCGTGAGCGGTGCGGTGAGCGGTTTGATCCCGCATGTGTCCTCGTCCTTTTCGGAAAGGGAAATGAACGAGGAGCGCCGTCTCTTCTACGTGGCCATAACCCGCGCCCGGGACCGCCTCACCATATCCTATCCGGACACCCGCATGAAATACGGTGAATTCATGGAATGCCTTCCGTCGCCTTTCCTGAAGGACATTCCCGCGGAACTTCTGGAAACCGTCAAACCCCGGGCCGCCCGGCCAGTGTCCGGGAACGGATGGCGCGGAAAAACCGCCGGGCATGACCGCGGCCGGAAGCGGACAGAATCCCCGTCCGGCGGGGAAGGGGATGTGCTGGAACCGTCCGCCAGCGTGGCGGGCGTAAGCTCCCTGTCCGAAATCGCGGTGGGGGACCGGATCCGGCACCGGCAGTTCGGGTCAGGCCGCGTGGAATTCGTGTCCGACAAATTCCTGAAAGTGAAATTCGAGCAGTACGGTGTCCAGAACATCAGCGGGAATTTCCTGTCCAGTCTGGAGGTGGTCCGATGATCGGCAAACTGCTCCGCAAGGTTTTCTCCAGCCGGATCCTGATGAGCTCGACCTTGATTTCCGCCGCCTCGGTGGCCGGCGGTTTCGTGAATTTCCTGTTCAACGTGGCCGTAGGCCGCATGCTGGGGCCGGAAAAATACGGAGTTGTGTATCCCCTGATATCCGTCTTCATGATCGTCACGCTGCCGGCCACGGCCCTGATGTACGTTTTGTCCAGGGAATTTTCCGTCCAGGTCCACCAGAAAAAGTGGGCGGATCTCCGCCGGCATCTTCGGGATTCATTCCTGATCGTGGCCGCCGGCCTGGCCGTTTTGATCGCCGCGCTGGTGGTGTTGATTCCCGTCCTGAAAAGCTATCTTCATGTGGGGGATACGCCCACGTTCCTGCTGCTGTTCTCACTGGTGCCGCTGTCCGTTCTGGTCATGCCGTTTGTCAGCATTGTCCAGTCCCGGGAGCGGTTCACGGTCTACACGGTCTATTTTCTGGCCGGCATCCTGGTCAAGTTTGCCGTGGGGGTTCCGCTGGTGTACGTCACCGCCCACTACTTCGGGGTCCTGTGGGGGCTCCTGGCCGGGCAAGTCTTTTCGTTCGGCATCGTGGTCTGGGACCTGAGGGGGTTGTCTGTCCATCCGGAGTGGAGAACCGGAATCACGGCCCAGGGGCATCCCGCCCAGCCGCTGAACAGGAAGAAATTCGCGAAAGCGTTCCTGCTATCGTTCCTGTTTGTCGGCGCCTTCCAGTTTATCACCTATTTGGATCCCGTTCTGGTCCGACACTATTTTCCGGACGGGTCAGGCGTGTATTCCATTGTCAACCTGCTCGGCAAGGCCACTTTTTTCATCGCCCAGGCCGTTTCCTTCGTCATGCTGCCGCTCATGTCTAAGGACCGAGAGAATATGGCCCGGACCAACATGAAAGCCCTGGTGTTTCTGCTGGGCGTCCTGTTGGCGTACGCCGGGTTTCTCTGGGTGGCCTCGGGTTTTCTGGCGGATTTTGTCTTCAAGGGCCGGTATCCGGGTATGGAGTCCATCCTGCCGGTTTACGCGTTTCTGTTCATTCCGTTCGCGGTCGTGAGCTATTTCGTGAACTATTACGTCATCAAGGAAAAGGTCATCTATTTTCTGGCCATCCTGGCGGGCGCCCTGGTCCAGTATCTGGGCATCCATCTGTTTCACGGGTCTCTGCTCCAGATCAGCCTGGTGGTGGGCGCTTCAGGGCTGTTGATCCTGGCCGTCCTGCTCTTTGACCTCCTGGTCCTGTCCGGCCACGAGATCCGCAGGAAAAAAAGGGATGACGAGCCGGGGCCTCCCCAGGTGGTCTGAACTTGCCCTGGGCGGGATTGTGATGTAAGATGTTCGGAAGCCGACTCGGGGGTATCATGCCGGACAAGATCCTGTTCGTCGAAAGCGACAAGGTGTTCCTGGATACCTACAGGAAATTCCTGTCCCAGAAATACCAGATTGAAACAGCGGCGGACGCCGCCACGGGCCTGAAAAGAATCAGGAAGGAAGGCCCTTTCACCGTGGTGATCGCCGACCTGATGATGAAGGACATGGACGGCATCAAGTTTTTCTCCAAGGTGAAGGAGCTGTCCCCGGACACCATCCGCATCATGCTGACCGGGAATCCCGAACTGGATATTGCCGTGAACGCCGTGAACGAAGGCGATATTTTCCGCTTCATCACCAAGCCCTTCGATATCCAGAAGTTCTACGACACGATCGACCTGGGCATCGAGGAATACAACCGCATCGAGAAGCTGAAACGCGAATCGCTCAAGGATTCGCTCACCGGCATCTGGAACCGGCGGTATTTCGATTCCCAGATCCGCAAGCTGATCAGCGCGTCCAAGCGTTTTTCCCGCCCGTTTTCACTGATCTATTTTGACGTGGACAATTTCAAGGACATCAACGACCGCTTCGGCCACGCGGCGGGGGACAACGCCCTGGTCCTGATCGCCGGAGTCATGACGGAAACCCTCCGCGCCCACGACACGCTTTTCCGGCTGGGAGGGGACGAGTTCGCGATCCTGGCGGAAAACACGCCGCGTGAAAGCGCATTGGGTCTGGTCGGCCGGATCAAAAACGCCGTGACTACCGGAAAAATAGACGGAGCGCCGGACACGAGGATGGTGCTCTCCGTGGGGATCGCCGTTTTCCCCGAGGACGGTTTTGAGAAGGACGCCCTGTTGTCCGTGGCAGACCGGGACATGTACAGGGACAAGGAAGGAAATAAGAAGGGTGGTTAGTTACCGGTTTCCGGTGGCCAGTATTCAGTATTGAGTTTTTAACAGGCATTCATTTCCTTATTCTTCTCATAAAACTACCGTGAACAAACTGCTAACCACTGGCAACTAGCAACTAACAACTGACCATCACATCCTCTCGGGTGCGTTCACGCCGATCAGCGTCAATCCGTTCACAATCACCCGTTTGGACGCCAGCACGAGCTGGATCCGCCGCGTCGTGGCGGCCGCGTCGTCGGAGATGATCCTGTGGTGGTGATAAAAGTAGTGGAATACGCGGGCCAGGTTTTCCAGGTACTGCGGCAGCCGGTGGGGTTCCAGGTTCGCGGCCGCGTCCGCGACGGCGTCGGGAAACTTCAGGAGTTCCAGAAGCAGGTCCCGGGCCTCGGGGCTGTCCACCACGCTCCCGGGCAGTGCGGGAAGCGAGCTCATGTTGCGGAGTATCCCGGATATCCTCGCGTGAACGTACTGGACGTAGAAAACCGGATTGTCGTCCGACTGCTTTTTCGCCGCTTCCAGGTCAAAGTCGAACGCCGTGTCGGCCTTGCGCATGACCAGGAAATAACGGGTCGCGTCCGTACCGATCTCCTCCAGCACTTCTTCCAGCGTGATCATGTCTCCCGTCCGCTTTGACATGCGGACCGGTTCCCCGTTCCGGAAAAGCGTGACCAGCTGTCCGATGATCACGCGGAGATCCACAGTTTTTTTTATTTCTTCCGCGCAGACGCTCACGGCCGCTTCCAGGCGCTTGACGTATCCGTGGTGGTCCGCGCCCAGGACCGTGATGAGGCGGTTGAAATCGCGGTTGACCTTGTTCCGGTGGTAGGCGATATCCACGGCAAAGTAGGTATATTCCCCGTCGCTTTTGACCAGGACGCGGTCTTTGTCGTCACCGAAATCGGTCGTCCTGAACCAGAAGGCGCCGTCCTGGTCGTAAGTATGGCCGCTCCGGCGCATAGAGTCCAGAGTGTCCCGGACATAACCGGATTCGTGCAGGCTTTTTTCAGAGAAATAACCGTCATAATGAACGCGGAAAGCTTTCAGCGTGTCTTTCTGCCTGTCCAGAAGAATTCGGGCCGGGTCTCCGGGCAGTGCGGCGACCTCCGCGATATAGGAGCCGTGATAGCCGTTTTCGGGAATCGGGAGCCCGGCGCGTACGGCGGAAACCGTGTCGTTCAGCAGTTTGACCTGGTTGCCGGCGTCGTTCACGTAGAATTCCGCCGCCACGGACGCTCCCGAGAAGGTCAGAATGCGGTTCAGGGAGTCCCCGATGGCGGCCCAGCGGCCGTGGCCTATATGGAGCGGCCCCGTGGGATTGGCGCTCACAAACTCCAGGAGAATGCGGGAACCCTTCAGGGTTTCGTTCTGTCCGTATTCGGTGTTTTCCAGGACGGCTTTCAGGTTGTCCTGCAGGAAGGCGTCGGACAGGAAAAAGTTGATGAACCCCGCGCCGGCTGTTTCCACTTTGGAAAATTCCGCCCTCCGGGCCAGCCGCCCGGCAAGCGCGGACGCGATCTCGCGGGGGTTCTTCTTCAATTGTTTGGCCAATGTCATGGCCGCGGGAGTGGCGTAATCCCCGAATTCCTTGCGTTCAGGGTAGGTGACGGGGACCATGTCCGTGCGGACTTCAAAAAGTTCCTGCACGGTTTCGGCGACCATGTTGCGGATCCTTTCCTTGATTGTCATGGGGTGAACCTCTTCTTTTGAAACGGACAGGAAATTATAAAGCGGAAGTGGGCGTTCGTCAAAACGCGCCCGCCCGGTCCGTCGCGTGTGGAAAATATCCCGAAGGCCCGTTATAATCCTGTGCGGATGACACACATGAAACTGCGGGATCTGCTCAAAGACATCGGTACCGGCGGGATGACGGAAACCGCCGTCCCGGACGTCGATATCGCATCTGTGGAAAACGATTCAAGGCGGGCCGGCGCCGGCTCGCTGTTCGTCGCTTATTCCAGTTATGTGGACGACGCCCACCGGTTTGTTTCCGACGCGTACGCCGCCGGCTGCAGGCATTTTGTCGTCGGCGCCGGGCGGCTGGAGGATTTCCGGGCCGCGTGTCCGGGGGCTTTTGTGTTTCCTGCGCCGGACCTGCCGGCGGCCCTGTCGGAGATCTCCCGGCGGTTTTACGGGGATCCTTCCCGAAAATTGACGGTGGTGGGCATTACAGGCACCAGCGGGAAAACCACCACGGCTTTCCTGGTTTACCAGGCGCTCCGCATGATGGGCCGTCCCGCCGGTTTGATCGGAACCATCGATATCCGCGTGAACGACCAGATTCTTCCCTCCACGAACACAACCCCGGACATTCTTGCGCTGACCCGGACGCTGGATACCATGGTGTTGAACGGGGTCCAGGTGCTGGTCATGGAAGTGTCTTCCCATTCGCTGGCGCTGGGCCGGGTGGAAAACATACATTTCGACGTGGCCGCTTTCACAAATTTTTCCCAGGACCATCTGGATTTCCACGGGACCATGGACGATTACCTCCTTGCGAAACTCAGGATTTTCACGCTCCTGGACCGGTCCGGCAAAGACCGCCGGGTCGCAATCGTGAATTGCGATTCCGCCCGTTTCGAGGAGATTATCCTGGCGGCCAGATCCTGTCCCCGCGTGGAGGTGAAAACCGTGTCCCTTCGGAACGCGAACGCGGATTACGGCGTGAGCGTACGGGACATGAGCCCGTCCCACGCGGATTTTGTCATGAACGGCCGGGATTACCATATCGACATGATGGGACTGACCAACGTCTATAATTTCGCGATGGGCAGCGCGGTCCTGATCGAACTCGGTTTCAAGCCGGAGGAATTCGGACTCCATCTCAGGGACATCCGGGTCAAAGGCCGCATGGAATATGTCCGAAATCCTGAGGGTGTCAGCGTGATCGTGGATTACGCCCACAAACCCGACGCGCTGGACAAGCTCCTGCGGACCGTTCGGGACGTCCGGCCCGGGCACGGCACCGTCATCACCGTTTTCGGGGCCGGCGGGGACAGGGACCGCGCCAAGCGCCCCCTGATGGGAAGGATCGCCGGGGAACTTTCCGACATGGTAATCGTGACATCGGATAATCCCAGAACGGAAGACCCTCTCCGGATCATCCGCGAGATCGAAGCGGGCGTGAGGGAATCCGGCAACAAGCGGTGTCTGGTGGAGGCGGATCGCGCCGCCGCAATCCGCATGGCGCTGGCCCGCGCCAAAAAAGGGGATATCGTGGTGATTGCCGGGAAGGGGCACGAGGATTACCAGATCGTCGGCAGGACAAAAAACCATTTCAGCGACCGGGAACAGGTGGAAGAATACTACGCCGGCGGTAAACGGTCATGAAAAGGTTCCTGTCGGAAAATGCCGCCGCCCAACTCCGGGAATCCCTGACCTTTACACTGGGTTATCTCGAGGGCTTGGACTTTCAGCGTTACCGCTCACTTTTTGGTGAAACCCTGGTCGAGGTCATCAGAAGCCTATATCTTCTGAAAAACGGCTATTTTCTTGCCGGGCCTGCAATTAGAGTTTTGGAAAGCCGTTCGGACCTGTTCCGGCCGGATGACCTGGAACTCGTGTCCAGTATCGAGAAATCGATGAGAAATGAAGAAGAATATGCGGATATTTCCCGGGATCTTGAGGAACACCCAGTCCGGAACATCCTGGGGCGGCTGAAAAATATTTTTTAAAAAACTCTTTCGAACTATTTACTTTTTACCGTTATATCATTACAATATCGGTGCTTACTATTGTGGTAATAGCAAAGGAACGTCCCACCGGTTTATCCCGTCTGGTCCAATTCCTCTCTTTACCCCGATGGGGGCGAAAATTTTATCCTTGTAGGAGAAAAGGACACATGTACCAGGACAAATCCCTGAATTGCCGCGACTGCGGCAAAGAGTTCACGTTTACGTCTTCCGAGCAGGAGTTCTACGCCCAGAAAGGGTTCCAGAACGACCCCGTTCGCTGTCCCGATTGCCGTCGGGCCAAGAAGATGAGCAAGGGCGGCGGCGGTTTCGGCGGAGGGGAGCGTCAGTTCTTTGACGTGACCTGTTCCGAATGCGGCCAGCCCACCCGCGTGCCGTTCCAGCCGACCGGAGACCGGCCGGTTTACTGCCGCGACTGCTTTGCCTCGAAGAAAGGGCAGAGAATCTGACCAACGGTTGAAATTGATCGATTCCTCGCGGTCCGGCTTTTTGGCCGGATCGTGAGGGTTGATTGACCGTAAAAGGCGCGAATCCGTTTAGTGCGGCTGCGCTTGAGTGTTTGATGGTGTTTTTTTGAAGGTTCTCTATCGTGGTAAACGCAAAGGAAACCCTTCCGGTTCATCCCGTTTGGATCCATTCCTCTCTTTACCCCGATGGGGGGTCAAAAACTAATTCTTAGGAGAAGAGAGAGTATGTACCAGGACAAAACCCTGAATTGTCGCGATTGCGGCAAAGAGTTCACGTTCACGACGTCTGAGCAGGAGTTCTACGCCCAGAAAGGGTTCCAGAACGACCCCGTTCGCTGCCCCGACTGCCGCAAAGCCAAGAAGATGAGCAAGGGCGGTTTCGGCGGAGGGGAGCGTCAGTTCTTTGACGTGACCTGTTCTGAATGCGGCCAGCCCACCCGCGTGCCGTTTCAGCCGTCCGGAGACCGGCCGGTTTACTGCCGCGACTGCTTCGCCGCGAAGAAGGGCAGATAATCCCTGAAAGCCCCGTAATCGGGAAAACCCTTACGGTATTTTTGTGACCAGAGCCGTCAGGGCGATATAACCGGCGAGAAGGATCAGACCGGACAGAAGAAACGGCATGAAGTTTTCCTTGTAGAGGACGCGCCGTTTGATTTCGATCCTTGATTTTTCCAGTTGGTCGATATCGTTGTAAATTTTCTGCAGGGAGTCCGGATCGTATGCGCGGTAGAATTTGCTGCGCGTGCTGTCCGCGATTCCCTGCAGTGTTTTTTCGTCCAGTCCTTCCCCCGTCTGGAACACGTATTCCTGAAAATCCATGCTGGCGGGCTGTAAAAACCCCTCCGGATTCCCCAATCCGATCGTGTAAACCCGGATCCCCAATTCTCCGGCGATTTTCGCCGCCGAAAGCGGATCGATCATGCCGCTGTTGTTGTTGCCGTCCGTCAGGAGGATGATGACGCGGCTTTTGGCTTCGGAACGCTTGAGACGGTTGACACTGGTCGCGATCCCCATCCCGATGGCCGTGCCGTCGTTTGCGGGGTCGAAACCAACCGAATCCAGGATGCGCACCAGCATGTTCTTGTCCAGCGTGAGCGGACAGCGCGTGTAACTGTAACCGGCGAAAATTACGATCCCGATCCGGTTGAATTCCTGTTTTTTAACGTATTCCCGGATCACGTTCCGCGCCGAATTCATGCGGTTTCTGACGACCAGGGTCCTGGCCGCGTCGTAATAAACCCGTCTGCCCAGCATGTCCCGGTAAGGGAGTCCGGACGGGATGCTGTCCACGTTCAACATGCTTCCCGAGACGTCAATGGCCAGTATCATGTCCAAGCCGAAATATTTCTCGCTGCTGACGGAACGGCCGCCCAGGGGGCGGGACAGCGCGAGGATGAAAAAGACCAACGCGGCGGACGCCAGGATATCCGCGGCCGGATGGAAAAAACGGGCCAGACCCCGGTGCCGGTCCGGAAGGAGACGGATGGAAGAAAAATACAGCGTGGATTGGAGGGATGACCTTCCGCTTTTCCCGATGATCCCGAAGCGGAACAGCAGATAGAGCGCGGGCAGGACCAGGAGAAAAAGAAAAACCGGGCTGGCAAACATCACGGGAGACCGGCCTTCGTTCCGGGATCCGTATCCGGAACAGAGTAATGAGTTTTTGTCTGGATAACGATTTCGAAGGCGTTGGCCAGCAGCTGTTCGGTGGACTCCCGTTCGGGACGGAACTTGGCGTATTTGACCCTGTCGCAAAGGCGGAGAACCTGGATAGTCGCGCCCAGAATGTTCTCCGGGGGTTTGCGGCCTGCCACGGAGGCTTGCCCCAAAGCCGCGCGGATTTCGCTGGTGGCCATTTCGCGGGCCGCAAAACCGAACACGCCCTGCAGGAACTTCCTGAGGATTTCCCACACACGCAAATGGATTTCCCGGTCATGCTTGACGGGATCGCGGGATTTCCTGAGACGGGTCAGTTCCGAAAGGGCCTCCTCATACGGATCCCGGCCGGGGTGCGGACGGCCCGAACGGCGCAGCGCAGGCAGGATTTTGAAATAGAAGAACCAGGCCGCAACGGCCGCCGCCAGAAGACCCGCTGTCAGCAGGAAGGGAAACGGGTCGTTCATCGGGAAAACGTCCTCGATGGGCGACGGAGTGGCGAGAGAATCGGGCGGCTTCCTGAAATTGGACAAGGAAATACGCCTGGGGGATACGGTCCGTTCCCGGGGAATCCCGTTTTCAAAACCCAGGACGGTCATTTCCGGCAGGGTAAACTCCTCCGTCTCGAAAATTCTCGCCTCCAGGGTGAACGAGGAGCCCGAGACTATGATGCGGTTTATCAGGACAGAATTGGTCGAAAAAGCGTACCCGGACAGGTTGACGCCGGTTATGGACGTCATCCCGAGCATGGTGAAACGGAACGCCAGTTCGTAAGGGTACTCGGCGCGGTTGGTCACGATCAGAAGCAGGGCGTCCGTTGGGGCGGAAAACACGGGCACGGCGGACGCCATAAACGCCGCCAGCGCGAGACGCGCGACCGCGGACGGACAGAACCGCATCATGGCCCGGACTCCTGACGTGAAGTGGCGGGCGCGCCGTGCAATACGCCTTATTTCTTGGGATACTCGATGCGCTTGTGATAATATCCCGAGAGGAATTTGAAGAATTCCTGTCCGATCAGCCGCAAATCGTGGAGAGTGATGTCGCATTCGTCCAATTGACCCTTTTCCAGCCTTTTTTTGATGATGTCGTCTATGATATCCTGAATGATGCCGGTCGTAAAATTGTCGTTGTTCTGGGCGTATGCCCGCACGCTGGCTTCCACGCCGTCCGCCAGCATGAGTATGGCCGTGCCTTTGGTCCGCGGTTTCGGCCCGGTATACTCGTAATCCTGGATGGATACGTTTTTGTCCCCGTAAAGGCCCAGCGCCTGGTGGTAGAAATAGGATATGGCCGTCGTCCCGTGGTGTTCGCGGATGTAATCGATCACTTCCTCAGGCAGGTGGTGCTTGCGGGACAATTCCACGCCCATCTTGACATGGCTTTTGATGACGGAGGCGGAAATGGAGGGCTTGATGTCGTCGTGTTTGTTGGGTCCGTCCTGATTTTCTATAAAATAATGCGGGATTTCCGCTTTTCCGATATCGTGGTAGTACCCGCCCGCCTTCACGAGGAGCGAATCCACGCCGATCCGTTCGGCGGCCGCTTCGGACATGTCTCCCAGCAGGAGGGAGTGGTTGTATGTGCCCTGGGCCTCCGTCTTCAGCCTCTTCAGGAGAGGGCTGGTCGTGGGATTGGTCAGTTCCAGGAGCCGGAAGCGGGTGGGGATATTGAAAATATTTTCCAGGAGCGGCATGATCCCGGAGCCGATAATGGCGCAGATGAACGCGTTACCCAGCGCAAACAGCAGGAGAACCAGCGCCATTCCCAGGTCCACGGTCATGCGGTAATAACCCGCATAAACAGCCGTAAAGCCGCATTCGATCAGACCCAGGATCAGGGCCACCTTGAAGAAATCGGTCCGGCTTTTCAGCATCCGTGACGTCAGGAGTGTGAGCAGGGATAAAAACAGGAAATTCAGGAAGGAAATGATTTCAAAGGACGGATAGAAGATGAAGAAAAGGGCGTAGGAGATCAGCAGGATCAGCGCGGCGCGGGTGTTTTTCAGCAGGAGCGGGAGCGTTATGGTGGCCACGGCAAAGGGTATGGTCAGGAAGAAAGGCAGGTAGGGGATTTCGTATGTGACGTAGGTGGACGTGTATATTCCGTTCACGAAAACGAACGCCAGCATGGCCACGGCCACGTTGTAGTCTTTTTTGAAAACGTCCATTTCGTAATCATGCAGGCGGGAGATCAGGAGAAGGTACAGAGTGAAGGACAGAATGTAATAGAGCCAGATCCGGATTTCCAGGTCCCTTTTTTTGTAATCCACGTAGGCCTGGACTTTGGCGGCCGTTTCGGGGGTGACCATTTCGCCGCGACGCACCAGGAAATCGTCCTGCCTGATGATCTGGTAATTGAAGGATTTTTTCAAAAGAGCCTGAAGCATCCGGTCCTTCGCGTCCCGGTCGTACAGGGCGTTGGGGCGAACCAGGTTGATGAAGATTTCCGCCAGCGCGTCGCGGAACTGGTTGTCCATACCCGTGTAAATACGGCCTATCAGGGTCAGGACAAAACCCTTGTCCAGCGGGACCGGCAGGGACTTCTCACGGGGAACCCGGTTGGTTTCCATTCCTTCCAGGAGCATGAGGTCGGGGAGCGTAGTCTGGTGAGATTCCTGGTGCACCTGCTGGTCGATCAGGATGTAACTGGAAACCAGCACGGAATAAAGGTAATTCAGCCGGTTCGCATACCGGGACAAAAACAGCCTGTTGGAGAGAATGTAGTTCAGTGTCCCGGAAGAAAAGACAAAGCGTTCGTTCTGGATCCGGGTCAGAAAATCGCGCGTTTCCGGCAGGGTCATGTCCCGCAGGAAATTGGACAGGGATGCCGAGTATTGCGACCGGTAGGATTCGACCCGGCGGTAGTAATCCGGAGTGGTGGATTCAAATTCCCGGATCGTCGGTTCCTGTTCCGTCCGGTCCAGATAGGAAAAGGTGTATTCGGACCGGATCGTCTGCGGGGCCGCATGTCCCGGGACAAAACGCGACAGGTTCGGGACAAAATGGGAGACGGCAATGAAAAAAGCCCCGGCCAGATAGACTGTCAGGAATATCGCGAGCCGCCGCAGGTCCAGGGAATGCAGGAAACGCCTGAACGGATGGCCCTTCAGCGAACTTCTGTTTCTTTCCATGCGGCGCTCTCTCTGCGTTCGTAGGTTTCAATGATTTTCCGGACCAACCCGTGCCGGACCACGTCGTTTTTCCCGAATGACGTGACGGCGATCCCTTCCGTATTCCCGAACAGGTCCAGGGCCTGCCGGAGTCCCGACGTCTTTCCCTGCGGCAGGTCGATCTGGGTAATGTCCCCCGTGACGACCATTTTGGAATGCTCTCCCAGCCGGGTCAGGAACATTTTCATCTGCGAAGACGAGGTGTTTTGTCCTTCGTCCAGGATGATGAACGAACGGGCCAGGGTCCTGCCGCGCATATAAGCCAACGGGGCGATTTCGATGATCTGATGTTCCAGGTAGTGTCGGGCCTCCTCGGCCGGAAGCATCTCGAAAATCGCGTCCAGCAGAGGTTTCAAATAGGGGTTGATTTTCTGTTCCAGGGTGCCGGGCAGAAATCCCAGGCTTTCGCCGGCTTCCACGACCGGACGGGTCAGGATGACGCGCTTGACACGCCCCGTGGAGAGGTAATGAAGCGCCAGGCCCACAGCCAGGTAGGTCTTTCCGGTTCCGGCCGGGCCTATGGAGAAAACCAGGTCGTGGGTCAGCATCTGCTGGATATAGTCCGACTGGTTGGCTGTTTTGGGCTTGATCCGGAAACCCTTTTTTGAGACGACCAGACCGTCCAGTTGCAGATTGGGCGTGTCGGGCAGGGAATCCAGGCCGCGGGCGGTTTTCTTTTTCTCGACCAGAATCTTGATATCCTGGTGGGTGACAGGCTGGCCGCCGCCGGCCAGTGTCAGGATCTGGTTCAGGACAGCCACGGCTTTGGCAACGGCCCCTTCCCGGCCGCTGACAACAACTTCGTTATCCACGGGATAGAATTTTACGCTTAAAAGGCGTTCCATCAGCCGTAAATTTGAATCGTGGACGCCAAAAACGGCAACGGGATTGAGCGTCGGCGGCATGGACCGGCTGGTCTTCATTCCATACTGATCCTTAATTAAAAATAACCCGGCATGACTATAATGGAACCCGGGGCTTAAGTCAAAAGACATCCGGCCGGAAAGGGGCCTGCATCCGGACAACGAACGGCTTTCCGGACTGAAGCTATCAGGCTTGATCATACTACTAAAAGTACCTGCGGACGAAAAAAAACCTATGATTGGGCCGCCATCAGGGATTTTTCCGGCTGAAATAAGTGGATTTAATCCACCCAAAGTTCAGAATCAGATGGATGATGATTGTAAGCGATATAACGGCGCCGTTCCAGTTGTGTAAAATATAGATAAAACTCAACTGGGGCGTGATTTTAATCAACAGAATACTGACAAGCTGTACGGCCAGCAAAATGAACAGGATGGGGTTCAACACCTTCAGGAGTTTTGCTTTATTCATGATAGGCCTCCAAAACTCATTATAAACCAGTGGCAATTTAAAATAAAATATAGCGCATGGGTCATAATGACGCACATAGATAAATATGATACATTTTTTATTGACTGAAGATCATGAATTTATTATATTTCCTATGACCTAAAATGAATGGAGGGTGCCATGAACCTCAATAAAATGACCATAAAAGCCAGGGAAGCCCTTGAAAAATCAGGAGAAATGGCCAACTCGCTGAATCATCAGGCCGTGGATATTGAGCATCTCTTTCTGGCCCTGATCGAACAGGAAGAAGGACTAGTCAGGCCCATTCTCCAGAGTATGGAAATCAACCTGTCCAAACTGGATACGGCCTTGAAGCGCAGGTTGGAGGGGAAGCCGAAGATTTACGGCGTTTCCCAAACCACGCTGTCCCGGGAGCTCAACGAAGCGCTGGAATCCGCGGTCCGGGAAGCGGCCAGGCTGCGGGATGATTACGTCAGCACCGAGCACCTGCTTCTCGGGATCCTAAGCGTCAAAGACGAAGGCCTTCGGGAGCTGTTCCGGCAGGTCAATCTCAATACGGACAGCGTCCTTCTGGCCATTAAAACCGTCCGCGGAAACCAGAGGGTCACGGACGAAACCCCCGAAGCCAAATACAAGTCCCTGGATAAATACGCCCGCGACCTGACCGAAATGGCCCGTGCGGGGAAACTGGATCCGGTCATAGGCCGGGACACGGAAATCCGGCGCGCCATGCAGGTTCTGACCCGGAGAACCAAAAACAATCCCGTCCTGATCGGCGAGGCGGGTGTGGGAAAAACCGCCATCGTGGAAGGCATTGCCCGCAGGATCTATTCCGGCGACGTGCCCGAAAGCCTCCGAAGCAAGAGGATTCTCGCGCTGGACCTGGGGCTTCTCATTGCCGGCACAAAATTCCGGGGCGAATTCGAGGAACGCCTGAAAGCCCTGCTCAAGGAAGTGACCGACTCCCAGGGTGAGGTGATTCTTTTTATTGACGAACTGCACACGGTGGTGGGCGCCGGAAACGCCGAAGGGGCCGTGGACGCGGGCAATATGCTCAAACCCGCGCTGGCCCGGGGCGAAATCAAGGTCATCGGAGCGACCACGCTGGACGAATACCGCAAGTATATCGAGAAAGACAAGGCCCTGGAGCGCCGTTTCCAGCCGGTCATGGTGAGCGAACCGTCCGTGGAGGACACGCTGTCCATCCTGCGCGGCATCAAGGAGCGCTACGAGGCCCATCATGGGATCCGGATCGCGGATTCCGCGCTTGTTTCCGCCGTGAACCTGTCCGTCCGGTACATCACCGAGCGGCGACTTCCCGACAAGGCTATTGACCTGATGGACGAAGCGGGTTCAAAGATCCGGCTGGAAATTGAAAGCCAGCCCCAGCCGATCGACGACCTGGACCGGAAAATTTTGCGGCTCACCATCGAAAAACAGGCCCTGACCCGGGAAAACACGGCGGACGCGAAGAACCGCCTGAAAAAACTGGAGCAGGAGCTTTCCGACCTGCAGGAAAAAGCCAAGGCGCTGAAAGCCAAATGGGCCAACGAAAAGCAGCATATCAAACGCATCAAGGAAATATCGCAGGAAATGGACAGCCTCCACCAGCAGGAGGAAAAAGCGGAACGGTCGTCGGACTTGAACCGGGTCGCGGAAATCCGTTACGGTCTGATACCGGCGCGTGAAAAGGAACTGGAAGAACTGAGGCAGAAATTGCGCGACGCCCAGGGCGATCACCCCATGCTCCGGGAGGAGATCACGGACGAGAACATAGCCCGCGTGGTGTCTGAATGGACCGGGATCCCGGTCGCGAGAATGCTGGAAACGGAAAAGCAGAAACTGATCCACCTGGAGGAAGTGCTCCGGAAGCGTGTCGTGGGGCAGGAACGGGCCATTTCCGCCGTGGCGAATGCCGTC
>CAYMRH010000049.1:0-18497 GCA_964392785.1 uncultured Brevinematales bacterium
CCCTTGTGGCCCGGGAGTTTACCCCGAGCCGCGTCGAGGGGGCGAGGACAAGCATCTCCTGCCAAGATCACAGATTCTATGAAAAGAAATGGCGCGGGGTACAGAAGTTGTCGGTTCCGGCCCGTGATGTAAAATTGTACTTAAATAAAAAAAGAAATAACACATGCGTCAGAAGTTAAGCCCGTCCGGCGAGGATGCCCGCGCCCTCCCCTCACTTTTCCAGAATCAAAAACTCCGTGCGGCGGTTCTGGGCCCGTCCTTCGGCCGTGGCGTTGGACGCCACCGGCTTTTCCAGCCCGAAGCCCACGGACCGCAACCGGGCCGGGCTCACGCCGCTTTTGATCAGGTAGGTCATGACCGCGTCCGCGCGGCGTTCGGAAAGTTTCTGGTTGTATTCCCGGGCGCCCACGTTGTCCGTATGGCCCTGGATCTCCAGCTTGACGCGGGGGTTTTTCTTCAACATGCCGGATATGTCGTCCAGGGCGAAGATGGACTCCGGCGTGAGGTAGGCCTCGTTGAACTCGAAGAAGATATTGCGGACCACAACGCTATCGCCCTTCCCCGCCGTTTCCAGCTCGAGAAGGTCCGGGTCCGGGGCGCGGGGTTTGTCCGGAAGGCCCGGCGCGCTGTCGGCAGGAGGGACGGGCTCAAAGGGCTGCGGCGGGACAGGCGCTCCGCCCGTCGGTTCCTCCGGTTCGCCGGCGTTCGTGAGCGGAACCGCGCCGGAATTCCCGCTCCCGCCGAACGCGATGTTCCGGTCGTAGTAGGTCCCGACGGCGTAGAGGTAGTTGCCCGCCGGCAGGAAGAGCGTGCCGCGTGAGGCGGCGGGCTGCGAGGCGCCGCCGGGGAACGGCGCGTCAAAACGCCAGAAGGGCGTCCTGTCCCCGAATCGGTAAGCCTGCACCGTACCGAAATTGACGGGCCGCCCGCCCACTGTTTTCGGAAAGGTATTCGCCACGTAGATCTGGTCCTGGATCGTCACGAAGTACGGGCTGGAACGCTCGCCCAGGTCAATCTCCGTGCGCACGGCTCCCGTGCCGGGGTCCACCACCGCCAGCATGCGGTTGCCCACGGTCAGCACGATCTCCCGGTCCGTGAAACTCGGGTGGGACGTGACCAGGTCCGCGTATTCGCGCTCCCAGAGCCGCCGTCCGGTCTCCAGGTCCAGGCAGAGAAGTTTTTTGTTGACCGGGATGTACACCCTGCCGCCGAACGTCACGGGCGTGAAGATGGCGACGGGATTTTCCAGCCGTGTGGACCAGACGTCCTGTCCCGTGGACGCATCCAGGCAGTGAACCGAAAAGGTGTTGGCCTTGTAATCCCGGGACCCGGTCAGGAGAAAGCGGTCGTGGTAGGTGGGAAAACCGCCCATGGCGGAAATCCCGGGGCGGTTCCACACCACGTGGCCGTTCGCGGTTTCGCGCGCCAGGAACACCGTGCGGGTGCCGTAGTAAATGGTTCTGTCCAGGATGATGGGATCGGAGTAGATGCCGTCGATCACGGCGGTGTTCGACTGGCTTTCCTGATAACCGGCCCGGGCCCAGACCACGATGCCGTTGGTCTTGTTCAGGCAATAGATGGCCGTGGCGTCAGACAAATAGAGATACGGCCCCTTGACCAGCGGGTATTTTATTTTTCCCGCCACGCCCGCCGCGCCCCGGAATCGCGACGAGACCGCTTTCATGTCGAACTTCCAGAGAAGCGTCCCCCGCTCCTCGTCCAGGCAGTAGATCACCTTGCCCAGGTCGGCAAAATAAACGCGTCCGTCGGACACGACAGGATAGTAAACGTAATTGGAGGCCTGGTAGAGCCACTTCAGCGAATTGTTCTTGACGATAATCTGGTCGTTGTTGCCGGTAAAATACTCGTTGCCCTTGTAGATGGGCCAGTCTGACGAGGCATGCAGGAACCCGGCGCAGACAAGCGCGCCAGTGACGGCCAAAACCTTCTGAGCGATGTTCATGACGGTTTCCTCCCGCCGCAAAAGGGGCGTTTGCGGCACAGTTCGCAGCGTTCGTCGCCGCACCACTGGCAGTCGTGACAGTCCGGGCAGGGGTGTTTTTTCACGGGGTTGGTGTCCGGAACGTAGATTTTTCCGATCCCGTCCGGGTGATCGATAAAAGCCATGGTTTGCCCGCCCGCCGGCATGCCGGATATCCCGACAGACAATATAAACCGGGCCGGCCGGGGAATCAAATCCTCCGCGCGGCGTCGCGGACCGCTACCGGCGCATCTTGCGGGAAATCAGATCTGCCAGCGGCCGGTTCAAATCCCTGTCCCGTGGCAGGCCGTCGTCGTTTGTATAAATCCCGAAAAGACCTTCGTGATAGGCGTGATAGGTGTAACTCAATCCGGCTTTTTCGAAAAACTCCAGGGCGTCTGCCACCCAGGCCAGCCCGCCCCGGTCTTTTTCAAAGCAGAGACGGTTGGCGCCGAACTCCCCCACGTAAAGCGGCACGTTGTTGGTCTCTCCGAACCGGACCATTCTTTCCAGACGGCTTTCCAGGAAAGCGCGGTCCCAGTTCAGAATCCCCGTTCCCGAGGGACTTCGGTAAAAATCGACGCGCAAAAGACAGGCGGCGTCCCGCGGCACGAGGCGGCCGGACATCTCGCCGCTGATCCGGTAATGCCGTCCCGTCCGCACGGGAAATCCGAGCGCGGTATTCACCGCGGACGCGTCGCCCGTGGTTCCGCTCAAAGCGACATGAATCCGGCCGGAGAGGGTCCCGAATTCCATCCGGCCGCTTCCGTTCTCGCTCCAGTACAGCCAGCCTTCGCCGGCCGCCACGTCCGTTTTCAGCACCGTCCGGACCGAACGGGTCGCGGGATCGTATTCCTGGACCTCGTACGAGCGGAGAAACGCCGTCCCGGAATTCCGGGCGCTCTGGAACACCGGAAAGGCGAAAATCCAGTCCGCGTTTGTGGCGGGGCGAAACTCTCCGGTATAGTTTTTCCAGTCCGTATTTCCCGGTTCCAGCGGCGGGTTGCCGAACGTGGCCCAGGCCCAGCTCATGTCGGAAGGCGGAACGACGCGATCCCGGTCGGGATAACGCGCGCGGTTCGGGACGCCAAAAAAGGCTAGGCCCTGGAAACAGAACTCCATGGGATCGTAAAAATGGAACGTGTAGGCCGTGTTGTCATCGGGAACCAGAAAGAAATTGTCGGGGCTGTTTTCCGAACCCGGAACTCCCGTTACGCCCATCGCTTTTTCCACGATCAGAAGGTGGTTCGGATCGGCCTCGCGGATCGCCCGCACGATCCGGCCGGCCAGTTCCTTCCACTGACCCACGGACCGGTTCGGATAGGGTTCGTTCAGGATGTCATAAGCGGCGACGGCGGTTTCGTACCGATAACGGCGCCCCAGGGCTTTCCAGAGCGCGACCAGACGGTCCCGGTTCCGCGCGTCGTCCCAGAGGGCGCTTCCCTTCCCGAGAGACTGATACCCTCACTGGGGAACGTGAATATTCAAAATCAGGTAAATCCCGTTTTCCTTCGCCCACCGGACGTTTTTGTCGATCCACGCAAAACCGGATTCCTTGTAATGAAACGGCCGGGCGTCGTCCTCGAACGTCCGGTAATTCATGTAGAACCGCACAGCGTTCATGCCCATGGATTTGACGCGTCCGTAATCCCGGTCGGAGTGGTGATCGACGGGAAGGGGCGAGTCCTGCCAGACCCGGTTACCGAAACAGACGCCCCGCAGGCGGATCTCCCGCCCGTTCACGGTCAGGCGACGCCCGTTCCTGCGGACAAAACCGGCTTCATCCCTGCCGGACGCGTTTGTGGCAGCGGCCAGAACGATCAGGAGAACCGCCGGAATCCGGGTTGTCAACCGCATCGCACACCTCCAGAGCGGATTATTGTAGCAGCCGCCCGAGATTTGTCAAAGCCCGGCGGGGCTTTTTGATTATTCCTGCGGTTTTCGCTATAATTTTTGCTGATAACGGAGGTCGCTATGCCGCAGGTGAACCTGGCCCTGGTCGGATTCGGGACGATCGGCGTGGGAGTGGCCGAACTGCTCCATGAGCACCACGCCCTGATCCAGAGCCGCACCGGCATGGATTTCCGCATCCGCTACATCGTGGACAAGGACCTCACAACCCCCCGCCGCGTGGACGTGAAGGACGCCAAAAAAACGGCGGACTACCGGGAAGCGCTCGCCGATCCGTCGGTGAGCACGGTGCTGGAACTGGTCGGCGGTACGAATTTCGCCTACACCTGCATCGAGGACAGCCTCAAGGCGGGCAAGCACGTGGTTACGGCCAACAAGGCGCTTCTGGCCGAACGGGGCGCCCCGCTCTTCGCCCTGGCCCGCGAGAAAGGCCTCACCATCGGATTTGAAGGAAGCGTGTGCGGCGGCGTCCCGATCATCCGGACCGTGAGCGAAGCGCTGTCGGGAGACGCCATCCAGTCCATCTACGGCATCGTGAACGGCACGACCAACTTCATCCTGACCCGCATGATCGAGGACCGGATGGATTTCCAGTCGGCGCTGAAGGAAGCCCAGCGTCTGGGCTTCGCGGAGGCGGACCCGACGCTGGACATCGGCGGGTTCGACGCGGCGCACAAGATCGCCATCCTGGCTTCGCTCGCCTTCAACACGCCGGTGGAGTATTCCGAAGTGTCCGTGGAAGGGATCCAGGGCGTGGAACTGGAGGACGTGCAGATCGCCAGGGAACTGGGTTATATCCTGAAACTGCTCGCGATCGCGAAACTGGACCCGGACAAGACCGTGGAAGTGCGGGTGAACCCAACGCTGGTGCCCAAAAACAACCAGCTCGCGTCCGTCCGCAACGAATACAACGCCGTGCTTCTGGAAAGCGCTTTTCTCGGGAATTCCATGTATTTCGGCAAGGGCGCCGGCGCGCATCCCACGGCCACGGCGGTGGTGGGGGACCTGATCGACATCGGGCTGTCCCAGCCCCGCCCCGAACAGGCCGGCATTTACCGCCCCTTCCGGAACTATCCCGTCAAGCCCATCGGGAACATTGAAAGCCGGTATTACGTGCGGTTCTCCGTCCTGGACAAGCCCGGCATCCTGTCCCGGATCTCGGGCGTGTTCGGCGCCAACAACATCAGCATCGCTTCGGTGTTCCAGAAGGAACGCAGCGAAACCCAGTACGTGCCTCTGGTCATGACCACCCATCTGGCCAAAGAAAAAGACATGCGCAAAGCCCTGGACGAAATCGAGAAGTCGGATTTCACGGGAAGCCGGGGCGTGATGCTGCGCATTATCGACTGACCCGGTCCGGCAAGCGGATCCGCCGCGCAGTTTTTTTTCCTTGCGCGTCTGAAGCGCGCCTCACGCGCGATTTTTTTCATGAACCCCGCCGCGGCCTGGCGGTCCGGCCCAGGACCCTTTTCTTTTCCCGCCCGTAGATGCCGTCCAGCCGGCTCATGAATCCGGCGTGTCCGCGCGAACGGAAAGACGCCAGAAGGTCGCTCAGCATGCTCTGATAGAGTTCTACCGAGGCAAAAACCAGTCCCAAAAGGGGATGGGGCGTTGTCTTGCTCCGGCGGCCCCCCGCGAGATCGCGCTTGAGCAGGAAAACGACGGCCCCCGACACCAGCGAAACGCACAGGATCCTGAGAAAAACCGCCAGAGTTCCCTCCAGCGCGCCGGAATAGATTTCCAGAAACAGGATTTTGAAACGCCGGCCTTCCCGAATGGTAAAAAAGCGGACCGCCGCAACGGGCAGCGTAAACAGGGCCAGCACGGTCATCTGTTTTAAAGAACGGCGGAACAGCTTCCCGCCCATGCCCAGCAGGAAACCGCAAAGGGCGAACCAGACCACCAGCAGATCCGGCCAATCCAAAAAAAACACCCCTATTGCCATGAACAATAGGGGTGCGATTTTCCAGTTTTTCGTCACTGCTTTTTCTTGGGCTTCCCGGCCGGCTGTTCCGCAGGCTGCGCCTGGTGAACGGGGGCCAGGTTTTCAGCCACCAGTTCGATCATCGCCATTTCCGCCCCGTCCGTCGCGCGGTATCCCAGGCGATAGATCCGGGTATAGCCGCCTTTGCGGTCCTGGAACCGTTTGGCGATATCGTTGAAAAGCTTGGTCATCACGGCGCGGTCGCGGATATCCGCGCTGACCATGCGCCGGGCGGCCAGGGTGTTCTTTTTCGCCTTGGTGATCAGCTTCTCCGCGTACGGGCGGAGGGCCTTGGCCTTCTGCACCGTGGTGGTGATGTTCTCGTATTTGAACAGGCTGGTGGCCATGTTGCGGTAGAGCGCCTTCCGGTGGGACGTTGTCCGCGATAGTTTTTTAACCCTGTCCGCGTGCCTCATGACTCTTCTCCTTCTTCCTTCACGGCTTCCTCTTCGCCGGCCTCGTCGCCGGAGTCATCCACCATTTCCGTCTCTTCCCCGTCAGACTCAAAATCCCCCACGCCCTCATCCCCGCCCAGGGACAGGCCGTACATCTGCAGTTTTTCCTCGATCTCGGTCAGGGACTTCTTGCCGAAGTTCTTGATCTTCATCAGGGATTCTTTGTCGTAATCCATCAGCTCGCCGATCGTGTTGATGCTCGCGCTTTTCAGGCAGTTGGACGAGCGGACGGACAGGTCCAGGTCGGAAATGGGCCTGGCCATGATGTTGTTGTCGCTGGACGATTCGGACGCGTCCTCCGACTCCGCGAGCTCCTCTTCCTCTTCGAATTCCACGAAAACGGAAAAGTACTTTTTCAAAATGGCCGCGGCCTTGGACACGGAAGAAACCGGGTCCATGGCTCCGGAGGTCCACACTTCCAGGACCACTTTTTCGCAGTCGGTCTTTTCGCCCACGCGGTAGTCTTCAATCACGTAGTTCACGCGCACGACCGGGGAGAAAATGGCGTCCACCGGGATCACGGAAATGACCGAATTGGAGTCGAACAGGTCCTCGGCGGAGCGGTAGCCCCGGCCCAGCTCGATCTGGACGTCAATGGACAGGTTCGCCTCGTCGCCCAGGGTCGCGATCTTGAGGTCGGGATTGACCACGTCCACGGTGGCGTCCACGGCGAAATCCTTCGCGGTGAGTTCGCCTTTGCCCTTTTTCTGGACCCGGATCACCTTCTTGTCGCTCCCGTCGTTCAACACCAGCCGGATCTTCTTGATGGCCAGGATGATGTCCGTCAGGTCTTCCTTCACGCCCTTGATGGGCTCGAATTCGTGGTTGATGCCGTCCACTTTGATGGAGGTGATCGCATAACCGGGGATATCGCTCAGCAGGATTCTCCGGAGCGAATTGGCGATGGTGACCCCCACCCCTTTTTCGAAGGGAAAGATGCTGAATTTCCCGTAGGTGCTGGAATACGAGCTTTTCTCGTATTTGAACTCTTCCGGCAGCATCAGTTCTTTCATCAATCCTTTGTGGGGCATGAATCGTCCTCCCTTCTTATCCTAACCGTCACTTCGAATACAACTCGACGATGAGCTGTTCCTTGATTTCCATTTCGGGGCAGATCTGGTCGCGGCTCGGGATCGCCAGCACCTTGACCTTGAAATTCGGATAGTCCGCTTCCAGCCAGTTGGGCACGACCTTGTTCTGGGCGGCTTCCACGGACTTGACCACGGTGTCCAGCGTCTTGACCTTGTCCGAAAGGGTGACCTCCTGGCCGATGCCCACCACGTAGGACGGGACGTCGATCTTCTTGCCGTTCACCCTCACGTGGCCGTGGTTCACCAGCTGGCGCGCGGCCTTGCGGGACGGGGCGAAACCCACTTTCTGGACGATGTTGTCCAGACGGCGCTCCAGGTACTGCAGGAGCATTTCGCCCGTGACGCCCTTGTGCTTGGTCGCCATGGTAAAGTACCGGCGGAACTGCCTTTCGTACACGCCGTAATAGCGTTTGACTTTCTGCTTTTCCCGGAGCTGCAGCGCGTATTCGGTGGGTTTCCTGTTGAACTTGGTCACCTTACCGGGGGCGTCCGTCTTCTTGTTCAGGGTGCACGCCTGCGAGTAGCATTTATCGCCTTTCAGAAAAAGACGGATCTTTTCGCGCCGGCAGAGCCGGCAGGACGGGCCGTTGTATTTTCCCATGTGAGACCTCTCCTACACTCTTCTCTTTTTCCGCGGCCGGCAGCCGTTATGCGGAATGGGCGTGATATCCCGGAGCGTTTTGACCTTCATGCCCGCGGCGTCCAGGGCGCGGATGGCCGATTCCCGGCCGGGTCCCGGGCCTTTGAGCCGGACATGGAGATACTGCACGCCGTGGTACTTCGCCTGTTCCGCCGCTTTTTCGGACGCCATCTGGGCCGCATAGGGGGTTCCCTTTTTTGTGCCCTTGAAACCCACGCTGCCCGCGCTCGCCCAACCGAGGGAATTGCCGTTCTGGTCGGTGATGTTGATGATCGTGTTGTTGAAGGTCGCGCGAATGTTGGCGATCCCTTCCAGAACGTTCTTCTTGTCCCGTTTCTTCTTGGCGGCGGGCGCGCCCGCTTTTTTGGCCGTTGTGGCCGCCGGTGTTGTTTGCTGCTGACTCATTCCCGTTGATCCTCCACACTATCCCTTTTTCGGCTGTTACTTTTCTCCGCCGGTTGCGGCGGCCGGTTTCTTTCTCCCGATGGCGTTGTTCCTGCGCCCTTTCCAGGACCGGGCGTTTGTCCGCGTCCTCTGGCCCCGCACGGGCAGGCCCACCTTGTGGCGGTGACCCCGATAGGACCCGATTTCGATCAGGCGCTTGATGTTCATGGCGACTTCCGTCCGGAGATCGCCTTCCACCTTGTAATTCTCCTCGATAACGTCCCGGATCTTGGCCAGTTCGTCTTCGGTCAGGTCCTTAACCTTCTTGTGGGGCTCGATGCCGGCGACCTGCAGGATCTTTTCCGAATGATGCCTGCCAATGCCGAAAATATAAGTGAGCCCGATGAAAGCGGCCTTGTTTCCGGGAATTTCCCGGCCTGAAATACGAGCCATGCGCTATCTCCTCCGTTCCCTTATGACCTTTTGCTGCCCATCTGCCGCTGTTTGTGCTTGGGGTTCTTGCACACCACCATCACGAGCCCGTGGCGGCGGATCACATGGCAGTTTTCGCACATCTTTTTAACCGATGATCTGACTTTCATAAGACGACTCCTATTTGTACCTGTAAACGATCCGGCCCTTTGTCAGATCGTAGGGCGACATTTCCAGCGTCACCTTGTCCCCGGGGATGATCTTGATGTAATTCATCCGCATCTTCCCCGAGATATGGGCCAACACCTGCTTCTTGGACTCCAATTCCACCCGGAACATCGCGTTGGGCAGCTGTTCCAGGACCACACCGTCAAACCTCAGAACGTCTTCCTTGTCCATCAGACGGCGACCACCTCCATGATCGAACGGTAAACCTCGTCAACGGTTTTTTCGCCGTCAACTTGGACCAAAATACCCTTGTTCCGGTAATATCCCGCCAGCGGCTCCGTTTCCCCTTTGTAAACGTCCATCCGCTTTTTCACCGTTTCGGGATTGTCGTCGCTCCGGAGCTGCAGCGTCTCGCCGTCCAGGTCGCAGACGCCTTCCGTCTTCGGCGGTGTATGGAAGACATTGTAAATTTTTCCGCATTTCGGACACGACCGGCGGCCGGTCAGCCGCTTCATCAGCCGGTCTTCGTTCACGGCGATCAGGATGACTTTGGTCAACCGCAGGCGCGCGTCGATGGAATCGAACATTTCGGCCTGGGCCAGTGTGCGGGGAAACCCGTCCAGCAGATACCCGTTCCTGCAGTCGTCCTGCATGAGCCGTTCCTGGGTGATCCCGACCACGATTTTGTCCGGCACCAGGAGTCCCTTGGTCATATAACCCTTGATCTCGTCCACGGGAAAGCTGCCGCTGTACGTTCCCTTCACGATCGCCCGGAAAATGTCCCCCGTGGAAATATGGGGGATCTTCAGGGCGGCGGTCAGTTTTTCGGACTGGGTCCCCTTTCCGCCTCCGGGCGGAGCGATCAGCGTGATATTTTTCGTCATGACTGCTTTTTAACCGAAACTTTGGTCACAAACCCGTCCATATGATGCATCATCAGGTGCGATTCCAGCTGTTTCAGGGTTTCCAGCGCCACGCCCACCATGATGAGAAGCGACGTTCCGCCCATCAGATATCCCAGGGAGCTGGAGACGTTCAAACCCCGGATGACGAAATTCGGCATCAGGGCGATGAGTCCCAGGAACAGCGAGCCAGGCAGGGTGATGCGGGACAGCGTGAAGGAGAGAAACTCCTCCGTCTTGGGCCCCGGTCTCACACCCGGCACGAACCCGCCCTGCTTGCGCAGGTTTTCGGCGATATCGTGGGGATTGTACTCGATTTCCGTATAGAAATACGCGAAGAAAATGATCAGGGCGAAATAGGTGATGGAATACCAGAGCTGCCCGGGGTTCATGTAGTTCGATATGATCTTGAAGACCTCCACTTTGCCGCCGAACCACTGGTCCAGCGTGGCGGGCACCACCAGAAGCGACGAGGCGAAAATGATCGGGATCACGCCGGTGGGGTTCACCTTGAAGGGCAAAAACGCCACCTGCTGCCCGCGCGCTCCGCCCGCCGCCATGCGGTTGGCGTACTGGATGGGGATCTTGCGCAGGCCCCGTTCCTCGAACACGACCAGCCCGATCACGACCACGAACAAACCCAGAATGATCACCAGGTTCATCGGGTCCATGGCGCCTTTCTCGATGCCCGCGAAAAGCTGGAAAATGGCATGGGGCAGCCGGGCAATGATACCGGCCATGATGATGAGGGACACCCCGTTGCCGATGCCGCGTTCGGTGATCTGCTCGCCCATCCACATGAGGATGAGGGTTCCCGCGGTGACCGCCAGCGTAAAGAGGACGATGAACCAGGCGGGATCGATCGTTAAAAACCCGCCGTTGGCGTTGTCTTCCACCAGGCCGCGGGCGTAAATGATTCCCTGGACCACCGTGACCAGCACGGTGCCGTAGCGCATGTAATTGTGGTATTTCTTGCGGCCCTCGGGACCTTCCTTCAGCATCCTGTCCACGGCCGGCACAACCGACTTCAAAAGCTGCATGACGATGGAAGCCGTAATGTACGGCATGACTCCCAGGGAGAAGATCGAGGCGTTCTCGCGCGCCCCGCCGGTAAAGAGGTTCAAAAAGTCCGTAAGCGTGCCGCCGGAAGACCGGTGGGTCTGTTCCAGGAGCCGGATCAGGTCAATGCCGGGAACGGGAATCTGCACCCCGATCCGGAACACCACCAGAATCCCGATGGTGAACAGAAACTTTTTCCGGATATCCGGGACCTTGAAGATGTTCAGGAACGCTTTCAGCATATTGTCTCCGGGACCTTATTTCGCTTTCGGGTCCGATGCGGCCTTCCGCTTCGCGACGGCGGGCGCCAGGATCACGATCTGCCCGCCCAGGGTCTCGATCTTCTTGCGGGCTTCCTCGGAACATTTATGGACGCTGATTTTCAGCCCCTTGACCTTGAGTTCGCCGTCCGCCAGGAGTTTCACGGGCCACTGGTTGTTCTTGATGAGCCCTTTCTGCTTCATGAGCTCCACCGTCACGTCCGAACCCTCCGGGAACATGCCCAGAGAGGACAGGTTCACGATGTTGTTGCAGACCCGGAACGGATTTTTAAAACCGCGTTTGGGCGTTCTGCGGTACAGCGGCATCTGGCCGCCTTCGTAACGCGGAGGGATGTTGCCGCCGGAACGCGACTTCTGGCCTTTCTGGCCGCGGCCGCTGTAACGGCCCTTGCCGCTACCCACGCCGCGCCCGACGCGCCTGCTTTTTTTGATGCCGAATTTCTTGATGACGATCGCAGACATTATTTTCCTCCGGTTAATTCCGGCTTCCGAAAATCTCGGGAACCGTCTTGCCCCGCCGTTCCGAAACGGTGCCGGCGTCCATCAGGGTGTACAGGGCCTTCAGGGTCGCCTTGACCAGGTTCACCGGATTGTTGGACCGGATCGATTTGGTCAGAACGTCCTTGATTCCCGCGAGCTCCAGCACGGGACGCACGGCCCCGCCGGCGATCACGCCCGTTCCCTTGGAAGCGGGCCTCAGGAGAATTTCCCCGCTCTTGAACTTGCCCAGGATCTCGTGCGGAATGGTCGTGTTCTTCATCCGGATCGGCTTGGCGGCCTTGATGGCCTTGTCCTTGGATTTCTTGATGGCGTCCGCCAGTTCGTTCGCCTTGCCGTACCCGATCCCGACCATGCCCTTGCCGTTACCGACAATCACGATCGCGTTGAAGCGGAACCGTTTGCCGCCGGTGGTCACTTTCGCGGCCCGCCGGAGGCTGACGACCTTTTCCGACCATTCGCTGTGTTCTTTTTCTCTCGTAAACTCTCTTTCTCTGGCCATTGTCCTCTCCGTTTCGACTTAGAACTGGATGCCTTCGCCGCGGCACGCGTCCGCGAGAGCCTTGATGCGGCCGTGATACTTCAGGCCGTTCCGGTCAAAACTGACCGTCTGGATTTTTTTATCCTTCAATCTCTTGCCGATTTCCGCGCCCAGGATCTTCGCGCTGGCCAGGTTTTTCCCGAGCTTCTGCGCTTTCAGGTCCTTGGAAACGGAAGAAACGGCCAGGATGACTTTTCCCGTGACGCTGTCCAGCACCTGGGCGTACAGATACTTGTTGGACCGGTAAACCAGCAGGCGGGGCCTGTCCGGCCGGGCCAGTATGTGCTTTTTGCTGCGGAGTTTCGCTTTCACGAACCTTTTCTGCAGTTTTCTTGCGGTGTCAATCATAGTTTTATTCCACCCTTATTTTGCGGCTTTGCCTTCTTTCAGCTTGACCTGTTCGTTCAGGTAGCGGACGCCCTTGCCCTTGTAAGGTTCCGGCGGCCGGACGGAGCGGATGTCCGCAGTCACTTTTCCCACCAGCTGCTTGTCGGCCCCGCTGATCATCAGGAACTCGGCCTTCTCCTGGACCTTCAGCGTGATGCCGTCCGGGATCCGGTAACTTTTCGGTTTGGAAAACCCGACAATCATCACGAGATCCTTGCCCTTGACTTCCCATTTATAACCCAGACCCTGAATGTGCAGCGTCTTGGAAAAACCTTCGGTCACGCCGTGCAGCATGTTCTGGATCAGGCGGAAATAGAGCCCCTGGTACGCCCGCGCGTCCTGGGATTCTTCCTTCCGCGTGACCAGGATCTCGTTCCCGTTCACGGCGATATTGACGAATTCCGAGGCGTATTCCTGCCGGACCTTTCCGACCTTCCCTTCCACCAGGACGGCCTTGTCGTCCACGCTGACCTTGGCCCCGGCCGGGATCGGCAGCGGTTTTTTCGCGAGTTTCGACATACCGGTTCTCCTACCAGACTTTACACAGGATTTCGCCGCCCACTTTCAGCGCGCGCGCTTCCTGATCCGTCAGAACGCCTTTGGACGTGGTCAGGATGGAAATCCCGAGATTGTTGAAAACGCGGGGCACGGCGTCCGATTTGACGTAGACCCGCCTGGACAACCGGCTGACCTTCTGCATCCCCATAATGGAAGGCTTCCCCCCGACATATTTCAGCTTGACGCTGAAGCCGTAACGGTTGTTCGGGGAATCGGAATAGTCCAGGATATACCCCTCCTTCTTCAGGACGTGCAGGATATCCCCGACCAGACCGGATTTTTTCAGCTCCACAACGGGGCTTTTCCGGGCGATCGCGTTTTTCATCTTCGCCAGTGCGTTGGCTACGGTGTCCATATTACATTCTCCCTTATTCTTCTATTACCAGCTGGATTTCCGGACGCCGGGAATGAGCCCCTGGGCGGCGAACTTCCGGAAACACTCGCGGCACATGCCGAAATCGCGCAGATAAGCGCGCCGGCGCCCGCAGAGTTCGCAACGGTTATATTCCCTGACTTTGAATTTTTTCTCGCGTTTCCATTTCGCGATCCAGGATTTCTTCGCCATTCCTTTCCTCCAGTCTCGGTTACGCCTGCTGCTTGTCGCGGAAAGGGAACCCCAGGGCTTTCAACAGCTGAAGGGATTCCGCGTCCGTCCGGGCCGTGGTCACAACGGTGACGTCCATGCCGCGGACTCTCTTGATCTTGTCGTAATTGATCTCGGGGAACACCAGCTGTTCCTTGAGGCCGATGGTATAATTCCCGCGGCCGTCAAAGCTGGAACTGGACAGGCCCTTGAAGTCGCGCACGCGGGGCAGGGCCACGCTCACCAGCTTGTCCACAAAGTCGTACATCCGGGCCCCCCGGAGTGTCGCCTTGACCCCGATCGCCAAACCCTCCCTGAGGTGGAAGTTGGAAATGGCTTTCTTGGAATAGGTCTTGACGGCTTTCTGTCCGGCAATCAGCGTGATTTCTTCCACGGCGGAATCCACGACGGACGCGTCCTTCTTTTCTATGGATTCCTTGCCGATCCCGACGTTCAGGATCACCTTGACCAGACGGGGCACCGCCATGGCGGACTTGTATTTGTTCTCCGCCGTCAGCTTCTGGACCACATCGGTATCATAGAGCTTCTTCAGCCTCGGGACGTATTTCTCGCCGCGGGGCTTGGGCTCCTTTTTGGCCGGTTCGGCGCGCTCGCCGCGCTTCTCAGGATCCGGATGGGCCTGCGATTCGGCCTTTTTGACCGGTTCCTTGTGGCCTTCGGTCTTTTTTCCGCCGTGTTCGGCCTTTTTCCCGGCCGGCTTCTTTTTTTCTTCGCTCATTTACGGTCGCCTCTTCGTTATTCGAATTTATGTCCGCACTTCTTGCAGACCCTGGTCTTCTTTCCCGCCTGATCCGCCTTGACCCCCACCCGGACGCCTTTGCCGCATTTCGCGCAGAAGACCATCACGTTGGACAGGGCGATGGGGGCTTCGCGTTCCACGTATCCGCCGGAGGGGTTCTCCTTGGACTTTTTCACGCTTTTTTTGATCAGGTTCACGCCCTTGACGATCAAAACGTCCGTTTTCTGGGACACGCGGATCACTTCGCCTTTTTTCCGTTTATCCTTTCCGGCGATCACGACAACCTGGTCGCCTTTGCGCACCTTCACCATCTTTCTGCTCCTGTTTCTCGGCTCTGTGTCTTCCCGCCGCCCTTAAAACGCTTCCGGCGCCAGGGACACGATTTTCATGAAATTCTTTTCCCGAAGTTCGCGCGCCACGGGCCCGAAAATACGCGTTCCCAGCGGCTCGCTTTCCTTGCTGATCAGCACGGCGGAATTCCGGTCAAACCGGAGACAGCTTCCGTCCTTGCGGCGGAGTTCCTTCTTGGTCCTGACCACCACCGCCCTCACCACTTCTCCCTTTTTCACGGTGGAATCGGGCAGCGCCTGTTTCACCGCGGCGACGATCGTGTCGCCCACGGACGCGAAACGGCGATAATGGCCGCCTTCGACATGGAAACACTCGATCAGCTTGGCCCCGGTGTTGTCCGCGACATCCAGCCTAGTTCCCAGCCCGACCATCGGATTCCTCCTCTTTGACTCCGACAAACCCCAGGATCTCCACGATTTCCCACCGTTTCCGGCTGCTCAGGGGAACCGTTTCCCTCATCAACACACGGTTGCCGCGCTTGGTCTTGTTTTCGGCGTCGTGAGCCATGAATTTCCTTCGGGTCTTCAGGTATTTGCCGTAGGTCGGATGCTTTTTCAAACCCTCGATCACGACCACGCGGCTCTTGTTCATTTTATCGCTGATCACGATTCCGGTCAGCGTCCTGGCTTTTTTCTCCGTCGTACTCATGCTCCGGCTCCCTGTTGGTCCTTGATCTGCTTTTCCCGGATCAGGGTGTTGATCACGGCGATCTTCTTCCGGAGATTGTGTTTCTCCATCGGATTGGTCGGCCGCTCGATCTTCGCCTTGAAACGGTATGTCCGAACGGTTTTTTCGATGTCGGTCCGCATCTTGACGAGTTCTGTCTGGGACAGCTCGCGCAGTTCCTTGATTTTGTTCTTCGTCATAAGCCGTTAACCCTCGACACGCCGGACAAATTTGACTTTGATCGGCAGTTTATGGGACGCCAGGCGGAACGCCTCTTTGGCGTCTTTCTCCGTGAGCCCCGCGATTTCCATCAGGATCCGGCCCGGTTTGATGACGGCCACCCAACCTTCCGGCATGCCCTTGCCCTTACCCATGCGGACACCCTCGCCCTTTTTGGTGACGGGCTTGTCCGGGAACATGTTCAGCCAGAGCTTGACGCCCTTGGTCAGGAACCGGTTCACCGCCACACGGGCCGCCTCGATCTGCCGGGCGGTCACCCAGGACGCTTCGGTCGCGATGATCCCGAATTCCCCGAAGTTGACCAGATTGCCCTTGTACGCGTTGCCTTTGGATGTTCCCCGCTGCTGTTTGCGGTACTTCGTCCTGCTGGGAAAGAGCATTTATCGTCTCCTTGAATCCATTTCTTCGCGGAAAATCCACACCTTGATCCCGATCATGCCCATTTCCGTCAGGCTTTCGGAAACGCGGAAATCGATATTCGCGGACAGAGTGGACAGCGGCAGCCGCCCCTCCTTGAATTCTTCGGTCCGGGCGATTTCCGCCCCGTTCAGACGGCCGGAAATCCTGATCTTGATACCCTTGGCGCCGTTCTTCATGGCGTTCCGGATGGCCTGCTTGATGGCACGCTTGTAGGCAATGCGCCGTTCGATCTGCCGGGCGATATCCTGGCCGACCACGCTGGCGTCCAGTTCGGGAACCTTGATTTCCCGGACGCTCACGCTCACTTTCTTGCCGTCCACCAGTTTTTCCAGGGACTTGGAGATCGCCTCGATCTCCGCGCCCTTTTTCCCGATCACGATTCCGGGTTTGGCCGCGTTGATGGTCACGTTCACCTGCTGCGGAAAACGCGTGATCTCGATTTTCGAGATGAACGCCTTCCCGTAATTGGCCACGAGCTGACGGCGGATCCGGAAATCCTCGATCAGGTAATTTTTATAGTCCTTCTCGCTGTACCAGACGGAATCCCAGGTATTGACGATGCCGATCCGGTAGGAAACGGGGTTAACTTTCTGGCCCATCTTTCACCTCTTCCTATTTGGACTTTTTGGCCGGCTTTTTCGCCGGGCGATCCGCGGTCCCGCTCCCGGCCGATTTCGCCTTGGGCGCGGTTTTTTTCTGCTTCTGTTCGGCCGTTCCGGCTTGGGGGGCTGATTTCGGTTCCGGCTTCACGGTTGTCTGAGCCGGGATCTTTTCCGCCTGCTCCGCGACCTGGTCACCCACGATCACGGTCAGATGCGAACTCATTTTCCGGAGAACGTCCGCCCGTCCGCGGGCCCGGGGCATCATCCTGCGAAGAATGGCCGCCTGGTCCACGAAGATCGTTTCGATTTTCAGGTCCTTGTCCCCGGCTTCAGGGAATCTGTTCTTGAAATTGGCTTTCGCGGAATGAATCACTTTGTACGCCATCCGGGCCGCCTTGTTCGGCAGGATTTTCAGGATGGCCATGGCTTCCTCGACGCTTTTTTCCCTCAAAACTTTGACCACTTTGCGCAGCTTGAGAGGAGAAATGCGCAGGTTGCGTCCTTTAGCGATCGCGTTCATAATTCACTCCGATCCTATTTCTTCTTTCCGCCGGCTGCCGCGGGGGCCGCTCCGGCCGCAGGGGCGGCGGCACCGGCTGCGGGGGCCGCTCCGGCCGCAGGGGCGGCGGCGGGTGCGCCGACCGCGCCCGGCATCGGGCCTGACGGCTTGCCGGACTCTTCCACCTCGGCGCCTGCAGCTCCACGATGGAGACCGACGAGGCCTACCTCGACGACAACAACACGGGCTGCACCCGGGAACTCTGCGAATGGTGCCTCGCCAACGGCGCGCGCTTCGTCTACGCCTCCAGCGCCGCCACCTACGGCGACGGCGCGCTGGGGTACTCCGACGACGACGACGTCACGCCCCGGCTCCAGCCGCTCAACCTCTACGGCTGGTCGAAGCAGAAATTCGACGTCTGGGCGCTCCGGCAGGGCCTGCTGGGCCGGATCGCCGGGCTCAAGTACTTCAACGTCTACGGCCCCGGAGAGGACCACAAGGGCGACATGCGCTCCGTCGTCAACAAATCCTACGCGATCATCCGCGACACCGGGCGCATCCCGCTCTTCAAATCCTACCGCCCCGACTTCGCGGACGGCGAGCAGGACCGCGACTTCGTCTACGTGAAGGACGCCGCGAAGGTGACGCTCTGGCTCTACGACCATCCGGAGGCGAACGGCCTCTTCAACTGCGGCACCGGCCAGGCCCGCACCTGGGTGGATCTGGCGAAGGCGCTCTTCGCCGCCATGGGCCGCGATCCCGCCATCGACTTCGTCGAGATGCCCGCCGCGCTGCGCGACAAGTACCAGTACCACACCGAGGCGGACATGCGCAAGCTGCGCGCCGCAGGCTGCGACGTCGCGTTCCGCCCCCTGGAGGAGGCCGTGGCGGACTACGTGCGCTGCCACTTTATTGAAACTTGAAATTTGAAATTTGAAACTGGACCGGGGAGGGCGAATAAAATAACAAGGACTGAGTGTAGGAGATTGAGTGTGACAAGCCGAACCCTGCAAGACGAACGCGACGCCCATGTCCACCTCCAGTCCTTCCCGGAGGCGATGCTGCCGGAGGGCGCCCGGTGGTAGCTGATGACATCGTCGGCGA
>CAYMRH010000050.1:0-17664 GCA_964392785.1 uncultured Brevinematales bacterium
ACGGTGAATTTCAAGAACACGATCATCATCATGACGTCCAACATCGGGTCCAACGCGATCCAGATCAAGGGTTTCTCCGGCCGCGACACGCAGGACGCCCGGGCCCAGGACGACGTGATGGGCATCCTGCGCGAACAGTTCCGTCCGGAGTTTTTAAACCGGGTGGACGAGATCATCACCTTCAACGCCCTGCTGCAAGAGGACATCATGAAGATCGTGGATATCCAGCTGGAACTGGTTCGCGCCCGCCTGGAGTCGAAAAAGATCAGGCTGGAGGTTGCCGACGGCGCCAGAAAAGCGGTGGCCGAGCGGGGTTACGACCAGAATTTCGGGGCGCGACCGCTCAAGCGGGTGATCCAGAGGGAGATCCTGGACCGGCTGGCTGTGGAGATGCTTTCAGGCCGTTACGGGGAAGGAAGCACGCTCAGGATAGAGGAAAAAAACGGGGAAATCGTCTTCGCATGAAAAACGGGGGCTCTTTGGAGCCCCCGCTTTATTTTGAAAATCAATTCTGCTGTCTGACTTACGGATTGACGGTTGGAGACAGAAGACCGCCGCCCTGCGGGGTCTGGGAAATGCCGATCTTGTTCATCATGTCCGGATTGCGCTGGACTTTGTAGTTCTCCCGGATCTGGTTGATGAATTCCGCCGCCCAGGCCTGCATTTTCCTCTGGGAGATTTCCTGCGTGGCGTACTGGCGGCGCTGTTCCGCGTTCAGGCCCAGTTTGTCGAACTGTGAGGAATACTGCCTGTTGTACTGGTCAATTTCCGCCTTGGAAGGGGCGAATACGCTCGGGTCCTGGGGAATATTCTTGTTCAGGTATATCTGGTAGATGGCCTGTCTCAGCGCGGTCTTCAGGAGAAGTTGGCCTTCCCGGGACCCGGCCAAACCTTCGTTCAAGGCCTTGATGGTGACGATATACTGGCCCACCAGCGTGTCAAAATACTGCTTTTTGATGACGCTTTCATCCGGAAGCTGCATTCTCTGCTGGGCGGGGATCTGGTTCATGAAGAACTTGTAACCTTCCTCGAAATCGGCTTTTGAGATCGCGTAATCGTCGATCTTGGCGAGCCAGTCTCCTCCCACGGCCGAGGCCCTGGGGGGATAGGGATCCACGCCCCTTCCGCCGAAACCGCCCCCTTTGAGCAGCATCATGATGCCGCCGCCGAGTATGATTCCGATGAAAAGAGATATGGCGTAATACTGCCAGGATTCCCTGATTTTCTGGATCAGCATGTTGGGATTCTGATTCTGAGGTTCCATATCACGACTCCTTATCAATGAACTCCGGTGGTTGCGACCGGTCCGGATGAATCCGGCCGGAACGCGAAGTCAATATGAGCCCGGGATGATCCGTATGGCCCGATGTTTTGCCCATCAATTTAATGGCCGGGGTCTGAAAAATCAAGTTTTCATACCGTTTTTACGATGGTTATGGTATAATAAAACGACGCCCGTTAGGGGCCGCGAGGGGACCATGTCTCACAGGAACGCACTCGTTATACTGGCTGTTTTTTTTGGCACCGTGTTGCCGCCGGCCCTCTTCGGAGGCGCCCGAAATTACGCCTTCGATTTTTCCGATCCGAAAAGCGTGGTCACCGCCGCCAGCCGGATGCTCTTGAACAGCGATTATTCGGAAATGCTGGTCCTGACGGAAATGGGTGAAAAACGCAGGACCCAGGAAACCGTAAACAGCGTCCTGTCCAACGGCTCCCTGAAGTCGGTTCTCCAGAAGGAATCGGACAAGATCCTGGGTTTTGAGCTGCTGGGCCTGGAGTACGTGACGAACGACGCGACAAATAAAATGGCCGTCGTTTTTACCCGATGGCTGGTCAAGATGGAAACCTTTATCCCGAAGAATCCCAGGAATTTCGTGCCCCTGGACCCTTCCAAAGACCCGACCCGTGAAACGGCTTCCCGGACTCCGGCGCGCAAAGACGGCGCCACCGTTTACGTGGATTATCTTCTCAAGCAGTATGACGGGAAATGGAAAATCGTATCCAAGAGGACCCGCTGACGCGGCAGACCCGAGCCGTTATTCCTGCCGTTCACTATCCGATATCATCCTCTTCTCGTGACTGATATAGTTGATGGGCCTGAGCGGGCTCATTTTACGGTAGAACAGCGTCGGGAAACTGGAAAACACGTCCCTCCGGATGGGGGCGTCGTAACGGTTTTTGAAACCCGGAAAGTCTGACAGGATCCGGGCGGCCTCTTCGGCGTATTCGCGCACGTCTGTCACGAAGTTGAACGTCCCTCCGTCTTTCAGGACTCTCAGCGCCTGGATCAGAAACGACGGCCGCAGGATGCGGTTTTTCCACTGACGCTTCCGGAGCCAGGGGTCGGGAAAATTCACGTGTATTGCGTCCACGGTCTGCTTGGGAAAGCAGCAGGATAGGGCCGTTTCCCCGTCGGAGTGGATCATGCGGAAATTCGGGATGGAACGCTTGGCGAGACGGTGGGCGGTTTTATGGACCCGCTTGCGGGATATCTCGACTCCGACAAAAAGGCGTTCCGGGGAGGCGGGGGCATGGTGCAGGAGAAAATCCCCGTGTCCGCAACCGATATCCAGCTCCACGGGCCGGGTCCGGAGCGCGGATAAAAATGCGTCCAGGGCTGAGCTGTCGGCCATGCGGATTTCACCGGGGATGTCGGGGAATGTGTTCCGCTCTTCCCGGGGCATTTGTTTTACCGCTCGATGATCTTGGGTACGATGATGGCCCCGCCGGAAAATTTGGGGGCAATCCGGCCGATCTCTTCCGGTGTCAGGGACTCCCGGGTTTCGTCCTGCCTCAGAACGTTCTTTTTCTCGACGGCATGGGTTGTGGGCGGGACGTTTTCCGTGTCCAGCTTGCCGATCTGGTCGACGAAGTCCAGGATCCGGGAAAACTGGGCGGCAAACTCGGTCTCTTCCCCGGCGCCGAATTCCAGTTTGGCGAGCGAGGCGACTTTCCGGACGTCTTCGGGCGTGATGCGGGCCATGATTTTTCCTCCGCGTTCATGATAAAGACGGCGGACGGATAATTCAATTTCCCGGGGCCGCCGCAGGCGGAGCGGGGACTTCGTCCAGACGCATGGTCAGATTCAGGATGGTGAGGAGTTCCCGGATATCCTCCGGGTCGGTTTTCCTGTTCAGCATTTCCTCGATTTCTGCCAGAAGTCTTTCGTGGACGAAGACCGGCAGAAGGACCCGGACGGCCTCCGCGTCGAACAGGGGGCGGTCCGATTCCAGCATTTCCTTCCGGTAGGAATCGAGGAAAGACCTCACCGCGCGGACAGCCCAGTCCGCCGGCCAGAAGGATTCCAATCCCAGGTTCTGTTCCCGGAAAACGCGGTTGGACGTGATGAAGATCGAGCAGGTCAGAGCGGCGCAATCCCTCAGGGGGGAGCGCTTGATGGTCCGCTCGGTATAGGGGATGCGTTCGTCCCCCTCGAAATCGGTAAAGGCGAAATCCTTTCCGGTGAACAGGATGTTGTCCAGGTACAGGCTTCCGTGAATCCGGATCTTGAGGGTGTTGATCCTCCGGTGCAGCAGACAGTCCGCCCTTTTCAACAGGAGCGATTCGGAGGGGATCTCGTCGTTGGGGAACTGCCCGGACAGTTTCCGGATCACGCGCCGCACCACGTTCCGGTAGGATTGATAGACGGACCGCTGGTAGGGGAGCTGGTAGGGTTCGGGGGCAAACGCCGAATTTCCGCTTTCCGTGCTCGCGAACGCGGTATGCAGCTGGCACACGCGTTGTCCCATCAGCATCAGCGTACTGAGGAAGAAACCGCTGAAATGATCCTGCGGTTGGGCGGAGGGGTCCGCCGGCGTTTCCGAAAAGAGGGGCGGATGCACGGCCGTGACGGCGTCCCGGTCCGGACGGGACGCGATCCGTTCCAGATAGAGGGCGATCTCGTCCGCGATCAGCTCGGACATGTTTTTCTGGCGGATCTGCAGCCGGGTCAGGATCCCGATGGTCATGGCGTCCCGGGCCCCTTTCCGGTCCGGGTGGTATTCCAGCTGGCCCAGGAACTCCGGCACGTTACCGAAACGGGTCTGCTCGGAAAGGTGGATGAGATTTTCCGATTCGGGGTTGGATCCGTCGTAGAGGCCGCGGTAGAGTTTGAGGAAATACTGGCCGCCGTAGATCAGACAGATGCTGCCGTGCTCGCCTTTGAGAATTTCCGAAGCCGGGCCCTGGGTCAAGGACCGGATCTCGTCCCGCAGGGTCCTGTTCATGCGGACGGTCAGACGGCCGTTTTCCCCGCGTATGTCCGAGCGTCGGCGCATGGTTTCCCAGAGATCGTCACGGAATGAGGGGTCGGCAGGCCCGTAAAACAGGACTCCCTTCCTCAGATGATGGGACTGGTCCAGGTCTTCCAGAACTTCCGCGATCACCGCGTCCGCGGGAATTTCGGATGCGTCCTGGGGCCCGGACCATTCGCGGAATGAAACCGGGAAGAGGAGGTATTCGGAAAGACCTTCGGAGAAGACCACGTGCAGGATAAACAGGCGGCTGACGGATCCGTGGTCGGACAGGGGAATCTGGTCCAGGATCTCGATCCGGGAAATGTTCATCCGGTTGCGCAGGAGCCGCGGATTCCGGTTCAGATAGGGTTGCAGGCATTCCTCGCGCAGGATGTCGCGGTAGATATTTTCGAACAGCATGGTCCAGTCGCCATTAACGACCACGTTGGGCGTCGAAGCCGCCGCGGCGGCGGTCCGCGAAGGGGAATTGTCGCCGATCTCGAACCAGAAGTAATCGTAAGGCCCGAGGGTGAACGGCGTTTCTTCCCGGCCAATGGCCGGGAAGGCGTTCCGGCTGAAAAGTTCCACGGGCACGCGTCCTTCCAGTCCGGCCAGTTTCAGGCGGGCCGCCTGCGCGTAGCGCGACAGGTTGAAAACCGCCAGGATCGTTTCGGATTCGCAGGTCCTGAGGAAACTGAGCACGCGCGGGTTGTCGCTGGGGACGAACACCAGGTCTCCCCGCCCGAACGCCTTGTGTTTTTTTCTCATCCGGATCACACGGCGCATCCACCAGAGGAGCGAGGTCGGATTGCGCTCCTGGTTTTCCACGTTGATCGTCTCGAAATGATATTCCGGTTCAATGATGAGAGGAAGGTAGAGCTCCTGGGGGTTGGCCTGGGAAAAGCCGCCGTTCTTGTCGGAACTCCACTGCATGGGGGTGCGGACACCGTTCCGGTCGCCCAGGTAAAAGTTGTCCCCCATGCCGATTTCGTCGCCGTAATAGATGACGGGTGTTCCCTGGAGCGAAAAGAGAAGATAATTCATCAGCTCGATCTTGCGGCGGTTGTTGCGCAGGAGGGGGGCCAGGCGGCGGCGGATGCCCAGGTTGATCCGCGCCTGGCGGTCCGCGGCGTACATGCGGTACATGTAGTCCCGCTCCTCGTCCGTGACCATTTCCAGGGTCAGTTCGTCGTGGTTGCGCAGGAAGAGCGCCCACTGGCAGGTGTCCGGGATGCAGGGCGTCTGTTCCATGATGTCAATCAGGGGGAACCGGTCCTCCATTTCTATGGCCATGAAAATCCGCGGCATGAGCGGGAAGTGAAACGCCATGTGGCAGCGCTGGCCGGCGCCGAAATAGCGGACGGCGTCCTCCGGCCACTGGTTGGCTTCGGCCAAAAGCATTTTCCCGCGGAATTTCTGGTCCACGTGGGCGCGCAGCTCGTCCAGAAACGAGAGCGTTTCGGGCAGGTTTTCGCAGGACGTTCCTTCCCGTTCGAAGAGATAGGGCACGGCGTCCAGCCGGAGCCCGTCCACGCCCAGGCGGAACCAGAAATCCACCACTTGCAGGATCGCCTTGCGGACAACGGGATTGTCGTAGTTCAAATCGGGCTGGTGGGAATAAAAGCGGTGCCAGTAATAGGCCCGGGCCACGGGGTCCCAGGTCCAGTTGGAGGTTTCAAAATCCTTGAAGATGATCCGGGCTTCCGCGTACCGGTCCGGCGTGTCGCTCCAGACGTACATGTCCCGCGCCGTCGAACCCGGTTCCGCGGTGCGGGAGCGTTGGAACCAGGCGTGCTGGTCGGAAGTGTGGTTCACCACCAGCTCCGTGATGACACGGATTCCCCGGAGATGCGCTTCCCGTATGAAGGCTCGGAACGTGCGGAGATCGCCGAACTGGGAGTGGATTTCACGGTAGTCCGAGATATCGTAACCGTCGTCCTTTAACGGGGAAGGGTAAAACGGAAGGAGCCATACGGCCGTGACGCCCAGTTTCTGAAGGTAATCCAGCTTTTCGGTCAGTCCGGTGAAATCCCCTATGCCGTCGTTGTTCCGGTCAAAGAACGACCGGACGTGCACTTCGTAAATGACCGCGTCCTTGAACCACAGGTTGTCGGCGGAATCGCCCGTGAGGCCGGCATGATCACCGTTCATGGGTCTGACCCCGGGTCAGGATGTCCTTCAGGAGATCGATCACGTCCTTCTGGCTGCGCAGGTTGTAGCGGGCGTAGGATTTTTCCATGCCGACCTTGATGGAATAGGATTCCGGGGGCAGGGCGCGGAACAGGTCCTCGTCGGTCATGTCGTCTCCCGCGGCCAGGATGAAATCGGTCTGTGTGCCGTTCAGAAAATGCAGCGCCGCCTCTCCCTTGTTGATTCCGGAAACGCGGATTTCCACGACCTTGTGTCCCCGGAAGATCTGCAGATCCATATTGGCCGTCAGGGCGATGATCTCGTCCATGTATTCCTGCACTCGCTGGGCGGCGAGTTCCGGGTCCGATTTCCGGTAATGCCACGCCAGCCCGGCGGTTTTTTCCTCGATGAAGGAACGCGGCAGCCTGTCTTTGTACGTGGTCAGAATGGGGAGGATCTGCTCCTTCCACTCCGTCCTCAAGGCTTTCAGGGGGACCCATTCTTCGCCGGGTTTGCGTGTCCAGGTTCCGTGTTCCGCCACCAGGTTTACCCGCAAATTCCCGAACCACTCCTCCAGGAATTTCCGGGGGCGGCCGCTGATCAGCGTCAGCGCCGTGTGCGGCAAAAGGCAAATGTCTTTCAGCAAGGCGACCAGATCCTGTCCGGGCTGGGCTTCATCCGGAGTGGCTTTGAAAGGGACCAGCGTGCCGTCGTAGTCCAGAAAGATCTGCCGTTTCGGGGACTCCGCGAACGATTCCAGAATGCGGGATCTTGTTGACCCGTCTATCAGGCACTGGTCGAACCGGGCCTGTTCCGCACGCGCAGAAGCGAGGCGGTCCAGGAAATCGGTGGCCCATTTGGACACGTCGTAGCGGCGCAGCCGGTCCTGCATCTGCTCCATGCGGAAGACCTGCTGGCGTTCCGGCAGTGTGAGGGCCGTGTTGAGCGCGTCCGCGATTTCTGCGATGTTGTTGGGATTGATGAGGATGGCTTCTCCCAGCTCCATGGCGGCGCCGGCCAGTTCGCTCAGGATCAGAACGCCCTTCTGGGTGACGCTGGAAGCGACGAATTCCTTGGCGACCAGGTTCATGCCGTCCCTGAGCGGGGTGATCAGGGCCGCGTCGCTCAGGGAATACAGCGCCACCATCTGCTCGAACGGAATGGGGCGGTACTGATAGACCATGGGCGTCCAGTCCAGCGAGCCGAATTCTCCGTTGATTTCCCCGATCAGCTCGTTGATCTTGGTCTGGATTTTCTGGTATTCCCGGACGCCGATGCGCGACGGAATGATCACCATGACAAAGACGACCTTTTTGTTCCATTCCGGGTATTTTTTCAGGAAGGCCTGATAGCCCTGCAACCGGTTCAGGATTCCCTTGGAATAATCCTGGCGGTCCACCGAGAAAATGATACGCCTGTTCGGGAACTGCGCCCGGATCCGGTCCTGCTCGTCCCGGACTTCAGGTGTTTTTGCGGCGTCGTGAAAACGGCCGAAATCGATTCCCATGGGGAACGTGTCCGCTTTCATGACGCGGTCGGGCATCTGGACAACGCCCAGGTTGTTTTCGTAACCCAGGTACCGGATCACGCAGCGTAAAAAGTACTGGGTGTAATCGTGCGTGTGGAAACCGACCAGGTCGGAGGCCATGATCCCTTCCAGGATGGTCCGGGCCCAGTTCCTGGGCAACAGTCGGAACAGTTCGAAAGACGGAAACGGGATATGCAGGAAAAATCCCACCGCCTGCCGGGATTGGCGGTTTTTCAGGAGTTTGGGCAGCAGCATGAGATGGTAATCATGGACCCAGACCACGTCGTCCGGACGCAGGAACTCCGCCAGGGCGTTGTGGAAAATCTCGTTCACGCGGACGTAGTTGTTCCAGTGCTTTTCCTCGTAGGATGTCAGGAACGGGAAATAGTGGAACAGCGGCCAGATGGTCTTGTTGCAGAAGCCCAGATAGAACTCGTCCATGGTTTTTTCGTCCAGGAACACGGGATAGGATTTGTGGTCCCGGAGAAGCGCGTCCACGATTTCCTGTCTTTGGTCGCCCACTTCCTCCGCGGAAACGCCGGGCCAGCCCACCCACAGGTAATCGTCGCGGCCTGACAGCCAGGAGGACAGGCCGCTCACCAGCCCCCCGCTGGAAACTTCCGCTTTCCATTTGCCGTCCGTTTTTTTCAGCGTTACGGGCAGCCGGTTCGAAACGATAATGAGCCGCATGACGAAATGATAAATAATCCGGGACGGAATTGCAATGTTAAACCGGATTGGGCGTGCGGGAAAATCAGGGCAGGCGCGAGAAAGCCCGTGTGAGAACGCGGTCCCAGTCGAATTCCCGGCCCAGGGCGGCGGCTTTTTTCCGGAACGCGGACTGGCGCCGGATGATTCGGGCGATCTTTTCGGCGAAGTCGGAGGCGTCGTACTTCGCGATGAGACCGGCGCCCTTTTTGGCGAGAACCTTCGCAAACGGGGGCACGTCCGTCACCACGATGGGCAGACCGCAACCCAGGTAGCTTTTGAGCTTCCCCGCGTCGGCGTAATAGGAGAAATTGTTCCGGTCTTCCGGGTAGTAGGGCGCCAGGGCGACCCCGCAATTTTTGAGGAGATCCATGACCTCGTTGAAGTCGTCCACGTAACCGAGAACGCGGATCTTTTTCCCCAGTCCCCTGCGGACGGCTTCGGCCTCCAGTTCGGCGCGGTAAGGCCCGCCGCCGACGATCACGAACTCGAAATTCACGCCGCGGCGCGCCAGGCCTTCGGCGATCGGGATGAAAAGTTCCGCGCCCTTGCTCTTGAGGAGTCCGCCCATGTAAACGATCCGGCTGGCTTTGACCGATTTCGGAAGCCGGATCCGGGCGCTGTGGTTTCCGTAGGGGACGGCGTACCATGTGACCCGTTCCGGATCCAGCCGGCCGTGATCAAACCGGCCGCCAATGGTCCGTTCGTCCAGCGGCCAGACGCAGTCCGCGCCCTCGGCGGCGTAGCGGTCCAGGGCGTAATAGAGTTCGTTCAGCGGTTTGAATCCGTACCGGACAGGCGTGTAATCGATCATATAATAGACGATCCGGCCGAGCCGGGCCCGTTTGCGGCTTGCCAGGGCCGCCGCGGCCAGCAGGTTGTCTCCGGCCACGGTCACGTCGGAATCCCGGCAGAACCGGGGTATGTAAAAAAGGGCGTAGAGAAAATCCTTCAGGTAAGACAGAAATGACGGTTTCCCGAAACGGACCAGGGATTTGACGGTCCGGACGAGCCGGCCGGCGCGGAAAACTTCCGTCCGGATTTCTTTTTGGGGAGACGGCCCGAAGGGGAATGTGATATAGACCACTTCCCGGGCCTTTTTGGACAGCAGCCAGTCGCGGAGTTCCTCCGCGTTGCCCGTTCCGGTTCCGTGGGCCAGGATGGAAAATTTCTTGCGCGGGATTTCTCGGGGTGTCATTTATCGGGCCGGCGTTTCTTTGACTTCGCAGGACTTGCAGACGGCCCCGCGCCGAGAGACGGCGTTTCCGCATTGGCAGATGTAATTTTTAAACTTGGCGGGATTGCCCAGGACCAGGGTATAGGGTTCCACGTCCTTGGTCACGACGGAACCCGCTCCCACCATGGCATATTCCCCGATGGTGATGCCGCAGATGATGGTGGCGTTGGACCCGATGCTTGCGCCGCGGCGCACCAGCGTCGGGACCACCTTCCAGTCGGTACTGAAACTCCGGGGAAATTTGTCGTTCGTAAACGCCACGTTCGGGCCCACGAATACGTCGTCCTCCAGCGTGACGCCGTCGTAAACCGACACGCCGTTCTGTATCTTGACTCGGTTTCCCACACGCACGTTCTTGTCGATATAGGTGTCCTTGGAGATGTTGCACTTCTCGCCGATGACGACGCCCTCCCGGATCTGCGAATTGATCCAGACGCGCGTGCCGTCCCCGATCTGGGCCTGAGGGGATACGTGGGCCGTGGGGTCAATGATTGCGCTCATAGGCTTCTCTCCAGAATTTCCAGGGTTTTGATGCTGTCTTCGAACGTGGGAAGGCCGCCGGGCTCCCCGGATTCCAGGTAGCGGACGAACGCGGCCAGTTCGTTCTGGAGGGGTTCGCCCTTACGGACGGGGCAGTTGCGGACGGCGAAGGAATTGTTGGCCTGGTAGGCGGAATACTCCAGGAGCTCCTGGCTCATCAGATCCGCCTCGTAGTAGGCCTCGCGGCACGCCACTTCTATTTTACGCCGCTTGAAGGGCGTGAGCCAGTTTGTGGTCACGCTGGCGATGACATCCTGTTCCAGCCGGAAGGAGAGGATCGCGTTGTCCTCGTGGTGGTTGTGGATTTTCTGGGACTTGATGATGTTTTTCTGGAGGATCTCCCGCCCGGTAACGAAGCGGATCAGGTCGATGTCGTGGACGGAGAGGTCCGTCAGGATGCCCACGTCGGCGATGCGGGGCGGGAAAGGGCCCACCCGGGTGATGGACACGGAATAAATTTCCTTGCTGGCCAGTTCGTTTTTCAGGCTGATGACGACGGGATTGAAGCGCTCCACGTGGCCCACGGCGGTTTTCACGCCTATTGCGCGGGCGGTCTCCAGCATGGCCCGGCCATCGGCGGCCGTGACGGCCACGGGTTTTTCCACAAAGACATGGATGTTCTTCGCCATGCAGGCCTCGGCCGTATCCCGGTGCAGGAAGGTGGGGACGGCGATCACGGCGGCGTCAATTTTCTCCTTTCCGAGCATGTCTTTCACGTCCGCATAGAGCGGTTCGGGCAGTTTGTCCTTCACGTGGGGGTCGCAAACGGCCGCGAGAGTCACACCGGTAAGGTTCTTCAGGATGCGGTAATGGTTTTTTCCCATGGAGCCCATGCCGACAAGAGCGATACGGATCATATCAGATTCCTCATGCGAGTTTCAGGCGAAACAGGGTCTCGACGATGATTCGGGACGGAGAGACCCTGAAGTCGTTGGCTTTGGTCCTGTGTTTCCGGTAATTGCGGAAAAAATCCCTGATGACGGCCGGATCCAGCCGCGACAGCACAGCGTTTTTTCCCACGCCTTCCAGTCCCTCGATCACCCGCCGCAGGATCAGGTTCGGGATCCCGATATAGGAGCATTCCTGCTGGTTGCCGCCGCCGTCTGACGCAATGAATTCGGCTTTCCAGAGCAGTTTCATGAACCGGGAAAAACTCTGGCGGGGGAGGAAGTGGATGCGGCGGTCGGCTTTCAGCCGGTCCCAGAGCCCCAGTTTTTTCAGCGTGTGTTCCGTGGTGTGGTGCGTGATGAAGAGGCAGTCCATCACGGCCGCCATTTCTTCCAGGAGCGCCATGACGTTTTTCACCATCCCGCCGTTCAGCAGGTTCTCCGTCCGGTGCATGATGAAGATGAAAAATTTTTTCGGCAGTTTCACGTCCCCGATGCGGATTTTGGGGAATTTGGGCTTCACGCAGGCAATGGCGTCCAGCGCCGTATTGAAATGGGTGTTGACGCGGACGCTGCGGGTAAAACTTTTCAGGTTGTCCAGGTAGGACAGGCCGGGACAGAAATGAAGGTCCGCGATCCGGGAAACCCAGCGCCGGGTGATCTCCTCGGGAAACGGGGCGAGAATATTGCCGGACCGGACTCCGGCCTCCACGTGGGCCACCCGGTGTCCGTTCTTTTTGGCGATCAGCGCGCCCAGGAGCGTGGAGAGGGCGTCTCCGTGCACGAACACCACGCCGCCGCGGTCTCCCGCGAACGGATCGTTTTTCAGGGGCGATCTCTTCCCGTATGTCCGGAGCATCCGGAAAAACCAGACGAACATCCGCGGGATGGACGTGAACAGCGCGTTGCGCGAGAGCATGAAATCGGGTTTTTTGATGCCGAACAGTTTCAGGATCTCGCTTTTCTCCAAGTCGTGCTGGCCGGTCCCGACCAGCCGGTAGGGGATCCTGTTCTTTTTCAGCTCCAGCATGACGGGGTACATCTTGATGAGCTCGGCTTCCGTTCCCAGGATAAAATGGACCATTCTTGAATCCTCAGTCTGAATTCAGGCTATTTCCCGTAAGATTTCAGGACCGGTTTGATGCCCAGGACATTCAAAACGTACTGGTAAACGATCGTGACCGCGGTGTAGAGCGTCAGCGGAAGGTGCAGCATGAGCACGGGTTTGCGCCGGATAATGGAAAACCAGAGTCCCGATAAAAATGGCAGAACCAGGGTGAACGCGTACGGCAGGAACAGGAATTTTTTCAGCCGGAACCAGAGGGGCTGGAAGGTTTCCCGGTTCGTGTAACCCACCCCGACTTTGTCGGTGTAATGGATGTTGATCACGATCCTCCAGCGGATCTTGTTCAGGTATTTGCGGAAACTGTCGGCGGAATAATGAATGACGGCGTCCTTCTTGAGAATGGCGGCCAGGCGGCTTTTGCCCGTCATCAGGTTGAATGCCAGCGGAACCACGTTGACATTCCGGATAATCTTCGCATGTTCGGTTTTCAGGGCGTCCAGATTGATGGTGTTGCCGGCGCTGATATCCACCAGCGGAAGCGCGGCTTTCCGGTCAAACTGGAGGACGCAGTAATCCGTGAATTCCCTGGTTACACCGTATTTCCTGACGATGGATTTGAGAAAGGCGCCTTCGTGGGAGGAAATGCCGTACATGAAATGGGAGAACGGATCCGCGTAGTTCATGATGTAATCGTTGATGGAGGAGAATCGGGGCGGCTTCTGGTATCCGCCGCTCATGATGAATTTGACGTCCGGGGTGTTCTCGAAGACCTTCGCCCTTTTTTGAAGGGCGTCGGAGTATTTCCAGACCTCGTCCGAATCCAGGAACACGGCGAAATGGCCCCTGGCGTGCAGGATGCCCTCGTGTTTGGCGCATTCGGGCTGAACCCGGGGGTTGGGAATCACGCGGCAGCCGTATTTTCGGGCTATCGCTTTCGTTCTGTCTGTTGAACCGCCGTCAACGACCAGGATTTCCACGAGCTTCTGGTTAAAGTCCTGCTTCCGGATCGATATCAGGGATTTCTCGATGGTCTTTTCCGAATTCAGGGCCGGCATAATGACGCTGAACAGGATGCCGCTCCCCGTTTTTTCCGGTGCGCGTCGGGCCACATGCGCCTCCTCGCTCGGGGGTTATTTTATGACAGTTTCCGAAAATGCGCAAACGGATCGGTCGGGAAAGGAGAAACCGCTACAGCTCGTCCCGGTCCAGATTCCGGCCGGTCATGTCGACCCGCGTGCCGCACAGGATGTCGTGGAATGTCAGGCGTTTTTCGTTGAACAGAGCGGGAAAATATCCCGCGAACAGGAACACCGTGGAAAGGAATTTGGCCCAGTAACGCGCGCTGGACCGCCAGAAGGTCAGGCGTTTGCCGGCCCGGTCCGTGACCTGCATATCAAAAAGATATTTGCCGTACGTGGCTTTTTTTTCTGACGTTTCCAGGGACGTGGTGTACAGCCAGGGCCAGACAACAAGAAGCAGCCCGACAGGCCAGCGCAGGATATTGATCACCGCGATCTTCTGGGGGTGGGAGAGGCCGAACCACTGCATCATGTTGTGGTCCAGGAAACTCACGGCCAGAATCAGCGCCAGCTCCCCGGTCAGGACGATGAGCAGATCCAAAAGCCAGGCGAAAAAACGGAACATGAGAAATGACATGAACTGCAAGCCCCCCGATTCAATCGGGCCGGATCCGGCTGACCGGAAACGGCCGGAAAAAGGTCAACCCTTCATCACGCCTATGGGTTTCAAACGCGCCACCCGCTGGGACAATCCGGATTTGGTGATGGACGTGACGACTTCCTCGATGTCCTTGTAGGCGTGCGGGGCTTCCTCAAGCACTTCCTCCCGGTTTTTTGCCTTGAGGTAGATCCCTTTTTTGGCCAGGTCCCTGGAAAGCGATTCGTAATCCATGGAATTTTTGGCCTTGGTCCGGGACATGACGCGCCCGGCGCCGTGGATTGTGGACGCGAAAGTTTTTTCGGAGGACTCCTCGCGGCCCGCCAGAACGTATGTGGCCGTTCCCATGGAGCCGCCCACAATGACCGGCTGTCCGGACACCTTGTAGGGACGGTTCACATCCGCCATCATTCCGGAGAAGTTCCGGGTGCTGCCCTTGCGGTGGACCAGAACGGTTTTCCGGGTGGTTCCGATCTTGTGGGTTTCTTCCTTGACCGTGTTGTGACCCACGTCGTACATGGTGTTGGTTTCCACGTCCTTGATCACGTCGTTGAAGACCTCGTGGATCACGTGGCTGATGACCTGGCGGTTGGCGAACGCGAAATTGGTGGCCGCCTTGACCGCGCCGATGTATTTGCGCGCTTCCTCCGATGCCGCCGGGACGTAGAGGAGTTCCTTGTCCTTCAGGGAGACGCCGTATTTTTTTGAAGCCGCGGCGAAGAGTTTCAGGTAATCGGTGCCGATCTGGTGTCCCAGGCCGCGGGAACCCGTGTGAAAAGTGACCACCACCTGGTTTTTGAAAAGGCCGAACACCCTCGCTTTCTCGATGTCGAAAACTTCGTCCACGATCTCGAGTTCCAGGTAATGGTTACCGGAGCCCAGGGTCCCCAGCTGGTTTTTCTCCCGCTTCAGGGCGTCGTCGCTGACGGCGTCGGGATTGGCGCCGCTCACGGCGCCGTTGTCTTCAATGTAATCCAGGTCGTCGTCCTTGCCCATGCCTTTTTTTCGGATCACCCATCCCGCTCCGCCTTCCAGAACGTCCACGAGTTCGTTCTTGGAGAGGGACAGTCGGCCCGTCGTTCCCACGCCGCTGGGGACGGCCCGGAAGAACGCCTTCATGAGCGATTCCACTTTCTTCTCAATATCCTGGTAGATGAGGTTCGTGGTGACCATGCGGACGCCGCAGTTGATGTCGAACCCCACGCCGCCAACGGATACCACGCCGTCGGACTTGTCAAAAGCCGCGACGGAACCGATCGGAAAACCGTAGCCGGAATGGGCGTCGGGCAGGGCGATCGCCTTGCCCTGAATGCCGGGCAGGGACGCGACGTTTTTCAGCTGCTGGTAAACGGTATCGTCCATTTTTTCAATGATATTGCGTGAACCGATAATCAGGCCGTCCGCGTTCATTTTATCTTGTCTGGGGAGTAGCCATTCGTGGTCGCTGACCCGGTGGAGATGCTTTAACTGCACTGAATCCTCCGTTAGTAACTCATGACAAAGCTGAATATTTTAAAACGAATTGTTAAAAATGTAAATAGGTCATTTTGATACACTTCATATCTTGTTGATGGGAAATAAATTATATCAGTGCCGGCGTTCAATAATAAAATCTTGCAAAAAGCCGCCTGAAAAGCGTAAAATGTATATTGGAGAATCAGATGGAGACTAGTTTTCTCGCGGAAGCGCTCAGGACACCCCCCGTTCGATACGGAAATATGTCCTCCGTTGAATTCGGCGGCTTTTCCATCGATTCCCGGACCATTCGTTCCTCGGACTGCTTCATCGCTCTGGAAGGCCCCCGTTTTGACGGTCATGACTATATCGGAAACTGCTGCCGGCAGGGGGTGCGTGTTTTTATTGCCGATAAAAAACGCAGATCAGCTGTCCAGAAAAACGTTCCGGAAGGATCTGTCTATTATGTCCGGAATACGCGGGAAAGCCTGGCCCGGCTCGCCGCAGCGTATAAAAACTCCATCTTTTCCACGGTCGTGGGCATCACGGGGAGTTCCGGTAAAACAACGGCCAGGGGCTTGGTAGTCAGCGCCTTGTCCGGCAAATACAACGTCCATACGGCCCGGAAAAATTTCAACAACGATATCGGCCTGCCTTTGACCATTCTGGAAGCGCCGCAGAACACACACGTCATCGTTCTGGAAATGGGAATGAACCATTCCGGTGAAATCCGGGCGTTGTCCCGGTTGGCCCAGCCGCTCCTGGGGGCCGTCACGAATATCGGTTACGCTCATATCGGGAATTTGGGAAGTCTGGAAGCCGTTGCGGACGCGAAGGCGGAGATCTTCGAAGGCGTCGTGCCTCACGGTTACGCCCTTCTGAACAGGGACGATCCGTTCTATTCCCGTCTGAAGGCGCGGGCTGTATCGGCCCGGTTGAACGTTCTGGATTTCGGCCTGGCCGATCTGGAGGTTCTGGAAGACAGGGGGTTGGACGGATTCCGCCTGCGATACCGCGGGCGCGAATTTTTGTTTCCGCTGGCCGGAGGCCACAATCTGTCGAACCTGGCCGCGTCTCTCGCCATTGCGCAATTTTTCAAAGTGGACACGGACGAACTGGCGGGGAGAATGTCCGAAACACGCGCCGTATCCGGACGGGCGGAGATCATCCTGAAGACCGTCACGATCATCAACGACAGCTACAATTCGAACCCGTCTTCCCTGAAAGCCGGTCTGGATCTTTTAAGCAAGTCCTCCGGCCGGCGGGTGGCGGTCCTGTCGGACATGCTGGAACTCGGGGGGCAGGGAGCGGGTCTGCATCGGGAGGCGGGGGAGTTCATCGCCGAAAAACGGCCGGCGGATATTCTTTTGGCGTGCGGTGATCTGTCCCGTGAAACGGTGAAGGCCGCCCAAAAGGGGCGTTTCCCGGACGCGCGCTGGTTTGCCGGGCGGCAGGAACTGATTGCCGGGGTGCTGGAAACGGTCCAGCCCGGCGATACGGTGTTCGTCAAGGCGTCGCGGGGAATGAACCTGGACGAAGTGGTCCGGATCCTTTCGGACCGTTACTGACCCGGCGTTTTCTGTTTCAGGCGGGGGGTTTCTGCCCCTGGCCGCCGCCTTTTTTCGTGGTGACGAAGTTGTCGAACTTTTTCCAGACGTCTTCCGGCCGGGCTTCGTCCACCGTTTTCACCATCAGGTAGTAACAGGGCGATGAATTCTTGATGATGCATTTTTCCAGCTTCATTTCCAGGGTGCCGTCGATGTTGCATCGCTGGAGCGAGCAGCGGAGAATCAGGTTCTGCATGGTTACAGGCTTCCTGTCACGCTGATGAACCCGCCGAACGGGGAGGACCAGGCGTTGCCCATGATATTATAGTAGAAACCGATCTTGTACTGCAGGTTGTTCATCATGAGGTAGAGGTAGGCGCCCAGCCGGTCCGAAATCGAATAGTTCGCGGCCATGGCGAAAGTGTTTTCGATTCCGAAGCCGATGTCCTCGATCTTCATGCCGACGGACAGGTAGAAGTCCATGTCGTTGGTGACGCTTTCCCGGACCCCGTTATAGAAGGACGGCCGGGTCATGAGCGCGAGCGTCTGTTCGAACCAGCCCAGCGTAATGTGCTCGGTAATGTTCAGGTAGAAATCGTCCGCCGGCATCAGGTTAGTCAGGGGGGATTCCGGCGAATAGAGCCCGAGCATCAG
>CAYMRH010000051.1:0-4423 GCA_964392785.1 uncultured Brevinematales bacterium
GGTGTTCCAGGGCAAGTTTTTCGTGCACGGCTCGTTCCAGGTGGACGGCAAGTTCGAGGGCGAGATCCGCACGGAGGAACACCTTTACATCGGTGAAACCGGCAAAGTCAAGACCGAAACCGTCCGCGCGAAAAAAGTGACCGTGGCGGGCGTGGTGCTGGGGGATATCGAGGCGCTGGAGGAAATCCGTCTTCTGTCCACCGGCCGTGTGCTGGGCAACATATCCGCGCCGCAGGTTTCCATGGACCCGGGCGTTGTGGTGAGCGGAAAGATCCTCGTGACCGCCGGCCAGAAGAAGGACGTGGACAAACTGATCGAGGACGCCTTCTCCTCCGGCCCGGCCATCAACTTTGACGGCTATTTCGAGGAAGAAAAGAAAAAAGGATCCCGCTCCCGCGACAGCGAAAAAAACGGCTGAAGCGGCGGGCCGTTTCCGCTGGCAATCCGGACCATGATCACACTGAAAACCCGGGTCGAGATTGAATACATCCGCAAGGCCAACCGCATCATCGCGGAGCTGTTCGGGATCCTGAAAAAGACCATGGTCCCCGGCACCGCCACGTCGGAAATCGACGCGATCGCCGAAGAACATATCCGTTCCCGCGGGGCCCTGCCCGCGTTCAAGGGCTACACGCCCGCGCCCGTCATGCCGCCCTATCCGGCGGCCACCTGTATTTCCGTCAACGAACAGGTCATCCACGGAATTCCGGGCCCCGCCCGTCTGAAGGACGGGGACATCGTGAGCGTGGACGTGGGGACGAACCTGTCGGGATATTTCGGCGATGCCACCTTCAACTACCTGATCGGCAGCGTGAAACCCGAAACCCGCCGCCTGGTGGAGGACACACGCCAAGCGCTGGAACTGGCCATTGGCGCCGCGCGGGAGGGAAATTACCTGAACGACATCGGCAAGGCCGTATCGTTCCACCTGAACCCGAAGGGTTACGGCATTGTTCGCGATTACTGCGGCCACGGCGTGGGAAAATCCATGCACGAGGATCCGCCCGTGGTGAATTATTACGACCCGAAACGGCGCGGCCCGAAACTGAAGAAGGGCATGGTGCTCGCCATCGAACCGATGGTCGCGCGCGGGTCCCACCGCGTGAAAACGCTCTCCGACGGCTGGACGGTGGTGACCGCGGACGGCAGCCCGGCCTCCCATTGGGAGCACTCGATCGCCGTCACGGACGGGGAAGCGGACATTCTGTCCGCGATATAATACATATTGTCATGCCGATATTTCGACAGGCTCAATACGGCGGCTTGTCGAAACATGACGCCAAAATTATATCCTGGTCACCCTTCGACAGGCTCAGGATGACCAGTGTGGAGTCCCCGAGATGGAATTTGACGTAGTCGTTCTGGGAAGCGGCGTTTCCGGAAGCGTGTCCGCCTGCCTTCTCGCGAAAACGGGTTTGTCGGTGGCCGTACTGACCAAAACGCAGGATCCCGAAGAATCCAACACCTTCTACGCCCAGGGCGGCATCGTGTACAAGGGCAAGGACGATTCCCCGGACCTCCTGGCCGCGGACATCGCCAACGCCGGCGGCGGGATCTGCAATCCCGAGGCCGTCCGCATCGTGGCGGAGGAAGGCGACCGGGCCGTGGACGAAATCCTGATCCGGGAATTCGGCGTGCCGTTCACCAAGGACGCTTCCGGCGCCTATGACCTGACGGAAGAAGGAGCGCATTCCTCCCGGAGGATCCTGCACACTTTCGATTCCACCGGACGCAGCATCGAACAGGGCGCCGTGAAAACCCTGCGATCCCTGAAAAACCTGTCCATCCTGACCGGCCACACGGCCATAGACATCATCACGTACGACCACCATTCATCGGACGCGTTCCGTATGTACCACCCCGTCACCTCCCTGGGCGTATACGCCCTGGATAACGCTACCCGGACTGTGAAGAAAATTCTCTGCAAGGTGCTGATCCTGGCCACCGGGGGAATGGGAGAAATCTACCTCCACACCTCAAACCCGGCGTCCGCCACGGGTGACGGATACGCCATGGCGGCCAGGGCGGGCGCGCGGCTCATCAACATGGAGTACACCCAGTTCCATCCCACCACCCTGTTTTATCCCAAGGCGAACAACTTCCTGATTTCCGAAGCGGTGCGCGGCGAGGGCGCCGTTCTGATAGGCCGGGACGACAAACCCTTCATGCACAAATACCATCCGCTCAAGGATCTGGCGCCCCGTGACGTCGTGACCCGCGCCATCCTGAACGAGATGATCGAAACCGGGGAAAAGTTCGTGCGGCTGGACATGACGGGTATCGGCGCGGATAAACTCAAAGCCCGTTTTCCGAACATTGATGCCCGGTGCCGGGAATTCGGCCTGGACATTACCGAAAGCCCCGTGCCCATTGTCCCCGCGTTCCACTTTTCCTGCGGCGGTATCCTGACCGGCATGGACGGCCGGACCAACATAGACCGCCTGTTCGCCGTGGGCGAAGTGGCCTGCACGGGTCTTCACGGGGCGAACCGGCTGGCCAGCACGTCTCTGCTGGAAGGCGTGGTGTTCGGCAAGCGGACAGCCGAGGCCGTTCTCAAGGACAAAAAGCGCTACCTGGACTTCAGTTTCCCCGAGGTGCCGGACTGGATCGACACCGGCATGACCGACGCCGTGGACCCGGCGCTCTTGAACCAGGACTGGAACCTTCTGAAAAGCATTATGTGGAACTACGTGGGCGCCGTACGCAGTGAAAAACGCCTGCGCCGAGCGCTGACGGACCTGAACAACCTCAAGGACGATATTGAGGATTTCTACCGCGACACCAAGGTCCAGAAACAGGTGGTCGAACTCCGCAACGCCGTCCAGACCGCCCTGGTGGTGGCCCGGCAGGCGCTGTCCAACCGGGAGAGTCTGGGAACGCATTACCGGGTGGATTGATGACTATTTGCTAGTTGACAGTGATTGAGGATGATTTCCAGAATATATTACCGGAATATTAGTCATCTTGCCTTTCAAAATAATGCGCGAGTCAGCAAAATGTATCCAAAGTTATATACAAATCATTGATAATATACCCATAAGCACATTGAACAATCAAACGCATCTCCTGTATAATTGATTCTCAATTATTCAAGGAGATATTTATGTTGAGAAAAAAAGAACATTTTCTTGGCCTGATTATTCTATTGAGTTTATCAATATGCCCACGGTTATTTTCTTATGAGCCAAGATTTGATTTTTCATTGGTCAATTTTGGTAGCGGTGGCTATATTATATTTGCAAATATGCCATTTTCTCAGGCAGGTTTTATAAAATACTCGCCAACAATTTCTTTCAAGTATCCATCTAATTGGAAAATATATTTTGGCGGAGAAGTGAAAGTTGGCCCGGGGTTTCTGTCGTCTTTGGGTTTTGGTATTGGCAAAGAAATCCCGCTAAATGATTTTCTTTCTGTTGAACCTTTGGGCATGATAAATTTTGGCACATATTACGCCGGTTCCTCTGGAGATAATTATTTATTTGGCATTCAAGGTCTTTGCAGGTTAAATTTATTATTTAATAAACATATTAAATTATTTTTTGAAACAGGATTAAATTCTTATGTGCTTTATAGCAGTCGCGCTTTCCAACCATATGAATCATACATATTTTTTATGGAACTACTTGCTGCGGGGATAGGTTTTTCGTTTTCTTTATAAAAAAATATGAACACTCATTAAATCGGCAATTGTTTATTATCAAAAACGGCCTTGTCCATTCCTATGCGCAAGTTAACTGTCGACCATGATTTTACGAACCCGAGAACTGATCAATCTGATACTGACAACTAAAAACTAACAACTGACTACTGACTACTCAAACACCCCTGACATAAAGCGCGGTCCGGTCGTCGCCGGCCGGGACCCCTTCGCAGAACCGATCCAGGTCCGTTTCCAGGGCCCGGACAAACTCATCAGCTCCCAGGCGAGTCTGCCCCCGCAGGAAATTTTCCAGCGTCTTGACGCCGTAAAACCGCCCTTCCGGGTTCTGCGCTTCCACGATGCCGTCCGTAAAAATGAGCAGGCTGTCCCCCGGAAGAAACTCCATCTCCCCCTGGCTGAAAACGGCTTCCGTGTATTTACCGCCAATGATGCCTTCCGAAGTCAGGGCCGTGATGTCAGGCGTCCCGGCGCGTTTGAAAAGCGCGGGGTGATGGCCGGCGTTGGTGTAAGTCAGCGTCCGCCTCTCCAGGTCCAGCATCGCGAAGAACGCCGTGTAATACTGTTCGATATCCGCGATCAGTTTCACCATCTCGGCGTTCACGCATCGGGCAATCTCGGCAACGCTCCGGTCCGGCTTGGCGTTGTAGGAATAGACCGCCTTGAGCATGGTGGTGATCAGGGCGGACGGCACACCGTGGCCCGAAACGTCCGCCACCAGAAAACCGTAGCGCCTCGCTTCAATTTTCACGATATCGTACATGT
>CAYMRH010000051.1:4433-17637 GCA_964392785.1 uncultured Brevinematales bacterium
TCCATCGGCTTGTAGAAAGCGGCGATCTGGAGTTCCGGCACCCTGGGGATATGGACGCCCCGGGGCACCAGCGTCACCTGCACGCGCTCCGCCACCTTCATTTCCTCCCGGATCGTTTCCTGCTTGTCCCTGAGTTCCCGGTTGGCGGCGTTGAGTTCCCGGGTCCTGTCGTCCACCTTTTTTTCCAGGTTGACGTTCAGGTCCTCCAGCGCTTCGCTGACCCGGACAAACCGGTTGGCCAGAATGATCGCCAGGCAGACCACCACGGCAAAGAACATATAGGAGAGCAACAGGGGCGTTTTCAGGATGTCCCGGGAAACCAGGATGTCGTTCACGGCGGCGATCAGCATGAGGAAAAACGAGATCAGGATGTACTTGGTGTCCGTGTTTTTGCGGAGCTGGCCGAACATCAGCCAGAAGGGAAAGAGGAAGGCCGTCATGAAAACGTACTGGACGTAGAGATTGAACACGCTCCAGAACTGCGCGCTGTCCGTGACGGCCACCGTCAGAAACGCCCCGGCCATCAGGACGTAGAACACTTTGACGGGCAGAGGGCTTTTTTTTCCGTGGAAAGAATAGATATAGGCCGGGAAAAGGGCCGCCGTGACGTACAGCACCATGTACTCGATTTTTTTCATGAATTGGAAATCGCCGGACAGGAGGTAGCGGAACTCCGTGCGGAGAAACGAGTAAACGGACAGGCACAGCGTGTATAATCCGAAATACAGGTGTCCCTTCTCTTTGGGCCGCCGGACAAAGAACAGGAGAAAATAGGCGCTGATCACGAGATAGACAATGATGAACAGCAGGTCCCGGGAACCGCCGATGAAATAGCGGCGGTAGTGCGCCTCCGTGGTGGTCAGGTACGGCGCCGATTCCATCACGCCCAGTTTGCCGTCAAAAGGGCCCCGGACTCGGATGGCCAGAACGTTGTCGCGGCCGGGACGGATCAGCGGCGTGGGAACAGGATAAACCCGGTCCCATTCGTAGGCGTGCCGGACCGGATTTGTCATGGACCCCCGGGAGCCGATCAGCACGCCGTTGAAATAGGTTTCGTCCACGTCGTAGATCTCGCCCAGATAAAGGCTCAACTCCCTTGGCGGGAGTTTTTCGGGAAAACGGATGCGGACCCTGTACCAGGCCGAACGCGTATCCGGGGAAAAAACGGACAGAAGATTGGTGCCGAAACGGACGGGAGTCCAGCGGGATTCGTCCAGCAGGATTTCGCGGAAACCGGGACGGTCCTCCGCGATGGCCAGCACCCGGTATCCGGACAGCGGCGTCAGCCCGCCGTATCTGTCCTGTTGTTCGGGCTGGGCCACTCCGTACAGAAACCCTGCCGCGAAGGTCATCATCGCGGCCAGCCGCCAAAGGATCATCATATCGGACTCATCCCCCCTCCGGCATTATAACCGGTTTCCGGCCGGATGGGCAATCTTTCAGGCCGTGTTTGTCGGACCGGGCCTGTCCTGCGCCGTTTGGAGAACCGGTTATGTGTTGTCAAAGAGCGTTTCTTCTGTTACAATCTGAACGGGTGTGATATGGCAGAAAAAAGAAAAAAAGACAGGCCCCGGGTCGCGCTTCTGTTGAGCCAGCTGGTGGGCCGCTATTCCGAGGTCCTCTGGCCGGCCGCCGTGGAAGCGGCGGAACAGAAAGACGTGGACCTTCTCATCCTGCCCGGAGAAACTCCCCGCTCACCTTACGGTTTTGAATACCAGAACGGCGTCATTTACGACCTGCTGACGGCCAGAAACTGCGACGCGCTGATCATCGCCGCGGGAACGCTCTGCAACTACATGAGTACCGACGAATTCAACCGCTACTTCAGGCGCTTCCAGAAATTCACGGCCGTCACTCTGGGCATGAAAATGCCGGGTTTGCCGGCCGTTCTGGTTGACAACCGCGCGGGCGTGCTGGAAACCGTCAATCATCTGGCGGGCCACCACGGTTACGAACGTATCGCCTACGTTTCCGGTTCGGATTCCAACGCGGAAGCCCGGGACCGCAAAGACGCGTTCCTGGAGGGCCTGAAAAAAAACGGCCTCAGGATGAACCCGGAACTGATGTACCAGGGGGATTTCTCTTCCCACTCCGGGAAACAGGCCATGCAGCATTTCCTGAAAAGTCTGGGGTCGAACCTGGACGCCGTTGTCTGCGCGAACGACGATACGGCCATGGGTGTGCTGGACGTCCTGGAGGAAAAGGGAATCCGCGTGCCCCGGGACATGGCGGTGGCCGCTTTCGACAACATTGAAGAAGTCCGGTTTCACCCCTACTGCCCGCTCACCACCGTGTCCCAACCCATCCGTGAGCAGGCTTTCGAGGCCATGAACATGGTCCTGGACCTCCTGGACGGGAAGAAAGTTCCCGAGTCCGTGGTCCTGCCCACCAAGCTGGTGGTCCGTTCCTCCTGCGGTTGCCTGTCCGAATCGATCGAACTGGCCGATGAGACCGCCGCCCAGGAACCGAAAACACGGACGCCGAAAACCGTCAAACCGTCCCACCTCCTGTTTGACAACGAAACGGACAGAAAAAAAGCCATGGAATGGAGCGACAAGATCCTGGCGGAATTCGAAAGACCCGAAAGGTCCCCGGAACACATCCGTTCGCTTCTGCTGGAACTGAACCAGGCCATGACGCGGGATATCCGCGAAAACCGCGACGTCACACTTTGGCAGAGCGTTGTCACCCTGGCTCTGATCCGGGCGGGCGATCGGGAAACCGGGCGCAAGCTGGCCCTGTGCCAGGAATGGGTCCAGGAAGCGCGCGTGCTGGTGGGCGAAAAAATGCAGCTCCAACAGGCCCAACTCCGGCTGCAGAACAACACGCGGCTGGGCATCCTGATGAACCGCGTGGTTCAGAACCTGATCGCCAATCTGACCGTGGACGACCTGATGAACACGGTGGCTTCCGAATTCCCTTTGCTGGGCATCCGCCGCTGTTTTGTCTCGCTCTACCCGAAACCCGTGAACCGGGACCGCGCGGACAGCGACTGGGTCATTCCCCGGGAGATCGGCCTGGTCATGGCATACAATGAATACGGACGGCTGCCCCTGCGGCCAAAAAGCGTCCGTTACCAGACGATGGACATACTCCCCCGGGAGTTCTTTGATGCGGATAGACGCGTCAACCTGATCCTGCTCCCGCTCTATTTCCGCGAGGAACAGTTCGGCCTCCTGGTCATGGAACTGGGCTGGCGTCTGGGCTTGATCTACGGCACCCTGCAGATGCAGTTGTCCACCGCGCTCAAGGCGGCGGGACTGTCCGCCCGGAAACCAGGGCCGGTTTCGGCGCCGGCGGGAAGAAAAACCGCCCGCACGCTGAAATCACTCCTCAAACTTCCGAAACGAAAACGCTGAATCCCCCCGCCCCTTTTTTGTCCCTCAATCGTCTATCATCCTGACAAACCGCACGCCGCAGACCTGCCGTTCCTCGAACCGCTCTCCCTTTTTTTTCAGAACCACCAGCACCTGTTCGGTCATGCCGCCCACCGGTATCACCAGATGCCCGCCGTCGCGGACCTGCGCGGTCAGGCACTGCGGGACATGCTGGGGCGCCGCCGTGACCAGAATACCGTCGTAGGGAGCGTATTCCTCCCAGCCGTCATACCCGTTCCCCGCCCTGAAACGGATATTCCGGTAACCCAGTTTCGCCAAAAGCGCAGAAGCCCTTTCCGACAACTCGGGAATACGCTCAACGGAAAACACCTCGCGGCAGATTTCCGCCAAAACGGCGGACTGGTATCCGCAACCCGTGCCGATCTCCAGCACACGGTCTTCCTTGCCGATCTCGAGAAGTTCCGTCATGAGCGCGACAATGTAAGGCTGAGATATTGTCTGGCCGCGGCCGATCGGAAGCGGGTAGTCGGCGTAGGCGTCTTCCGGGGACACGCCCCCGGCAAACAGGTGCCGGGGCACTTTTTTCATCGCGTCCAGAACGCGCCTGTCCCGAACGCCGCGGCATTCAATCTGATCTTCGACCATATCCAGCCGCAATCTCAGGAACGGATCCGGTTTTGCTTCATTCATACTTTAAACACGGGGCTATTTTACGCCCGACGGCTTTCCATGTCAAAAGCATCAGGACCGTCCGGAAACAAATAAACGGCCAGTTTTGCTTTAAAAACCGCGGGTTTTGATATAGAATAATTGGAGAAAACAGGAGGGTCCCATGAAAAAAGCCGTACTGGCCGTATTCTGTCTGTTCGTCACCGCCGCGCTGGCCCATCCCGCCGGGGACAAATTTATAGTCAATATCACCGTCGGTAAAGTCCAGGTCTCCGTGAACAAGGGCAAAACCTGGAAAAACGCCTCTCCCGACATGGAACTCAAGGAAACCGACATGATCCGGACCGGCAAGGACGCCTACTGCGACCTGGTCATGCCCAACCGCAGCGTGTTCCGCGTGGGGGACGGCAGCGTGATCCTGCTCCGCAGTCTGTCCGGCAGCGAAACCCGGATCCGCATCCAGAAAGGCAAAGGTCTGTTCCGCGTGACCAGGAGAACGGGCGGCACCGATGCGTTCCTGGTCGAAACCGAGGTGGGCGTGGCCGCCGTGCGCGGAACGGAATTCATCATGGATACGGACAACGACAAACTGGACCTGTCCGTCGCGGACGGCACCGTCTCCCTGAAGCGCAACGTCAGGATTCCGGACGGGGTGGAACTGGACGAGGAAATGGCCGGTTATCTGGAAGTGCAGGCCACGGCCAACCAGGCCCTCCAGATCACCATGGCCGAAAACCGGGAACTGGAAAAAGCCATTGCCCGGGCCAAAAACAACAAGGACGAACTGCTGAACACGCTCAAGGGATCCTACGAATACACTTACAAGAAACTCCGGATCATGAAAAAGAACGTGAACCGCGTGTTCGGGGAACTCCACGAATACCGGGATGACAACGACAGTTCCGGCCCGGAGGAAGAAGACGACACGAGCGACGTGATCAACAAGGCCAAGAGAAAGATGCCGAAATAGAAAACCGGCCCGAAAGAAAACCCCGCTCCCGCGCGGTGCGCGTGCAGGAGCGGGGTTTTTTCTTTTGACTGTTTCTACCGGAAGATGTTATAGAACGCGGCCTTGCCCGGGTATTGCGCGCTCTTGGCCAGGTCTTCCTCGATGCGGATCAGCTGGTTGTACTTGGCCACGCGGTCCGTGCGGGACAGGGAACCGGTCTTGATCTGCCCGGCGTTCAGCGCCACCACGATGTCGGAAATGGTGGTGTCCTCGGTTTCGCCGCTGCGGTGGGATACGATGGCGGTGTAGTTGGCCTTCTGCGCCATCTGCACGGCGTCAATGGTCTCCGTCAGGGTGCCGATCTGGTTCACCTTGATGAGGATCGCGTTGGTCACGCCCATCTGGATGCCTTTCTTCAGGAAGGACGGGTTGGTCACGAAGAGGTCGTCTCCCACGATCTGGACCTTTTTCCCGAGAGCCCGGGTCATTTTCTGATAACCATCCCAGTCGTTCTGGTCCAGGGGGTCTTCAATGGAAATGATGGGGTATTTTTCCACCCAACCGGAGAGTTTCTCGATCATCTGGTCGGAGGTGTAAAGCTTGTCGGGCTCGGATTTCCAGAATTTATAGCCCTTGCGGCCGCCTTCCTCGAACAGTTCGGAGGATGCGCAGTCCATGGCGATGGCGAAATCCGAGTCGATCCCGGCCTTGTAACCGGCCTTGTCGATCGCCTCCATGATGTATTTGAGTCCTTCCTCGTTTTCAATATCCGGCGCGAACCCGCCCTCGTCCCCCACGGCGGTGTTCTTGCCCGCTTTTTTAAGGACGCTCTTCAGGCTGTGGAACACTTCCGCGGTCATGCTCACGGCTTCTTTCAGACTCTTGGCGCCTACGGGCATGACCATGAATTCCTGGAAGTCCACCTTATTGTCCGCGTGCTTGCCGCCGTTGATAATGTTGGCCATGGGAACCGGAAGCACCTTGGCGTTGGTTCCGCCGATGTATCGGTAAAGCGGAATGCCCAGGAAATTCGCCGCCGCGTGCGCGCTGGCCAGCGACACGCCCAGGATGGCGTTCGCGCCCAGTTTGGCCTTGTTGGGCGTTCCGTCCAGTTCGATCATGGTCCGATCGATTTCCACCTGTTTGGTCACGTCCATGCCGACCACTTCCTCGGAAAGAGGCCCGTTCACGTTTTCCACGGCTTTCAGGACCCCTTTGCCGGAGAGGCGTTTTTTGTCCCCGTCGCGGAGTTCCACCGCTTCGTGTTCCCCCGTGGAAGCGCCGCTGGGCACGGCCGCCCGCCCCATGGTTCCGTCTTCCAGGACCACTTCCACTTCCACCGTGGGATTTCCGCGCGAATCGAACACTTCGCGTGCGTGAATATCGATGATCGTTGACATGGTTCTCCTCCAAAAAAAATCAGCATCATGATAAGGAAAACCGCCCGATTCGGCAAATTTTCCCGATCAGGACGGATAGCCGGCGCGAATCGAACCAAACCGTTTATCAGCGAACACGCATTCGCTTCCGGTCCGGGACTCGAAATGGTATCGGTTTGATTTTTAGGGTCCGGGCCCGTATAATCAGCGCCGGAACTCGGGAGAAAGCATGAAACCGAAACCCTCAAAACGCCTGACCCTGGGCTACATCACGGACATCCTGGAGTCGCGCTATCAGCAGCGCGTCATTCCGGGCATCAAGGCCGGAGCCGAAGCCGAGGACGCCAATCTGATCATCCTCCCCGGCAAGACCCACAACTGGGCCGGGTTCGACCACCAGAACACCGTCATCTACGAATTCATCCACCGTTACAACCTGGACGGTATTGTGGTCGCGTCCGGCGCCCTGGCGGCAACCATGGACCAGGCCGAAGTGGAAACGTTTGTCAGGAATCTGCCCGTTCCCGTGGTCAGCATCTCCATCGGGTTCTCCGGGATCCCCAGCATTTTGGTGACGAACAAAACCGGCATGAAAGAAGCCGTGAACCATCTCATCCACGAGCACAACTATCAGCGCATCGCGTTCGTGCGCGGGCCGGAAACCAACCCGGAAGCCGAAGAGCGTTTCCAGGCCTACCTGGAATGCCTGTCCGATCACGGCATCCCCGCGGATTTCAGTTATATTTCCGGCGGGGACTTCACCAAACCGGCCGGAATTCTGGCCATGAAGCGCTTCCTGGAAGAACGCCAACTCAAACCCGACGCCGTGGTCACGGCAAACGACGACATGGCCACCGGCGTGGTCAAGTACTGCCACCAGAACGGGATCCGCATCCCGGAGGACATCGCCCTGGTGGGGTTCGACGACATCGAGGAGTCCCATTACACCATTCCCCCGCTTTCCTCCGTGCGCCAGCCCCTGTTCGAACAGGCCCGGACGGCCGTAGAAACGCTGATCGGGTCCATCCGCGGGCACAAAACAGACGAACGGGCTGTCCTGCCCACGCACTTCGTGGCGCGCTCCTCCTGCGGGTGTCTGCCGGAAACGGTTCTGAAAATGAGCGCGCGGGAATTCACCCCGCCCGTGGAGCTTTCCACCGCCCCGCGCCAAAACCGGACCGGTTTCCTGGTCCGGGACGTCCAGGCCCTGCTTCCGGACCCTGTTCAGCAGCAGGAGGCCGGGGAATGGATCCAATCCCATCTCGGGCCTCTCCTGGACTCCGAACTCAAGGAATTCGATCTTCAGAAAAGCCTGGAAGCCTTTCACCGCTACCTGATCCAGGACCTGCGCTCGAACCGTTCCGTGGACATCTGGCAGAACGCCCTCACGCTCATGGCCAATTACTTCCTGGCCTGCGTCCAGGACCCCGCCGCGCTGGACCACGTCACGCTGCTTTTTTCCGGCGCACGGCTCCTGATCGGCGGCATCCAGGAACTGTCCCAGGGCGCTCAGCGCTACGAACTCTGGTCCAACATGGAGTGGTTCCACTACCTGATCCAGAAACTCATCAACCGCGTGTCCATAGACAGCCTTCTCAAAATCATCATCGAGGAACTGCCCAGCCTCGTGCCCGGGTTTTATCTGTTCCTGTACGAACGCGAATGGGAACACGTCCGGGGACACGACTGGACCATTCCCGACAGCGCCAGGTTCATGGTCGGTTACGACGCCAAAGGCCCCATCCTCCCGGACGAAACCAACCAGTACATCCACCGCGAGGACTTCATCCCGTTCTTCATGTTTCCCCGGGACCGCCGTTACACCATGATCTTGAAACCCCTCTACTTCCGCGACAAACAGTTCGGTTTCATCTATTCCGAAATGGGCGACCAGGAAAGCATCGTTTACGAGATTGTCCGCCTCCAGATCAGCACCGTGCTGCACGCGTCCCTGCTCGTGTCCAGCGAACAGATCGCTGAACTGGAACTCCTGGAATCCAACATCAAGCTGACGGAAACCAACCGCCGGCTGGAGGACCTGGACCGCGCCAAAACCGCGTTCTTCTCCAACGTGTCCCACGAGCTGCGCACGCCTCTGACGCTCATCCTGGGGCCGGTGGAATCCATCCTGTCCGGGGACCGCGGTCCGAGCGTGGATTCCCGCGACGAGATGATCCGTTCCATTTATCACAACGCCCAGCGCCTGCTCAAACTCATCAACAACCTGCTGGATTTTTCCCGCATCGAGGCGGGAAAAATGAAATTGAACATCCGCCGTCACGACATGAACCAGCTGATCCGGTTCTACCATTCCATCATCCGCTCCGCCGCGGAAAGCCGCGGACTGAAGATCGAATTCGACGCGCGGACGGTGGACCTGGTCGCCTGCATTGACCGGGACCTGTTCGAGAAGGCCTTCTTCAACCTGATCTCCAACGCGCTGAAATTCACCCCGCAGGGCGGGCTGGTCCGGATCGTCCTGGAGCGCGGGGACGACCCCCGGGTTTTCTCCCTCTCCATCCAGGACACGGGCGCGGGCATCCCGAAAGAAAAGCTGGACCGGCTATTCGAGCGTTACGGTTCCAACGACCCGGGCTCCAACCGGAAATATGAAGGCACCGGCATCGGACTGTCTTTCGCGAAGGAAATCGTGGAACTGCATCAGGGCCGGCTGGCCGTGCAGAGCGAGCCCGGCCGGGGCTCCACCTTCACCATGATGATCCCGCTGGAATGTGAAACGCCTCTCCAGAACGAAGTGATCCGCACCCTGCCGGAAATCAAGGACTACCTTCTGTCCGACCTTGTGCTGAGCGGCAACAAGCAGGAAAGACCCGACGGCGCAGACGGACGTTCCACCGGGGAAGAGGGGCCGGAGGAATCCCGGCGCAAAAAAATCCTGATGGTGGACGACAATCCCGACATGTGCCGGTTTGTCCGGAACCTGCTGGGCGCGGAATACCAGGTCATCCTGGCGGACAACGGCCGGGCCGCCTTCCAGAAAGCCCGGGAACACCGGCCGGACCTGATCATGACGGACATCATCATGCCGGAAGCGGACGGCCACGAACTGGCGCGGATGGTCAAGTCCGACCACGACCTGCGCAACACGCCCGTGATCTTCCTCACGGCCAAGACCGAACTGGACATGAAGATCGAGGCCCTGGAATACGGAGCGGACGACTACATCGCCAAACCGTTCAACGCCCGGGAACTGACCGCCCGGGTGCGGAACATCCTGAAGGGCCGGGAGCTGGAGCAGGAACTCATCGCCAAGCAGAAGCAGATCGATGCGGATTTCCTCCAGGCCTCGCTGGTCCAGAAATCCATCCTGACGCCGTCCTCCGTCTTCAAGTCCATTCCCGAACTGGAAATGGACGTGCAGTTCCTGCCCCTGAACGGGACCATCAGCGGGGATTACTACAACATTTCCCGCATCCGGAACGGCATCGCGTCCATTCTCCTCACGGACACCACTGGCCACGGCGTCCAGGCCGCCCTGTCCACCATGCAGATCGACCTGCTGAACAAGGAAAGCCAGGACATGAAATACCCGGACGAACGGCTGGAATACATCAACAAGAAGCTCACGGACCGTCAGCCGTCCCGCAACCTCTTCACGGGCTTCCTGGTGAACATCCTCCCGGACCGGATCTATTTTTCCAGCGCGTCCCATCCGGAACAGTACCTGCTCCGGGGGCGCCGGACCATCATTCCGCTTACCACGCACGGGAAAATCATCGGCATGGACAGCGCCACGGGTTTCGAGATGCGGGAGGAAAAAATCCAGGGCGGGGACATCCTGTTCCTGTTCACCGACGGGGCGTTCGAGGAATTCAACCCGTCCGGACGCACCTTCGGCACGGAGAGCATTGAGAAATACCTGCGTCACGAAATCGAGGACGAAAGTCCCGAAATCATCAACAGGAATTTTCTGAAGAAACTGGAAAGCTACCGGGCCGGAACGCCCCGGAACGACGATATCACCCTGATCTGCGTGCGCTTCCGCTGACTTTGACCTTCGAGAAAAAGTGGCCGCCCCGGGGGTTAAAGACCGCTTTCAGAGCGCCCGGCCGGACCCGCACGTCCATGACCCGGTCCGAAAAGACTTCCCCGTCCAGATGGTAATGCACGGGATCCGCGAATTCGATTCGGGCGCGCCGGACCTGGCGGTATTGGACCGCGGGATCGCCCAGATGGGTCTGCCTGAGGACGGACAAAAGTTCCCTGACCCTGGCCGGAAAGGACATTTGCCGGATAAACAGGATGTCCAGTTTCCCGTCGTCCGCAAAGGCGCGCGGAGTCAGCTGGAACCCGCCGGCAAAACGGCGTCCGTTCGCGATGGTGGTCATGAAGCACCGGGCGCTTTCCCGTGTCCCGTCCATGACGATCGTCATTTCCGTTTCCCTGAACAGCGCCAGGGTCTTGAGGATATGCCACCAGTACTTGATCTTGCTTCCGCTTTTCACGGAACCGGCCTTGTAGTTTTCCGCGGCCACCTGCGCGTCAAAACCGATGCCCATGCCGTTTAAAAAAAACCGCCCGTTGCATTCACCCACGTCAAGTGACGCGGTCTTTTCCTCGAAGAACGCGTCCCAGTCCGGGTCCGTGAAGCGGTCCGGAAAACCCAGCACGTGAATGAAATCGTTGCCCGTTCCCGCGGCCACGGCACCGAACCTCACGCCTTGACGGCCCGCCAGCGCCTGGATAATTTCGGCAAAGGTCCCGTCTCCCCCGACTCCATAAACGCTCCGGCACCCCGACCGGACAGCCCGCCTGGCCAATTCCGTGGCGTGACCCGACGAACGGGTTAACAGGATCTCCCCGGGAAGCCCCCTGCGGCGGAGCTGACCGGACAGGAGGGACTTAAGCGACAGGGCGTATCCGTTGCCGGCCACCGGGTTCAGGATAAAAACCCGACTGCGGGAATTCTGGACGGCCATGGTCTTCACCTTCCCTTGTGCGCCGACGCGACCATTCCCCTGACAATTTCAGCTATCTCCCGGTCGTCCTTGTCCAGAAGATTTTCGCGGGACACCGGCCGGTGTACGACGATTTCCAGCGGCTGCGACGGGTCGAACAGGGTACGGCCTTTGGGGCACAGCGTATAAAAACCGTTCAGCGTGAGGGGCAGAACGTCCAGGTCGCTGTTCCTGAGGATCCGCGTGAACCCGCGCTTGAAATCCTGGAGCCGACCGTCACGCGTGCGGGTCCCTTCCGGGAATATGGCCACCGAACGGGCTTTCTTCGCCTGATGCACGGCCGCAGACAGGGCGTTACCCGAACGCATGACGCTTTTCGTGTCGATCGGAATGGAACCCCAGAATTTCAGGAACGTGCCGAAGAGCGGAATGCGGAACAGTTTTTCCCTGCCCACCCAGATGATGTCCGGCATGACGACCATGATGCCGGGAATGTCGAAAAAACTGGAATGATTGGCGATGACCAGATAGGATTTTCCCTCGGCAATATTTTCGCGGCCCAGGACCTTCACGGGCCTGCCCACCAGGAAAAACAGGATCCGGGACCAGAAAAAAGCCAGCACGGGCGGAACAAACCGGGCCCGGAATATCAGGGCCAGAAGTGCGATGACAAGGCCCAGCACCGTGACCAGGAACCCCACCGAATAGGCCAGGACTGTCACGATCAGGTTCCTGGTTGTCAGAACGATCTTCTTCATCCGTATCCCCGTCAGCGGTCTTATGCGGAGTATTATAGACGAATGGTCGCTCTTCGATCAAGTTCCCGCGGGGAGAATAGCGGATTTCTTTTTACTTTCCTCAGGATTTCCGATAAAATCTGTCTTTGTCAGGAGGTATTATGGCCGGCCGATTTTCACCCAAAACCGCCCTGGTGACCGGAGCGTCTTCCGGTATCGGGACGGAATTCGCCCGTCTGCTCGCCGAAAGGGGGTGCGGTCTGGTCCTGACCGGCCGGAACCGGAACAGGCTGAAATGCCTGGCCGGGGAACTGAAAAACAGGACGGGAGTTTCCGTGACCGTGATCGCGGCGGACCTGTCCAAACCCGGCGCCGCCGAAAAACTGTTCGGCGAATGCCGCCGGCGCCGCCTGGATATCGATTTTCTTGTCAACAACGCGGGCGCGGCCGTTTTCGGCCACGTGATCGACCAGAAACCGGGAATACTGGAAGACATGATCGCGCTGAACGTTTCTTCGCTCACCACGCTGTGCCGTCTTTTCGGGAAACAGATGTCCGCGAAAAAAAGGGGGGCCATTTTGAACGTGGGAAGCGTGATCGGCTATATGGCCGCGCCGTATTTCGCGTCCTACGCGGCCACCAAAAGTTACGTCTATTCCTTTTCGCTCGCGCTGGCCAGCGAACTGAAAAAATCCGGCGTCACGGTCACCTGCCTGCTGCCGGGTTATGTCCGGACCAACTTTGACGCGAACGCGGGTATTGCCAGCCGGTCCTACGCGAAATTCTCCGAACGCAACTCCATGACCGCGGCCCGGGTCGCGCGGATCGGGATCGACGCGTCGCTCCGGGGACGGACGCGGGCCGTGGCCGGCTTCCGGAACAACCTCTTCGCGCTGGCCGGCAAATTCTTTCCCCGCCGGTTTGTCGCGGGCGTCATGGAAGATTTCCTGGGCCGGATGAAGGACTGACCCCCGTCAGAAACCGGGACGCCGCTTTCCGCAGAGCATCATCTGGTAACAGCGGTTGCAGGACGGGAACAGTCCGTACGGCATTTTCCGGAGGGTTTTCCGGAACTTGACCGCCTTCTCGTTGTTGTAAAGCTTCAGCAGTTTTTCGTTCTTGATGTTCCCGATGATGTAGTCCGGGTAATCCGCGCAGAAATGCACGTCTCCGTTGTAGTTGATGTTCACGGAGAACCACGGCATGGAACAGT
>CAYMRH010000052.1:0-1389 GCA_964392785.1 uncultured Brevinematales bacterium
GGGCGTGGGGATCGCTCTCGATCTCGTTGCGGTTCATGTAGGCGCCCGGGTCGCCCTCGTCGGCGTTGCAGATCACGAACTTCCGCCCGCCCTCCGGGGCCACCTGCCGCATCATTTCCCACTTGCGTCCCGTCGGGAAGCCCGCGCCGCCGCGCCCGCGCAGCTTGGATTTCTGCACTTCCTCGATCACGCGCTCGGGCTTCATTTCATACAGAGCCTTGTAGAGGGCGCGGTAACCGCCCGCGGCCGCGTACTGGTCAATGTCCTCGGGGTTGATCAGCCCCGCGTCGCGCAGGACGATCTTTTTCTGCCACTTGAAGAACGGAATTTCGTTCCAGAGAGGGATCTTCTCGTATCCAGCCGGGCCGCCGTAACCGTAGGTGTTTTTGGCGGTGTGGTGGTTCCACTCGTCAATCCGGCAGAGCGCCTTTTTCAGCGGCACCGTTCCTTTCCGGACGCTCTCCAGGATTTTCGGGACATCCTTCTCGGTTACGCGGTGCAGAATGACCAGCGGCTTTTTCGGGTGATAAATATTCACCAGCGGTTCCTCGGCGCAGAAACCGAAACAGCCCACCTTGGTCAGGATCACGTCCAGTTTTTGGGACCGGATCTGGTCCTGCAGGGCGGCGTAGAGAATGTCCGCGCCGTTGCCCACGCCGCAGGTCCCGTAACCCACGGCGATCATCGGGCGGTCGGGCAGGAGCTTTTTCAGGCCCCGGGCCTGGACGCTTTTCAGGGTCTCCAGGTCGCGGATCGTCATTTCGCTTTCCTCCCGCTCTTGCGGACCGATTCCAGGATCCGCCGCAGTTTTCCGGACGTCATCCGGCTGTGGATCACCCCGTCCACCGACACGACCGGGGCCAGGGCGCACTGCCCAAAACAGGCCACGGTGCGGACCGTGAACGAATTGTCGGGAGTTGTGTAGGAAGATTCGCCCTCGTCAAAGGCCTCGCGTCCGCCCAGGATGGACCCGAGGTCGTCCAACAGCGCTTTGGACCCCTTGGTGTGGCAGGCCGTGCCGCGGCACACCATGACCGTGTGGTCGCCCTGGGGCTTGAGGTTGAAGAAGGAATAGAACGTGACCACGCTGTAGATCCGGGACAGGGGAACGTCCATCTTGCCGGCAATGTAGGAAATCGTTTCCTCGGGAAGGTATTTGTGGCGGTGGAGTTCCTGGATCTCCTCCAGGGCTCCCAGGAGGTCGCCCGGCTTGCCGGAATGGCGCGCGAGGACGGCGTCCACCTGCGCCTGGGGCACCACGGTTTGCGGACCGGCCATATCAAAACCTCCCCTGTCTCGCCTGAAGGCTGGCAAAATATTATTCGGGAATGACCTTCCAGAAGGATTTTAGACCGTTTATTATACCTCTTTGGGGAAAAATGGCAATTT
>CAYMRH010000052.1:1489-15825 GCA_964392785.1 uncultured Brevinematales bacterium
TCGAACCATCGAGATGCCCGGCGGGGAAACGCCATTCGCAAGCAAAATGATACTATTCAATATAAAATATCCCCAGGAAGTACCCATGCCCCGCACGAAACGCTCCCGCCTGGACCGCGCGCTGAACCGGAAAAAAGCCCTGGACTGGGGGCTGGTGCTCCACGCCATGGGCATCCCGTATCATATCCGCCGCGAGGGCGCGCTGTACATGATTATTGTCCCGGGCGGATCCCGGAAAAACGCGGAGAAGCAGATCCGGCTGTATGAAAAGGAAACCGCCGCACGCGTCAGATCGTCCGACGCCGGATCCGGAATGGCTCCAAGTATCAACTGGTTTCTTTTGCTTTCATTCCCCGTCCTGTTTCACGTGTTCCGCCTGTACCAGCTGGCCGTACCGGAAATATCCTGGACCGAAGCGGGCTTCGCGTCCGCGGACAGGATCCTGAACGGGGAATGGTGGCGCTCCGTAACCGGGCTTTTTCTCCACGCCCACGAAGCGCACTATGCCGCCAATATCGTACTCGCAACAGTGATCGCGTATTTCCTGTCCGACCGCCTCGGCGAAGGGCTGGGCTGGCTTTTGATCCTTTTCACGGGCGTGGCGGGCAACGCCCTGAACTCCGCACTTTACCTGACACGCCATGACTTCATCGGTTTTTCCACGGCCGTGTTCGGAGCGATCGGGATCCTCGCCGGAAAGGAGATTCTGCGACTCGCGCTCGCCCAAAAAAGCCGGCGTGACTGGAAGCGGATTGTGATTCCCCTGGGCGGCGGACTCGCGCTTTTCGGGCTCTTCGGGACGAGTCCCGGGACGGACGTGAGCGCTCACCTGGCCGGACTGGTATGCGGGTTGCTGACGGGGGTGATCGCGGGATTTATTTTGAAAAAAACGGGAAGGCCAAGACCGGCCGTTCAAATCGTTTTTCTGGCAGTGGCGGTCGCCGCGACGATGGGAAGCTGGATGGTGGCGTTAGCGGCAAGAGGATAGGTGATGAGTTGACAGTAATCAGTAACTAGGATCCAGGATCTAGGATCTAGCAACTGACAACTCCCTACGCTATCGGTTATATAAAGGTCTCTCATCGCACCCTTGCCGTCCCTGGCGGTTGCGATGCCTCGCCTCGCAGGTGTTTTGACTTCCTGTCAACACCTGCGCCTTCCGCATCCTGCGTCCGGTCATGGCTCCGGCCTGATAGAAAATCATTTTCTAGAGATAATTTGGAAGCTATCGGTTATATAAAGGTCTCTCCTGATACTCCGTATGCAGCAGCTCATGCGACTTCTCCGAAAGCGGACTGCCCAGGAATTCGTCGTAAAGCTCCTTGATGTGCGGGTTCTGGTGCGAGCACCGGATGGACTGTTCCCGGTCGTCCTCGTACAGCCCCTGAGCGCGCTGTTTGCGGATTTCGTCCGTGGCGCCGTAGGGCTGACCGCCGCCGCCCACGCATCCTCCGCGGCAGGCCATCACTTCGATGAAGTGGTAGGGCGCTTCCCGCCCGGCGGCCCTGGCCGCCTTCACTTCCTCCATCACCTGGCCCACGTTCGCCAGTCCGTGCGCCACGGCAATGCGCACTTCCTTTCCGGCGATATTGATTTTGGCCGTTTTGATGCCGTCCAGGCCGCGGGTTTCCACGAAGTCCACGCTGCCCAGTTCCTTTTTGGTCACGAAATGGTAAGCCGTGCGCAGGGCCGCTTCCATCACGCCGCCCGTGGCGCCGAAGATGGTTCCCGCGCCGGTGTAGTCACCCAGGATGCTGTCGGCTTCCGAGTCCGGCAGGTTTAAAAAGTCGATGCCGGAGGCCTTGATCATGCGGGAGAGTTCGCGCGTGGTGAGGACCACGTCAATGTCCTGATGTCCGCTCGCGTACATCTCGTCCTTGCGCGTGATCTCGTATTTCTTGGCCGTGCAGGGCATGACGGACACGCCGAACACGCTTTGCGGATCGATTTTTTTCTTTTTCGCGTAGTAGGTTTTAGACAGCACGCCCACCATCTGATGCGGGGACTTGGCCGTGGAAAACAGCGGGATCATCTCGGGGTAGTATTTCTCCAGGTAGTCCACCCAGCCGGGACAGCAGCTCGTGATGAGCGGGAGCTCTCCCTTGTGGTGCGCGAACCGTTCCACGAATTCCGACGCCTCTTCCATGATGGTCAAATCCGCGCCGAAATTGGTGTCAAACACCGCGTCAAAACCCAGGCGCCTCAGGATGGCGTACATCTTCTTGGTGGTGAGCGTTCCGGGCGGGAGATCGAACGCCTCGCCCAGCGCCACGCGCGTGGCGGGCGCGATCTGGACCACCTTGTGCAGTTCGGGTTTTCGGAGAGCCATCCACACGTCGTTGTTGTGGCTGTGCTCGTAGAGCGCGCCCACGGGGCAGTGGGCCGTACACTGGCCGCATTTCACGCAGGGGCTGTCCTTCAGCTGGACGTCCGCCGCGGGGGCGATGCGCATGTTGTACCCGCGCCCGATAAATTCCAGCGCCCAGACGTTCTGCATGATCTGGCACACTTCCACGCAGCGCCCGCATTTCACGCACTTTTCGGGATTGATGGTGATGGACTGGGTGGAATCGTCCACCGGATGGTTCACCAGCATCTGCTGGAACGGCACGTCCCGGATGCCGAAATCCCCGGCCAGCTTCTGAAGCTCGCAGTTCCCGTTGCGGGGGCACTGGAGACAGTCGTTGGGGTGGTTGGATAAAATGAGTTCGAGCACCGTCTGCCGGACCTGGAAGATCTCCGGGTCGTGCGTGACAATGTCCATGCCCTCTTCCACCGCCGTGGCGCAGGACCGCATCATCTTGGAGGAGCCCTTGGCCTTCACCACGCACAGGCCGCAGGCCGCGGACGGCGGCAGGTCCGGGTGGTTGCAGAGCTTGGGGATGTTGATCTGGGCGGCCTTGGCGGCCTCCATGATCGTCTTGCCCGGCTCCACCTGGATCGGGATACCGTTGATCTTTATGCTCACTTTCGTCATGGCTCTCTCCTACTTCCGGATCACGGCGTCGAACTTGCAGACCTCGTAGCAGGTTCCGCACTTGATGCAGTTGATCTGGTCGATGGTGTGGGGTTTGCGTTTCTCGCCGGAGATGCAGTTCGCCGGGCATTTCATGGCGCACAGGCCGCAGCCCACGCACTTGTCCGGATCGATCAAAAACGTAAGCAGGTCCTTGCAGCTGTGGGCCACGCATTTTTTGTCCCGGATGTGGTCCAGGTATTCCGCCTCGAAATACTTCATGGTGGACAGCACGGGATTGGGCGCGGTCTGACCCAGCCCGCACAACGATGCGCGGTTCATGGCGAACCCGATCTGCCGCAGTTTGTCCAGGTCCGCCATTTCCGCGCGGCCCTGGCTGATCTTGTCCAGGATGCCGAACATCTGCTTCCCGCCGATGCGGCAGGGGGAACACTTCCCGCAGGACTCGTCCACGGTAAACCCGAGGTAAAACTTGGCGATGTCCACCATGCAGTCGTCCTCGTCCATGATGATGAGGCCGCCGGACCCCATGATGGCGCCCAGTTTCTGGAGGTTTTCATAGTCGATGGGCGTGTCCAGGAACGACTCCGGGATCACGCCGCCGGACGGGCCGCCGCTTTGGGCCGCCTTGAATTTTCGGCCGCCCCGGATCCCTCCGCCAATGTCGAAAATCACTTCCCGCAGGGTGGTCCCCATCGGGACCTCGATCAGCCCCGAGTTGTTCACCTTGCCCGTGAGCGCGAACACCTTGGTCCCCTTGGAACTTTCGGTGCCGATTTTCGCGAACCATTTCCCGCCGCGGGTGATGATGACGGGCACGTTGGCCCAGGTTTCCACGTTGTTGATGACGGTGGGCTTGCCCCACAGCCCCTTGGTGGACGGAAACGGCGGGCGCGGCCGCGGCATGCCCCGGTTGCCCTCGATGGAGGCCAGAAGCGCCGTCTCCTCGCCGCACACGAAGGCGCCCGCGCCCAGACGGATCTCGATGTCGAATGAAAAATCCGTGCCCAGGATGTTCTGTCCCAGCAGGCCGTACTCCCGCGCCTGCTCGATGGCGATTTCCAGACGGCGGATGGCCAGCGGGTATTCCGCGCGAATGTAGATATACCCGTACTGCGCGCCCACGGCGTAGCCGCAGATCGTCATCGCTTCCAGGATGGAATGCGGGTCCCCTTCGATGGTGCTGCGGTCCATGTACGCGCCGGGGTCGCCTTCGTCCGCGTTGCAGACCACGTACTTCGTGTCCGAGGGCGCGTCCTTTGTCAGAACCCATTTTTTCCAGGTGGGGTAACCCGCGCCGCCGCGCCCGCGCAGGCCGGCCGTTTTCAGTTCCTCGATCACCCCGTCCGGCTTCAGCTCAAACAGCGCCTTTTCCAGCGCGGCGTATCCGTCCCGGGCAATGTATTCGTCTATTTTTTCCGGGTCGATCACGCCGCAGTTGCGCAGGACGATGCGGACCTGTTTCTGGTAAAAATCGATGTCCTCGAGTTTCGCGTTTTTCCGGCTCTGTTTCTTGTCGTAAAGCAGTCGGGACACCGGACGGCCCTTAAGCAGGTGTTCCGTCACGATTTCGGAGGCGTCCTCGGGCTTCACGCTCACGTAGAAGGTTTCGTCGGGCAGGATCTTGATGATGGGCCCTTTCTCGCAGAACCCGAAACAGCCGGTCTTGACGACCTGCACTTCCTCTTTCAGACCCTGCGCGATCAGTTCCTTGTTGATGTTCTCAAACAGGTCTCCGGCGCGGCTGGATTCGCATCCCGTGCCGCCGCAGACCAGGACGAAACTTCGGTAGGCCATTCTATTTTCCCCCGTGCTTCACGATGTCGGCCGCGGGCTTGTCGAAGATCAGGTTGTTCAAAAGCTGCTTGCCCACCACGTGCCGTTCCAGGATCTTGCGGGCCGTTTCCGCGTTCACCTTGCCGTAGAGGACGTCGGGCATCCCGGCCATGACAACTTCCACCGTCGGTTCCACGGAGCAGGACCCCATGCACCCGGTGGGCTTGATCAGGATGTTGGAGAGGCCCATTTTTTCCACGCCGTCCACGAAGGCCTGCAGGGTCTCCCGGGCGCCGGCCGCGATGCCGCAGGTGCCCATTCCCACGAGAATGGTCACGCTTTTGTCCGCGGAATCCCGCCGGTCCATTTCGGACTTCATTTTCTCCCGCAGTTTCTTCAGTTCATCCAGTGTGAGTTTTCCCATGGGATTCCTCCTCTCCGGCGTTCCCGGTCACCAGTCCGTCCTCGAGCCCCCGCACATATTTCTTCAGCAGGGCAATCGCGCCGGCGTCGTTCAGACTTCCCAGCGCGTCCGAAATCTCGCCGCGCGTGACCGTATATTTATTCGGGCCCTTCCAGCGGTTCACGGCCATTTCATACGTCCCGCCGAAAATCATGCACTCCGAGAACAGTTCCGCCACGTCGCCGGCCGGCGGGCAGTCCGGATGGTCCGTCCGGAAACACGCGTAAACCGACGTGCCTTCGCCGGGGCGGGAGTCGATTTCGAATTTCCCGCCGGAACTTTCCGCCGCCTGCCGGATAAACGGCAGCCCCAGCCCCACGCGCCGGCCGGGATGTTTGGACCCGTCCGTCCGGAAGGGGTCCAGGGCTTTCCGGGTTTCTTCTTCCGTCATACCGCGGCCGTTGTCGGCCACGAAAATTTCCAGATCGTTTCCCGCGCTTTCCCGGTAGTCCAGCACCACCAGCGTGGATCCGGCTTCCAGCGCGTTCTGAACGGCGTCCAGGACCAGGTCCGTGACCGTCCGGTGCATTCTACCGGGCCGAGCCGGCCGCCGTTTCTGCCGGCACAGCCGGTGAAGACCGGTATTTCATCAGGATTCCGGGAAGTTGGTCCTTGGTCAGGCGGCCGAACACTTCCGTCCCGATCGTGATCACGGGAGCCAGCCCGCAGCAGCCCAGGCACCGGACGGCGGCCAGGGAGAAATTCCCGTCCTCGGTTGTTCCGCCCACGCCCACGCCCAGATTGGCCTCCAGTTCGAGCAGGATGTCTTCCCCGCCCTTGAGGTAACAGGCCGTGCCCATGCAGACGGACACGGTGTTCCGGCCGGGTTTGGTCAGCCGGAAAAAGTGGTAAAACGTGACCACTCCGTAGATCTTGGCCAGGGGCACGTTCATGACGCGGGATAGCTGGAGCGCCACCTCGCGGGGAATGTAGCCGTAGTCCTCCTGCACGCGGTGCAGGATCATGATGAGGTTGCCGGGTTTGTCCTTCCATCTATTGATGAAATCGTTCAGCTCCCGGGTAAAATAGACGGCGGCTTCCTTCTTTTCAAACATGCGGGCCCCCTGTGCTGCGCGTCCCGGATCGGACGGATGGTGATTGATTATACCACCTGCCGCGGCTTGACGCAAAAAACGCCCGGATGTCATGCATATTAATTTGCTTGACTATACATATAAATGGTTTATCATATATGCATCACCGGAGGCGCCCGTGAGAACCACCCTGATCCTGCCCGACTCCCTGGTCGCGGAGGCCCTGCGGCTGACGCAGGCGCGGACCAAGACCGCGCTCATCGTGGAGGCGCTGGAAAATCTCGTGCAGCGGGAAAAGATCCGCGGCCTCAAGAGTTACCGCGGCCGCGTGAAGATCGACGCGGACACGGACATCCCGAGGAAACGGTGAAGCGGGTCCTGGTGGACGCGACCGTCTGGTCGGACTACTTTTCCGGGAACCGGATGGGCGCGGAAGCGCTGGACGAACTGATCGATTCCAACCTGATCTGCGTGAACGATATCGTCCTTGCCGAGATCCTCCCGCCGCTTCTGGTGCGCCGGCAGGAAAAGCTGGCCCGCCTTCTTGAATGCGTGAAAAAAATCCCGCTCGCTCCCGACTGGGGAGAAGTGGTCCGGTGGCAGTCGCAAATCCTGAAAAGCGGCGTCGCGCGGGCCGGCGTGACCGACCTGCTGATGGCCCAGAACGCCGTCCAGAACGGTCTCCGGATTTTCACGATGAACCGTCTTTTTTACCAGATGCGCAAGACCCTCCCGTTCGATCTTTACGAATTTTAGACAGGTCTTTCCCGAGCGTCCCGCCCCTTGCCGGGATTGACGCGGCGGTTCTTCAGATATACAATACAGCGTCAAGGCGGTTTCATGGAATCTGATCGCGCGGTTTCCTTTTGCGGGCTGGACTGCTCCCGTTGCCCGGTGTTTTGCGCGACCCAAAAAGGGGACGCGCCGCTGCGCAAACGCACGGCCAGAAGCTGGTCGCGCCTTCTGGACCTGAACCTGACAGAAGCGGACATGGTCTGCGAGGGCTGCCGGTCCGCCGTGACCATGCCCCACAGCGCCCGATGCGAAATCCGGGCCTGCTGCGCGGGCCGGAACATGGAGAACTGCTCGGTCTGCGCCGACCGGACCTCCTGCAAGCGCATGGACGACTTCTGGCGCTTTTTCGAGGACCACCGGAGCGAATTTCTCTGGCGGGACTCAACGGCGCCCAAACCGTGAAACGCACCGCCCGTTGAAATATCCCTTTTTGGGTGTTAAAATGTTCCCGTCAGGAATTTTCCGGTAATGAAAAACCCGTCTCATGAAAACCCCAACACCAGATCGATCAAACGGGAAGGACAAATGAAAGGCGACGTGGAATCCACCAAGACGTGGAACCTGAACAAGACCGTTCAGGATTTTGTGGACTCCTGGATCATGGAAGGGCTCATCCCTCAGTCCGCCATGGAGGGGGTCACCCCGGATTTCGCGGGGTATTTCGAAAAAATCCCTGACGACATGTCCTTCGACGCGTTCCGCCACCAGAAAATTTTCAGCGGCTGGTCCTTCCACCCGCTCAAGTTCCAGTCCTTTTCCGGCGCCCAGTTTTATTTCTACGTGCCGGACGCCTGGTCCCGGCTGATCGCGCAGGAGAACCTGGGCAACATCCTGGAAGAAGACACCCTGCGCCAGACCATCTTCATCCTTCCCATCGAGGAATGGTACGCCAGCTTCCGCAAATTCCTTTCGAACTACAAGATGCTGGGCTTCACCTACAACGTCCTCTACGGCAACCAGTTTGTGAGATGGCTGTTCATCCTGCAGGACCCGCAGAGCGGGGAGTTCCTCCTCTTCGGCGTGTACAGTTCCGGCCAGTACGTGGTCATGGTCAAGGCCATGGCCCGCGACCGGAGCGTGCTGGAACAGCAGATCGTCTCCCTCATCAATACGAGCCCCTGGGACGGCTGGATCCAGGATTCGTTCAAGGTGAAGAACTGATGGCGCGGCCCGCCCACCGATTCCATCATGACAACTTTTCCTGTTCCGCGTTGAGAGACCGCCAACCTGCTGGCACCCAGTGTCATTTCTTTTTTATTAAGAAATGGTGGAAAGAAAACTCATCACTTATCGTATCGCCGCTTCCACGCAAATCATGGGCCTGATTACTCCAAGTGTTTTTTGACCAAGATGCCGATCATTCCTGGAAGTGTCATCCGCCGCCACATCTCGTTGATTATTGGTTGCATGCGGCCAGGCAATGAAAATTAAAAAGGACTGAATTAAGATCGATTAGAAACGATTATAAATCGCAGGCGGCGAGAATGGCCCCATCCATGCAAAGCCAATTTCATAAAAAAGCATCTCTAGAACGAGTAACCGACGGTCATTTCAGAGTCTATGATATTGATGATCGAGTCAAGAACGTCCAACTGATCTTCCGGCTGATCTTCGAGATAAATCGGATATCCGGCACCGATTCTGGCACACAAGCTGATACCATTCTGAAACACCCATTTGTACCCGATATTCAAACCGAAAGCCATAGAATGATTCCAGTGCTGACAATTGGTACGGGATTCAATATTGTAATAATTATATTGAAGATATGAGTATTTAGAAAAAGCGCCGATAAAAAATGAATCCATTCTTCGGGAAAAATGATATCGGTATTGAATCGAGTATTGCGAATACGGCATTTCAAATACCTTCAGATTAAATTCCACGACAACACCATGCTGATGGAACAATAAGAGTTCATAATTCATCGCCAATGATCCGGACAGAAAGGACAACGGAAATACATGGAACGAATGCATGTACCCATTGGTGTTGCCGAATAATGACACCACAGTAGCCGACGAGAAAACCAATCCGAGAAAAAGCTTTTTCATGCTCAACCAGACTCCGAAAACATGATAACTGTTTCATCAGTAATCCTCAAGATTGATGAAGCAAATAGTTCGGCTTTATAATGATTGTCGTTTTACAAAGCCGCCACGAATCATTCCGCCGCGATCTTCGGCGGGATCGCGCCGGAATGAAATAAATCCCCCCTTCTTTTATTAAACAAGAATATCGCGGTATACTGACTTAATATCAATAATGGAGACCCTCATGAAAACCCGGTATTTGATCCTGGCATTGGCCTGCCTGTTCCCGGCCTGCTCCGCACAGGTCCCGGACGAACCCGGGATCCCGATCAGCTTTGACACCATTATCCAGTCGACTGGAGCCGCCTCCCATGTCACTAATTCCGGCCATTTCGTCCTGACGAACACCAACGACTACCGGGCCATGCAGCAGTACGCGTTCAACTCGGACAGTTACCTCCCCGGAGTGGAATTCCCCCGCCAGACCGTCATTGCCGTTTTTCAGGGAGTGAAAAACAGCACCGGTTATCAGATCACCGTGCGCCGAGTGGCGATCCTGACCAATTCCATTGCCGTTTACGTGACGGAAACATCCCCCCGACCCGGGGACAATGTCGGCTGGGCCTTCACCTATCCCTGCCATATTATCCGCTACGACTCGACCAACCTGCCGGTCGTATTCGATGACGATTGACGGGGCCGTTGCGAAACCGTTCCCGCCTCCGGGCGTTAGTTCATTTTTCCGGATTTCCCTTCTATTATCAGCGTTCAGGAAATCATCCGGGAGACCTTCCATGAAAAACTCCGTCGCGATCATCGGCGCGGGCGTCGCGGGTCTGGCCGCGGGCGTTTACCTGCGCCTGAACGGCTACGAAACCGATATTTACGAAATGCACGCCCTGCCCGGCGGGCTCTGCACCGCCTGGAAACGCGGGGGTTATACCTTCGACTTCTGCATCCACTGGCTGATGGGCTCCGGCCCCGCGTCCCGCATGCACGGTGTTTGGAGCGAACTGGGCGCGACCCAAAACCGCCGCTTCGTGGAATGGGACTCCCACCTGGAATTCCGCTCCAGAAGCGGGGAAACCTTCACCCTCTTCACGGACCCGGACAAGCTCGAACGGGAAATGCTGCGCCTGGGGCCGTCCGACCGGGCCCGGATCCGCGGTTTCATCCAGGGTCTGAAAAAATTTTCGCGGTTCGATTTTCCCCTGCCCGGAGACAGCGGCCCGGTCCTGCTGGAGGTTCTCTTCAAAACGGCCGGTCTCATTCCCGCCTTCCTGAAATGGGGCCCCGTCGCCATGAAGGATTTCACCGCGCGGTTCCGGTCCCCCGTTCTGCGGGAATTTTTCGAATCGTTCTACGACCCGTCGGACCTGCCGGACTTCCCGGTCATGGGCTTTCTCATCATGATGGGTTTCATGGCCAAACGCTCCAACGGATACCCGGTCGGCGGGTCTCTGGAATTCGCGCGGGCCATTGAAAAGCGCTACCTCACTCTGGGCGGGCGCGTGCATTACGGGCACCGCGTGACCAAAATCCTGGTGCAGGACGGCCGGGCTCAAGGGATCGCGGCCAACGGGAAGGAATTCCGCGCAGACCGGGTCATTTCCGCCGCTGACGGGTTCACGACGATCAGCGGCCTGCTGGAAGGAAAACACACCACGCCCGCCATCCGGAAAATTTACGAACAAACCCCCGTTTTTCCCTCGCTGTTATACGTCTGCCTGGGCATTGGCCGCGATCTTTCGGGACTGCCCCATTCTGTCGTTTTTCACCCCAAAAAAACCATCGTGACGGAAAACGGCGCCCTGAAGCTGGACACGCTTTCGCCCCGGTTTTTCCATTTTGACCCGACCATGGCCCCGAAGGGAAAAACCTCCTGCATCCTGATGATCCAGACCCGAAACCACGAATACTGGACGAACCTGAAAGCCGCCGATCCCTCCGGTTACGGGATAAAAAAAAGCGCGCTGGCCGATCAGGTCGTGGAGGCCCTGGACGAGGAGTTCGGCAATATCCGCGACTTCGTGGAGATCACGGACGTGGCCACGCCGGCCACCATCATCCGCTACACGGGAAACTGGAAAGGCAGTTACGAGGGTTTCCTGCCCACGCGGGCGAACATGGGAAAAGATTTCCCCCACACGCTTCCGGGACTGAAGGGTTTTTACATGATCGGCCAGTGGACCACGCCCGGCGGCGGGTTGCCCCCCTGCGGTATCGGCGCACGCCGGATCGCCATGCGGATCTGCGGGGAAGACGGAAAAAAGGCGAAGTTCGGATGAAACGAAACCGTTAATCCTTCTCGAAGAAGGCGTAGATGAGCTGACCAGCGGAAACACCGCTGTCGTCCACGGGAATCATTTTGGGCAGATAGACTTCCAGCCCCTTTTCGACCAACCGGTCGTGAATCAGCGACAGAAAACCGGGGTGCTTGAACATCCCGCCGGACAAAAACACCTTTTTCTCGTTGTGCTTTTTCGAGATTTTCCCGACCGCGTCCGCCGTGGCCACGGCGACGCTCGCCAGGGAACGGTAAATCAGCTGCTGCGTGTCCAGGCCGGCGATCAGGTCGGTCAGCACGCGGCCGAACAGGTCAAAGGTGTCTATCTGGAGTTTTTTACCCGCTTCGGCGATCTTGACGGGATACGCGTCCGCGATATACCGGTTCACGAAGAAATGGTCCAGCTTGTTCTCGAAGAAATCGTAATCGTTCACGGTCTCCTCGAAGGCCAGCAATTCTCCCAGCGCGGACACGATGTGGTGCATGCTGGTGGAGAGCGAATAATTGATGTTTTTCTGGTTGATGGCGTTGAAGACCGTCTTGTGGGCGTCGTTGTCCCGGAGGTGGCGGATCAGCGGGATTTCCATGTTCTGGAAATCCCCCTTGAGGATCTCCTTCACGAGCGCGAGGGAGATGCGCCAGGGTTCCAGGTTCGCGATGTCCCCGCCGGGTAGAGGCACGGGTTTCCAGCCGCCCGCCGTTTCGTACCGGCCCAGGGACCCGTAGAGGATTTCCCCGCCCAGGACCTGGTCGCTTTCGTCGGTACTCACTCCGTCGTAGATGACGCCGATCCCCTTTTCCCTGACGAAACCGTTTTCGTACATGACCGCGGCCAGGTGCGAATGAACGTGGCTCACGTTGCGCACGCCGGGATATTTGCGCACGTAATCGGAAATGACGGAATAACTGCTGTAGTCTTTCACGACCGTCACGGGCTTGCCCTTGATGTGGCCGCCGATGGAATGGACCAGGTTGTCCATGCCGTCCATTTCGTAAAGCGACTCGAGCTCGCCGAAATTGGCGGACAGGGTCAGGACCTTGCCTTTCAGAAAGGAAATGGAAAATTCCGATTCGTTCCCGAAAGACAGAATCTCGCGGCCGTCCTCGTTCTGGGGAAACGCGATGTCCTGCGAACAGAACGGGGTTCCTGTCGCGGGGATCATGCGCCCGGCGGCTTTCACGTGAAAGACGGGACAGATGCGCCCCGGGAATTCCAGGATCTCCGCGCCCGTCTCCGCCTGTTCCTCGGAGAGGATCGCGCATTCGCAGTCCATGACGCCCGTGCGCGGCGCGATCTGGTCCCGGAAGAATTTCGCGTGTTCACCATCCGCGCAGAGCATGACGGGAAAAGCGCCTTCGCGGCCGGCAAGGTTCTTGACGCCGATTTTCGTGGGAGACGCCAGATAACACCCGAATCCCAAACCCGGATTCCCGCCATCCACCTCGAAGTACTTTTCCATGGGCCCTGGGTCACCGAACAGAAAGTAGACGCGCCTCGGATTGCGGGCCTTGTCAAAGCTCCCGATCACCCGGAACGTCCGACCCGACGGGAAAATGAGAAATAATGGCGTCAAGGGCGTTACCTGCCTATGGGGTATTTTAAAGAGATCGGAAGAAATAAATCAAGATTGTGTCCGGGGCGGCGAGGGGTCTTGCGGGAGCCGCGCCTGTTCTTTTGATAAAATCGGGGATACTGGCAGGATGGGCATGCGCTGGCCCCTCGACGGTTCGGCTAGGCTTGGTTGGCGAGCTTGTCGAACCACACAGCGGGCTCTGGTCGAGATAAACTCCGTTGAAGGAATGGGGGTATGCTCCGTGGCGAAAAGGGGCTTCGGTCCCTTGTCAATGATTCGACAGGCTCATCACAAGACCCCCGGGTGGCCCGCTGAACTCTCTTCACGGGCCGGTCAGTAGAGAAGAAACGCACTCTCTGCCTATGAATCAGTTTAACAACATGGCCAACAATGTTATTGAGCTGTTTTTACATTATTTCAGAAAAAATCCTTTTAGAGATTATGGTTATTTTTGAATATAACTATAATATTTTCAGTAACCTTCAATGAAATAGCCTTCACTAACTGTAATTACGTTTGAAACATTTGTATACTCATGAAGATCTCCGCTGAATGAGCCGGAAACATTTCCTTTATATGTATTCGTATTAAAGCTGAAATCATCCAGGGTCAATGTAAAAGCCGCACTGGGAACATATATGTTAAAATAAACATAATAATGCGCAGTATTTTGGTGAAATTGCTGATGATTCGTTGCTGAAAAAGGAATTGTTATCAGTGCCGTATTAAAGGGATTATTAACACTATCATTAAGCTCGGGAGACCAACGGCCTCGAATCTCTTGATAAAATCCCTCGATCTCTTGTGAACTAGTAGTAAACCGATAAAGATTCCCGTTCATCTTGAAGCTTAATGTGTAATACTTTTTCACTTCACTCGCACTGCAACCGCTTATGATAACAATGAGCAAAAGCATGAAGATAATTTTGTTAAATGAAATCATAAACTATCCTCCTACGCATATGTCAGTTACAAATGAAAGATAATAAAGGCGCTTCCAATAACCGCCCTGTCCGGGCGGCAAGGTCGCGTACCGCAAGGGCACCTGAAGGCCATAGGGCCTGTTTATGGAGTTTTTTCTGGCCTTGGTATTCGAAAAATGCGGTTTTTGGAACTGCCCACAATACATATGTGCCCAAAAAACAAATTTATCAACCGCAGTCTAAAAACAGAGTAAATTGAAAGAAATATTAATAAACCCCCAACCCGTCCATATTACCCCGAAACCGGTCTCGCGTCAAGATAACGAAAATCACCGCCAAGAGTTGCCATGAGAGGAGTTCGCAGAAAAGGGTCTTTGGGCCCCTTGTCTATCCCCATGTCCACCATCAGCCGGAAGGCAGACGCCTGACGTGCCGAGCGGACAGGATGTCTGAAGCGAGGTCGGCCTCAAACGC
>CAYMRH010000053.1:0-15800 GCA_964392785.1 uncultured Brevinematales bacterium
GTTGATGATCATACCATCCTCCTTGATGCGATCAGGAGAACATCCTTGTTCTCCTCTCCATCAATATGTCGGAAGGATCCGCTTTTGGTTTAGCCCGGAAAGAGACATTTTTTTACCCCGGACCGGACGGCCGGCCCGGCCCCGGAGGTCAAATTTTGATTTTATGGCGTTTTATCTGTAAAATAAGGTCAGAAACGGTCATACCGGGAGGTCGCAGTATGATAGAAGCCTTCAAGAAACTGAAACAGGAAGCCAACCAGCGGATGGACAAATCCATCCAGCACCTCAAGGACGAATTCAAGATCCTGCGCACCGGCCGGGCCCACACCGGCATGGTGGAAGACATCAAGTTCGATTATTACGGATCCATCTCCATGATCAAGGGGGCCGCTTCCATTTCCACGCCCGACTCCCACACCATCGTGATCGACCCCTGGGACAAGAGCATCCTGAAAAGCATCGAAAAGGGGATATCCGAATCCGGACTGGGGTTCCAGGCCACGAACGACGGCCGGGTTCTGCGCGTATCCGTCCCGCCGCTCACCGAGGAAACAAAAAAAGAGTTCGTGAAAAAAGCCCAGAAGCTGGGCGAGGAAGTCAAGGTCACGATCCGGAACGAACGCCGGGACATCAACAACAGCGTCAAAAAACTCACTAAAGACGGCCACATCGGGGAAGACGACGAACGCAAGGAACTGGAGGAAATCCAGAAAGTGACGGACAACCACATCAAGACCGTGGACGAACTGGTGGCAAAAAAGGACAAGGAAATCATGGAGGTCTGACGGCTTCCGTCAGAGACGCCGGAGGCCATTCATGCGTCTGTACGGAACGACCATAAACCCCAAAAAACTGCCCGCCCACGTCGCCATCATCATGGACGGCAACGGACGCTGGGCCCGCCGCAGGGGGCTGGACAGGGCCCGCGGCCATGAACAGGGCTACCGGACGCTCAAATCCGTAATCGAATTCAACCGCCAGATCGGCGTTCCGTTTATTTCCGTTTACGCGTTTTCCACCGAAAACTGGAGGCGCCCCAGGCGGGAGGTGGATTTCCTGATGAAGCTGGCCGGAAAGCTCGTGGAGGAATACACCCCGACCCTGGTAAAAAACGACATCCGGCTCGCGATCACCGGTTCCCGGAACCGCCTGTCCGCGGGTCTGCTCAGGCGGCTGGACGAAGCGGTCGCGAAAACATCTCGCTGCGGTCATTACACTCTCAATATCGCCTTCAACTACGGCGGTAAACAGGAGATCCTGGACGCCGTCGGGAAAATGACCCGCGGCCGCCGGAACGGGCCGGTCAGCGAAGCGGCTTTCAGGAAACACCTGTATCACCCGGAAATTCCGGACGTGGACCTGCTCATCCGGACCAGCGGCGAATACCGGATCAGCAATTTCCTGCTCTGGCAAAGCGCTTACGCGGAATTGTGGTTCACGAAAAAATACTGGCCGGATTTTACGGGCCGGGATTTCTGCAAAGCGATAGCGGACTATCAAAAACGCCAGAGACGTTTGGGAGGCATCTGATGCAGCAGAAAAAAAGTTCCTTTTTCCCCAGGATTTTCACGGCCGGCATCATGCTGCCCATCGGCGCGTTCGCCACGTTTACCCGCCTGTGGAACGGGATCCCGGTTTTCCTGGTCATCCTGACCATCTGCGTGGTCACGAGTCTTGAAGTGTCCGGCCTGATGGAAAAGCGGGGCTACCGCTACTATCTCTGGGTCAACACCGTCCTGATCACGCTGTCCTGCGTGACGTTTTACCTGTTCGGACTGGCCATCTACGACCCCGCCTACATGATGGTCATCCAGTTCGGACTGCTCACGCTGTATTTCCTCATCGTCATGGCCATAGAGTCCGGAACGGGAATGTTTGACCGCGCCATGGAAAACATCGGGATTTCGCTGTTCGGGTACGTTTCTCTCGCCATGTTCATGCCCATGATCATCCTCATCAAGATGATGGACATGTCCGGCTGGATCCTGGCCATTCTCCTGACCGTGGCCTGGCTCACCGACGCCGGCGGGCTGGTGATCGGCAAGATCTTCGGCCGCAGGCGGCTGCTCAACCTCTCCAGCCCCAACAAGACGGTGGAGGGCTACGTGGGCGCGGTCATCGGAGGATTGCTCAGCGGGGCCGCGCTTTACGCCGCTCAGAGGGTGTTCGCACTGTCAACGCGCCTCAGCGTCTGGGAAATGCTGATTGTGGCGGTCGTGATCATCGTGTCCAGCATTGCGGGGGACCTGGGGGAATCCACGTTCAAGAGATGGGCCAAATCCAAGGATTCCAGCGATTTTCTTCCCGGACACGGCGGCTTCTTCGACCGGTTTGACAGCGTCATGTACGCGGCTCCCGCGTACTACGTGGTCATGAAACTTTTGGGTTACTGATCCATAGCGGCACCGGGTCCGCCGTAATACGCCCTTTTGAAGTAGAGGCCCGATGCGGGAACCGGCGACCGGTTCCGGGAGTGCAAACCCTTTCGTGAATCCAGGGCCGCCCGGACCTGTTCCGTTGTCAGAACCCCCGCCGCCGCCTGCAGACAGGCCGATATGATCGAACGGATCATGCCTTTCAGGAACCCGCTCCCCTTGATGAAGAAAACCCAGATCTCCGCCCCCAGCACCCGGACCGGACGGCACCGGAAATAAAAAATCTCCCGCCGAAAATCCTTGTCTCCGGAATAGCCGTAACAGAAATTCCGGAAATCATGACGGCCGGTAAAAATCGCGCAGGCCGCTTTCAGGATGTCCGCATCCATCGGTCCTGAATATTCGTAACAATACCGGCCCAGAAAGGACAGGCCTGCGGCGGGTTGTCCGCCGTCCCGACGCGAAAGAAAATAAACATACTCGCGGGCCGTAGCGGAGAAGCGGGCGTGAAAATCCGGCCGCGCCTCTGCGGCGTCCAGCACGCGGATGGACGGGGGCAGTTTCGCGTTTACGACACCGGGCAGTTTGGGAAGCGGTATCAGACAACGGGATACGGTGAAATTGAGCGTAAAACGGATGGCATGCGCCCCGGCGTCCGTGCGTCCGGCCCCGATCACCCTGACTTTTTCGCGAAGCACGCCGGACAGGGCCTCTTCCAGGGCGGCCTGGACGCTTTTGGCGTTTTTCTGCTTCTGCCAGCCGCTGTAGGACGATCCGTCGAAAGCGACCGCAAGACGGATATTAATGGATGACACAACCGGACAACTCAGAACAGCAGCATCTTGATGATGGCCAGGGCCTGCTCGTCCACCACGTTGTAGCAAATTTCCTTGCCGACCCTCTCCGGCTCTATGATGCCGGACAATCTCAGGATCCGGAGATGCTGGGACACGCCCGACTGGGAATTCCCCGTGACTTTTTCCAGATTTCTCACGTTGCATTTGCCCGAAACGAGGATCCGCATGATCATCACGCGGACGGGATGCGCCAGGGCTTTCAGGATCCGGACGGCGTCTTCGCATTGTTTCTTTTCGGATGCGGCCATGGTTGTACCACCTCAGTCAGTCTGAATTCATCATGGGGCGTTTTTCAATCCGGCAACAGCCGGACAGTCGGGCAGTGTGATCACAACTCCATAAAATGGGATCTTTTTGAAACGCCGGTTTCCGGGCGCTTCATATTATTATCATATTATAAAACCCTCTATGGCCCATGTCCATTCCCGGCGCCGTTCTTTGCGGGAAAAAACACACACCGTATCCGCCGATCCCTTTGAGAAAAACGGGGGAAACAGGTATAATATTCCGATCGGAAAGTCGGCGGGAGAGAAGACCTTGAAGATGCAGCCACGAACCCGGCAGGCCCTCCTGGACAACGCTCTCTGGCTCGCCTGGGGCGTCCTGTACGCGCTGTCTTTTCCCACCTACAGCCTCTCTTTCGCGATCTGGTTCGTGTTCGCCCCGGTTTTCCTGTTCGCCTACGTCCGTCCCCTGCATTTGACCGTGCGGTACGCTTTTTTCTATTCCCTGCCCTCCCTTTTCCTGTCGTTCTTCTGGATTTACGGATTCTGGGGTCCCGGTCTCGCTTTCATGGTCCTGATCTATGCCGTGTACTACGCCTTTTTCTTTTTCTGCATCGCCCTGGCGGGAAAAACCTTTCCCCGCTGGCGCTGGGTGCTGTCGCCCTCGCTCTGGATCGCCAACGAACTCATCCGATCCATCGGATTCCACGGATTCATGTGGAACATGATCGGAGACACCCAGTGGCGTATTCTGCCGTTTGTCCAGAGCGCGGATATCCTGGGCGTCTGGGGCGTCAGCTTCCTGATCCTGACTGTCAACGCCGTCCTGGCCGAATTGGTCCTGGATTTTCTGCGCACCCGGACCATCCGCGGCGCGTTGACCCGGTCCAACAGCGTCAGGATCGCAGCGGCCGCCGCGCTTTTCACGGCCAACCTTGTTTACGGCTGGAGCCAGCTCGGAAACTACCGCCGCATCTCCGCGGCGTCACCCCGGGAGAAACTGGCCCTCCTGCAGCCCAACATCGGCTCGCACGAACCCTGGTGGAAGGACCGCTGGCGTCATTTCGCCACCATCTGGCGGCTGAACGCGGAAGCCGCCGTGCGGGATCCGGACCTGATCGTGTGGTCGGAAACCATGGTCCGCAATTATCTCTGGCACTACCTGAAAACCATGGGTCCTGACGAGGAAGTCAACCTGTTCAACATCCGGTTCGTCAAGATGCCGTTCGAATTCAACACGCCCATCCTGATCACGAGCCCGACCCTGGTGGACGGACGCAATTTCAATTCGGCCGAATACCTGGACCCGCTGACCAACACGATCCAGAACAATTCCAAGATCCACCTGGTACCGTTCGGAGAATGGATGCCGGTGTACGACCGGATCCCGGCCTTCCGGCAGATCATGGAAAGCGAGGGTGCGGGTTCCTACACGCCGTCCACCAACAAAAACGTGATCCGGTCCCGCAGATCGAAATTCCGCGTGCTGGTCTGCTACGAGGACATGTTCGCGGTGCTGGCCCGGAAGTTCATCCGCATCGGGGTCAACTACTTCATCAACACCACCAACGACGGATGGGCCTATCTCTTCGGTTTTCCGCACCCCATGTGGCAGCACCTGGCGGGCGCGGTGTTGACCGCTATTTCCGTTCGCAGGCCCATCGCGCGAGCGGCCAACACGGGCGTGACCGGCATCATCGACCTGACGGGCGACTTCCAGGGGGACATCGGCGACTACCGCGACGGCCTGTTCGTCGGGTCCGTGTCGGTTATAGACGAACGGATCGTTTCGCCGTACGTTCATTTCGGGTTTCTGTTCCCCTATCTGCTTTTGGTTGTGGCGGCGGGCGCGTTCGGCGCCTCGGTCGTCCTGTCCTTGTCGCGGAAAGGCAATTCCGGAGGGAGGTCCTGATCATGCCGAACCAATACCTGGAACCCATGGTTTACGAATCTGACACGGACCCCGTCGGCCTGCCGAACGGCGTCCCGTTTTTAACCGAACAGGAGGCCTCCCGTCTGGACGATCGCGAAAGCGCCCTGATCGCCCTGTTCCGGAAGAACAGGTTTTCCCGCGTGGTTCCCCCGGCTTTTGAATACTACGAAACGTTCGAGAAGGGCGGCGGAGCGGACATTGCCCGCCGGTCGTTCACATTCAAGGACCGGGAAGGGAAACTCCTGTCCCTGCGTTACGACATGACGACGCCCATTGCCCGCTGGTCGGCCATGCGTTTCGGCCATTCGGACCTGCCGCTCAAATTCTGGTACGCCGGAGACGTGTACCGGGAACAGCCCTCGCATAAGGGCAAATACCGCCAGATCCGTCAGGCGGGGGTGGAACTGATCGGGGACGCCTCACGCGAAGCCGACCGCGAAATCATCGAAATCCTGGCCGAATCCCTGTCCATCCTGGACACCAGCCACACCCTGGTCGTGGGCGACGTCCGTTTGTACCGGACCATCCTGTCCCGGCTGGAAGCGGACGAAACGCGCCAGGAAGCCATTCACGCTCTGTTTAACCGCAAGGACAAAACGTCCCTGACGGAACTCCTGAAAACGACACCGGGAAACGATACGGACAAGACCGCGCTCCTGTTTCTGCTGGATTTCTGCGGAACGGTGGACCAGACAAAGGCGCAGACCTCGGGTCTGGACCCGGAGTTCAGGACTTACGCCGAACGGACGCTGGAGACGGTCCAATCCGTTTCCTCGGGCGTCCGCTCGCGCATGGTCGTGGATTTCGGCCTGATCAAGGATTTTTCTTATTATACCTCCCTCACGCTGGAGGGTTATCTGTCCGGCACGGGGTTCCCGGTCGCATCCGGCGGCCGTTACGACGGATTGTTCCAGAGTTTCGGCAAGGACTTCCCGGCCGTCGGTTTCGCCGTCGATTTAAGCTACTGTCTCTCATAACGGAATTTCGGAGAATCTATGATCACGATCGTATCGGGAGCCCAGTGGGGCGACGAGGGAAAAGCCAAGGTCATCGATTATTTCGCCAAGGATTTCGATTACGTGGTCCGCTACCAGGGCGGGGCCAACGCCGGACATACGGTTTATCTGGGTGAACAGAAAATCGTTTTCCACCTCGTCCCGTCCGGGATCCTGAACAAGGACGCCCGCGTGGTCATTGGAAACGGGCTGGTGGTGGACCTCGATGAATTCCTGAAAGAAGTGGACATGGTCGGCGCCTATGTTGAAACACGGGGCCGGATCTTCCTGTCCAACCGGGCGCACGTTGTCATGCCCTATCACAAGATCCTGGACAAGGCCAAGGAAGCCCGAAGCGCCGAAAGCGCCATCGGGACCACCCAGCGCGGCATCGGACCGGCTTACGCGGACAAGGCGGACCGGTTGGGTGTCCGCGTGGGCGACCTCTTCATAGACCCCGCAAAGCTCCGCGAAAAAATCCGCGCGGGGTACGAGGTCAAGGAATTCCTTCTGAAAGAATACTACCGCGTCGCGGAGCGCCCCACCGTGGACACGATCTTCAACCAGTTCCGTTCCCTGGCCGCGCGCATCGAACCCTACGTGGCCGACACGGAACACCTTCTCCAGGAAGCCCACCGCCAGGGAAAGCGCATCCTTTTCGAAGGAGCGCAGGGAAGCCTCCTGGACCTGGATTTCGGCACCTATCCCTACGTGACGTCTTCCAACACGATCGCACCCGGCGCCCTGGTGGGCGGCGGAACGGGCGTGGCCGCAGTGGACGCGGTTATCGGTATCGCCAAGGCCTACATCACCCGCGTTGGCGAAGGACCTTTCCCGACCGAGCAGACGAATGAAATCGGTGAAAACCTGCGCAAGGCCGGACACGAATTCGGCGCCACCACGGGCCGTCCGCGACGCTGCGGATGGTTTGACGCCGTCGCGACACGGTATTCGGCGGGAGTGTGCGGGATCAGCGCCTTCTTCCTGACCAAACTGGACGTTCTGGACGGTCTCGGTAACCTGAAGGTCTGTACGGCCTACCGCAAACCGGACGGCTCCGTGACGGACCGTTTCCCCTCCACCCTGGAGGAATTGGAAACCGTCAGCCCCGTTTACGAGGACCTTGAAGGGTGGTCGGAAAAAACCTTCGGCGTGCGCCGTTACCGCGACCTGCCGCCGGCCGCGACGCGTTATATCGAAAAGCTCGAGTCGCTCGTCGGGCGCAAAATCGCCTACATTTCCACGGGTTTCAGCCGCGACGACGTGATCGTGCGTTGAAATCAATCAGGAAACGGTCAACAGACGGTTTATAAAGGGGGATGATTTATGGCTAAGAAAGCGAAAACGGGCATTCAGTCCGGACCGGTTGCCCTTCTGAAAATCACGGCGGGTCTGTTCTTCATCGTCCTGGGTTTTCTGGGCGTTCTTCCCAACGTTAACGAAGGCGCATTCACCCTGAACGACAACAGGGTCCTGGAAGTGGTCTTCGGCATCATTGAACTGCTTTGCGGGGTGTTCGTGCTGGCAAGCGTTTTCACCTTCATTCCGAAAAAGAACGTGTCCCTGGTCACGCTGGTTGTCCTGATTTTCTGGATTATCCGGATCGTGCTCACCAAGATCCTGTGGAGATTCCCGAGAAACGGGGCCGAGGCACCCGTGTGGCTCCTCATGCTCTGCGCCGAACTGGTCATCGCGGCCGCAGTCTTCCAGATCTACAGCGCCGAGTCCTGAAAAAACTCCGGTATCCTGACAACACCGTCAGCGTGGAAAAAGGCCGCCCCCCGTCAAACCGGAGGCGGCCTTTTCATTATCCATTATCGGTTAAGCCCAAACCCGACAGCGCACTGCTGACCGCAGGTCTCTACCGGTTTCCTGCCAACACCTCGCCCACCACCTTGACCGCGTCCACGGCGTCCGTTGCGTAGCGCGCGCCAATCGATGATGCGTATTCCCGGGTGACAGCGGCGCCACCGACGACCACCGGTCTTGTATCACCCCTGTCTTTTTGATAGCGGACAAACTCCTCCATCCGGGGCATGGTGGTGGTCATCAGGGCGGAAAGGCAGACCACGTCCGCGTTTTCCCGGACCGCGGCCTGATGGATGACATCCGCGGGGACGTCTTTGCCCAGATCGGTCACCTGGTAACCGTGGTTTTTCAGAAGCAGGATGACGATGTTCTTCCCGATATCGTGCACGTCCCCCTGGACAGTCGCAAACACCAACCGTCCGGCCGGCCGGGCGTTTTCCCGCTTGAGCAGGGGTTCCAGAACCGTAAAAGCCGCCGTCATGGCTTCCGCGGAGAGCATCAACTGCGGCAGGAAATAGGTGCGCTTTTCGTAGAGCGCGCCCACTTCGGTTATGGCGGGTATCAGATGCTCATTGAGGAGCGCGAACGCCTGCCGCCCCTGATTCAGGGCGTCCCGGACCAGTCCGGCAATGATCTCTTTTTTGCCGGTGAGAACGGCGTTACGAAGCTCCTGCTCGACCGTCCGTTCAGGCGATAAAACCGCCCCGGCAACGACAGGCGCCGAAACGGCCGGAGAACCCTTGCCTGAAAGGACCTGACTGGAATAGATTTCTATAAAATTTTTAGAGTTCCTGTCCTTGCCCGTCAGCACGTCTGAAGCCCGGACCAGGCCCATGAGATCGGCGTCCATCGGATTCACAATGGCCGATGTCAGGCCCGATTCAACGGCCATGGCCAGAAATGCGCGGTTCACATAAGCGCGGGCCGGCAAACCGTAAGAAACGTTTGAAAGACCCATAGTGGTGGAGAGCCCCAGTTCTTCCCGGAAACGCCGGACGGTGCGGAGGGTCTCCCGCGCGCCGTCCTGTTCGGCGCTGACGGTGAGCACCAGCGGATCGGCCAGGATGTTCCGCCTGTCAATGCCGCGCTTTTCGGCTTCCCGGACAATCCGTTTCATGATCCGGACCCGCTCCTCCGCTGTTTTGGGCACTCCCCGTCCGTCGATCGGCAGGGCGATGAACGCCGCTCCGTATTTTTTCACGTCGTCCAGGAGCGTCAGACGATCCGGTTCGGCGGATATCGAATTCAGAAGCGGTTTCCCGGGATACACCCTCATGCCGGCGCGCGCGGCCTCGGGATTGGTCGTGTCAATGGCCAGGGGCAGATTGACAGCGGTGGAAAGGATGCCCACGCCTTTTTTCATGAGCACAGCTTCCGGTTCAGCGGCATCCGGAATGCCCATGTTCAGGTCCAGCACGTCGGCGCCGGCTTTTTCCTGGGCGATGGCGTCGTCCTTGAAAAGGGCGAACGCCCCGGATCGGATATCCTGCGCGAGGGCCTTGCGTGCCGTGGGGTTCAACCGTTCCCCGATCACGCAGAACGGCACGCCGTGCCCGATTTCCCTCAGAAGATAGCGGCTGGCGAGCCGGAGAACGTCCCGACGCGCAACAGAAACGGGATTTTTTTTCCGGTAGGAAACCACGCGTTCGCGCAGATGCCGGATGTGTTCCGGGGTCGTCCCGCAACAGCCGCCGGACACGGTCACACCGCACTGCGCCATTTGGAGCGCGGCTTCCGCGAACCGGTCCGGGGTTTCGTCAAAAACCGTTCTGCCGTCCACCACTTTGGGCAGACCCGCGTTGGCCTGCGCCACCAGCGGAATTTCCAGCAATCCTTCCGCGCGGCGAATCACGGAAAGCATGTCCACGGGACCGGTCCCGCAGTTTGTCCCGACAACGTCCGCGCCCAGCGCTTCCAGGGTCACAAACGCGGCCTCGGGCGGACTTCCCGTCACGGTCCGTCCGTCTTTCTCGAATGTCATGCTGGCGATGATCGGCAGGTCGCAGACCTCGCGGCAGGCCAGGATTCCGGCCTTGAGCTCCAGAATATCGATGTGCGTCTCGAAAAAAACCGCGTCCGCCCCGGCATCGGCCAGGACGGCGATCTGTTCACGGTATATATCCACCATTTCATCAAAAGCCAGGTTCCCCACCGGTTCAACAAACAACCCCGTCGGCCCGACGTCCGCCGCCACTATGGCACGGCCCCGGGACGCCTGCCGGGCGATCCTGACGGCGGCCGCGTTGATATCGCGCAGACGGCCCGCCAGTCCGAAATCGGCCAGCTTGACGCGGTTACCGCCGAGACTGTTGGTTATGATCAGGTCGCTCCCGGCTTGGATATAGGATTCATGCACCCCGCGCACGATATCCGGGCGGTCCATATTCCAGAGTTCGGGACAATCCCCGCCCTTCAGACCGTACTGCTGGAGAAAAACCCCCATGGAGCCGTCCGTCACGGCCGTCCCGTTCCGGGCCTTGCGTAAAAAGGAGTTCCAGTTCATTCCATGCTCCGATATCGTCCGGCTGGCTCCGGCCTAGCCGGTCGGGCTTGCGCGCATTCGCATTCCGTTTTAAGATGTCAGGCGGTCAGCGGAATTGCCGGAAAAATTATACCGGCGGCCAAAGGATAAATCAAGGCGCTTAATGGAGTTGGCTACGCCGTCCGTCATGTTTTTCCGCGATTTTCCGATGATTGAATGATACCGTTGACCCGGAGTGTATTATGAAAAAAATCAGTCTGATGCTGTTTTCCGCAGCGGCCGTCCTGTTCCTGGTTTCCGCGGACGCGAATCTCCTGGAACACTGGAGAAACACGATGAAGTTCGGCGTTTCCTCCCAGAGATTGGGCGTCATCAAGACCGTCGAGGACCGCAAAGTCAAAGAGGCCTACGACCTGATCGAACAGGCCCTACTGACCGATCCGAACCCGGAAATCCGCGGCAGCGCGGCCTACGCGCTGATCGGCCTCAAGATTGACAACGAATCCATCTGGAACAAAGCCCTGACGTCGGAAACCGACCCGGAAGTCCTGAGAAAAACCGTGTTCGCGGTCAGCGAATTGAAAATCAGGACCACGGGTCCCCGCCTGCACGCCATATTGACAAACAACCTGGACAATCCCAAATCCTCCTACCTGTGCGCGGCCGCCATCCGGGCCATCGGAACCGTCGAATATCAGGGCGCGACCGGAACGATCCTGGGGCTGCTCACCAACCTGGAAACCCCTGCGGAAATCCGGAGCGCTTCGGCCATTGCCGTGGGCGAACTGGGAAGCTCCAAGCACCTCCCCCTCCTCAAGTCGATCCTGGACAACGTCGGCGAAGCCACCGACGTGAGGATGTACTCCGCATACGCCATCGGCAAATCCGGAGACAACCAGGCCCTGGACATTCTGACACCTTATATTGAAAACGAGCGGGAAGACCTCAACATCCGTCTCTGGGGTATAGCGGGACTCGCGTTCGTCAAATCGGCCAGGGTGCCGGACATGCTGATCCGTTACGCCAAGGTGGACAACATCCGGATCCGGTTGGAGGCCGTAAAGGCGCTCGGGAAGCTGAAAAGCGAATCGGCCAAGGACATCCTCAAATACAAGGCGATCTATGACCCGGACCTGAGCGTGAAACGAGAAGCCAAAACGGCGCTGCAGGAAATGGGAGTGGACGTGGACAAACTCCAGGCCGAAGCGTCCAAACCGGCCCAACCGTCTCCGCCTGCGGCGGCTCCGTCCGCGGCGCCAAAGCCCGCCGCGACCGAAACTCGGAAGGAATCGCCGGCCCCTTCCACAAACCAGGCCGGCCAATAAACCAAAATAAAACCCCGCCTGTATCATGAACACAGGCGGGGATTTGATATCAGGTCCCGTTAAACGGGCAGAGACCTATTTTTTACGCATCCGGTGCAAGGCGGGTTTCTGATACGGTCTTCGGTCGTTCAGGAACCCCACGTACCGCTCGAGTTCCTTTTCATCCGTTTCAATCTTCTTCATCCAGGATTCGTTCGCCCGGCGCAGTTCTTTTTCGCGCTGGTCGTTCAATTCCTGGATCCGCTTCATGGCCTTCTCGTTGATGACGCGGATCTGCTCCTGAATCCCGTTCAATTCCCGGATGGATTTCACGATATCCTGCCCGACGGATTTTTCCCCCGGATACTGGCCGGACAACTCCATGATTTTCGCGTACAGATCCCGCCTTTTGGCGTTCAGACTGACGCGGGACTCCTTCGCGTCCAGAAATACCCGCTCAATCTTGATCCGGTAAGTTTCGGCTATGGTCTGCATTTCGGTATTGGAATACCCGCCCATCATGCCGTATCCGCCCATCATCATCATGCGCGGTTTGTCCGGGTGCAGGCCGGGACCGGGGCCCGGCCCGGGATTTTCATCGTCAAATTCCGGCCCGGGAACGGCGAAAGCGCCGACCGCCAGGCTCAGAAACACGGCCAACAGACCGCTTCCCAGAAATTTTCTTTTCATGGTTCCACTCTCCTTAATCTCATGATGAAATATCGTTCCGACAGGAGCTCGCTGCCGGTTTTTCAATACTTCATGGAAATTTCGTAATAATAATCCAGGTCGCTGGATTCGTAATCGTAGGAGCTGACCGGCGTGGCAACAACCGTATTGCTGGCCACCATATTGGTCTGGGCGACCAGGGGTTTCGGGTTTCTGCCCAAAAACAATCCCACGGTCAGGACAACGGCCACCGCGCCCAAAGCGACCAGACCGGCCATCTGATAGGAAAAAACGGACCGCGGTTTCTCTCGGGCGTATTCGGCTCCGTAACGGTTCCACAACGAAACGCTTTCCGAATCCTCTCCGGCCTTGAGGAGCGCCTGACTCACCCGGCCGTAAGACAGGCAATCCGGGCACGATGCCAGATGGGCCTCGATACTCGGATTGGACGGGACTCCGTCGGACCCGTCGATCAGGTCCCGGATTTCATCACAATTCAACGGTCTGTCCATGGGCTTCCTCCCATCTCCGGGCAAGTTTCATTTTCGCCCTGCGGTATATCGATTTGACTGTAGGCAGTTTCATTTCCAGGATCTCGGCCACTTCCTCGAACTTTTTCCGGTCTATGTCCTTGATCAGGATCACGACACGCTCCATGTCCCTCAGGGCGCCCAACTCCCGTGTCAGCCACTCTTCTTCCTCTTTTTTCAGCACCGCGGACTCCGGGTTCCCGGCCGGGGACCCGACTTCCGGCGAGTTTTCCGGCTCATGGAAAGAAAGCCAGGATCCCACTTTTCGGGCCAATAAATGCCTTTTGGCCCGGTTAATGGCCACTCGAACGGCGTATCCGGCCGGGTTTTCAAAAGTTTTCACCCTATCCCACCGCGCGTGAATCACGGCCATGGTCTCCAATACGATATCCTCGGCGGTGTCCTTCTGGCGGACATACCCCCTGACAATGCGGAATATCGTGTTCTGGTGTTTTTTAAAGAACAGCTCAAAATCCTGTTCCGCCATTCCACCCTCAATCTGAATGATCTAAGAATCAAAATAGCCCAAAAGACGCAAAAAAGCAAAAGATTTTTATCGGATTAAGCTTTTTTTCCGATAAAAAGAATAGCGTTATCATTTACGGCGGGATCCGAATTGAACATACAGTTGAAAAACATGGACCCGGCGGGCCGGGAGACCCTCCGGTCCGACAAGATCGTTTCCGTCAGGGTCCTGGAACGCGGTCATGACGGGAGCGCCCGGATCGACCTGAACGGCCTGAAAACCGAGGCGCAGATCGAAGCGGACGTTCCGGATCATTTCCTGGCCATGGTCGAGATCGGCGAAAGTTCCGCCGCCGGGAAAAGCGTCCGGCTCAGGGTCCTGAGTTCGCTCCAACAGACCCCGGAGTTCGGCGAACTGAGCCGCACGAAACTGCTCGAGATCGTGAGGATGTTTCTGCTGGAGAACCATCTTCCCCTGACGGAAGAGACGGTAGCCAGCGCACTGTTGGCCAGGGCGGCGGGTATCAAGCTGGATGCGTCGCTTGTCAAACTGCTCAACCTGGCGTTCCGGAAGGGCGGCGACGAACTGAGAATGATCGTGATCCGGTTCCTGCAGAACGGGGTCCGGGTAAACGCGGAGTTTATAGAACTGTTCAGGTCCTGGAAAGCGGTCCTGAAAAAGAACGCGGCGCCTCCGGGGGCCCGGGTCGGGGCGGTGGAAGCGTTCGCGGCCGGACGGGAAACCGATGCGGATCCCGTCACGCGGGTCCTGGAAGAACTGGCGCGCCGGTATTTCGGCGAAGGAAGTTTCTACAGGGCTTATCTGGCGCGGGAAGACGGCGAAGAGGTGATCGTCCAGGAACGCCGCGAGAAGACCGGGACCGGGGAACGGTATTACTTTGACCTGACGTCGCGCCGGACGGGTCCCGTGCTTCTGATCCTGGACCGCGAACCGAACGGATACCGGGCCGGAGTATACATTGACCCGGAAACGTACCGGGAGAAAGAACCGGAAATCCGCGAAAGGAAAACCGCACTGGCGGAGCGGCTCCGCTCGCTATCGGGCAACCGAACGGTCAGCGTGGGGTTCTTTTCCCTGGAGAGCGATCTGGCTTTCTGGTCGGCCGGGGGCCCGTCGGAACAACCCGGGGACACCGGTCGCGGCGGGATCCAGGATCTGGACATATCGGTCTGATCAAGACACGGGAGGCGGTCATGACGACAAAATCGGTCGCCCTGAAGTACGAAAGCGAAATTGACAATGCGCCCTACGTTCTGGCCAGGGGAATCGGCGCCCTCGGCGAGACGATTATCCGGCTCGCGGAGGAAAACGACATTCCGGTTTACCGGAACGACAAACTGGCCGATTCGCTCACGCGCCTCCGGCAGAACGACGAAATCCCCGCGGAACTCTATACCATCGTGGCGGAAATCTTCCGGTTCGTGTATTCTCTTGGAAATTAAGCTATAATAAAGACACTGACAGGGGTGACCCCGTATGCCGATGCGCAAGATCAGCATTGACGAACTGAAACCGGGCATGAAATTCAACAAGTCGTTGTTCGATTCCAACCTGAACATTGTCCTGCCGTCCGGCAAGATCCTGGACGACATGGTCCTGAAAAACCTGCGCGCCCGTCATATCGAACACGTGGAAACGGCCGGCGAACTGATCGAGGACTACGACCTTCCCAAGGTCAATGAGGAAAAGAAACTCGAGCTGCAGCAGGCCGTCGAGAAAACCAGGATCGTCCTGGACAAGGAAACCAGCAAGTATATCGATTTCTACCGGGACAGCGTAGACACCCTGAGCGTCCTCTTCAACAAGTACCGAAACGAGCAGAGCGTGGACACCGAACGCTTCCAGGCCCTGGCCACCAAGATCGTAAACACCATCATGGCGGAAAAGCGGACCGAGGTGTTCATCAATCTGGTCAACATTGCCGGCAAGGGCGACTACCTGGTCAAGCACGTGGTCAACGCGGCCATTCTTTCGGTCCTGCTCGCGCAGCGGCTGGGATATTCCATGGTGAAACTGTTCAACCTCTGTCTGGCCGCGCTGGTTTACGATATCGGCATGCTGAAAATCCCGGCCTACATCACGGAAAAAGAGGAAAAGCTCTCCGCCGAGGAGTATAACCAGATCAAGACCCACCC
>CAYMRH010000054.1:0-5981 GCA_964392785.1 uncultured Brevinematales bacterium
GGCTTTTTTGTTGATGAGTCGTCTTTTTGGGAAAACTCTCTAATAACGTCCCAAAATTGGCGGTTTAGACCTGTCTGTTCCAATTCCCAACCAAGAGCGGAAAAGAAAGGGTCGATAAACCTGTTTCTGGCTTCTGTTTCTTGAAAGTCTTTAGAAAGGTATATTTTTTCGTTTTTACTAAAATCCTCTACTTTCTTTTCTACTAATTTTAAACCCTCTGATTTCGTCATGCATATTCCTTGGTTTTATTTATTAATATTATGACTTATTCGTTCTTGCACGGCAAGGATGCCGTGCAACATTCCGTCGTCCGGCCGGGCTGGCATTTAACTCATTAATATACGAATACCCCCACCCCAACAAACCACAAAACACTAATTACTGACAACTGACAACTGACATCTGACAACTAATCACCGCCAACTACCCACCCCCCGCCGTCTTCTTATAGTCCACGCACAGGACGGCGCGGTCGTCTTTCTGGGAGGCGCCGCCGCAGAAGGCCTCCACGTCACGGAACAGTTTTTCCACAAATTCCTGCGGCGGGAGCGCCGTGTTTTTCAGGATAAAGTCCTCCAGCCGCTTGTCCTCGTAGAACTTGCCGTCCGGCGTGCGGGCCTCGATGATCCCGTCGGTCAGGAACAGGATCCGGTCCCCTTCCTTCAGACGCACGGAGATGCTGTCGTACTGCACGTCGTCCAAAAAGCCGATCACGAACCCGTTCGCGTCCAAGTTCTGGATGTCCCCCTTCTCCCGCCGGTACAGGATGGCGGAATGGTGGCCGGCGTTGGAATACTGAAGCATGCCGGTGTCCAGGTCCAGCACGGCGTAATAGGCGGCCACGTAGTAGTCCAGGTCGCTGATGAACTTGCAGATTTCCCGGTTCACGAGTTTCAGCACCTCCCCCGTGTTCACGCCGAACTTGGCGTAGGAACTGAAGGTGACCTTGACCATGGCCGTGATGAGGGAGGCCGCCACGCCGTGGCCGGACACGTCCCCGATAAAGAAACCGTACATGTTCTTGCCCAGGTGCACCATGTCGAAAATATCCCCGCCCACGCTTTCCATGAACAGGAACTTGGCCGCGATGGACATCTCCGGCACCTGGGGGAGTTTGAGCGAGCTTTCGATCATGCTCTCCTGCACCCTGCGGGCCATGGACAGTTCTTTCTCGAACTGCTCGTTTCTTTTGGCCAGCTCCACGTTCGCCCTGTTGATGTAGTCCAGCTGTTCCTTCTGGGCGGCCATGAGCTCGATCCTTTCCAGCGCGATGGCCAGCTGCCGGGACACGATGGACAGGGCGGACAGGTCGTCCTCCGTGTAGGTATTTTCCTTTTTCAGGGACGCCAGCACCATCACGCCCAGGACGCGCTGGTTGGCCCGGATGGGCAGGCTGACCAGAGAATGCACCGATCCGCAAACGCCCTTCAGTCCCGGGACGGCGGAACAGTCCGCCGCCAGGAGGTCTTTCGGTTCCCGCGCCAGTTCCCCCACCAGGGCCTGCGGATCAAAGTCCAGATCGTCCGGCATGCGGGACAGGTACCGCGGCACCCACTCCCCGTTTTCCAGCAGGTAGAGGAAACTCACGTCCACCAGAAACGCGCTGTTCACCAGGTACATGGACTCGTAAACCAGCGTTTCCTTTTCGGCGCACTGGGCCAGCACGTTCTGGAGCCCGTTCAGGAAATTCATCTCGTCGATCTTTTTATGGAGCTTGTTGAGGTTGATCTCCTGGCGGGCGTTGCGGATCACGGCCTGCACGTTGAAACTGCCGGCCTTGAGCGCGCCGGGTTTGGGTTCCCCCGCCTTGCCGGCCAGCGCCTGGGTCAGAAGTTTCCGGGTGTACGGGCACCTGGATTCGGGGCACTTTTCCAGGGCGGCCCGGAAAACTTCCGCGGCGGCCGTTTCGTCCCCTTTCTGCCGGAGAACAAGGCCCTTCTCGTACAGCACGGAGGGCAGGAGGTTCGCGCCGTCGGCGCCCCCCGATCGGGCCGCCACGCGGTCCAGCCCGGCAACGGCCTCGTCGTACTGCTGGCTTTCCGCCGCGATCAGCGCTTCCAGAACGCCGAACAGCAAACCGTACAGCCGGTCCGGGGTTTTGGGTTCCGTCCGGGCGCGGCAGCGGTTGTAGTATTCCACGGCGCGGTTCAGTTCCTTCTGCTTCAAAAACGCGATTCCGAAATACGGGTAGAGATGGTCCTTCGCGTGGTACGGCAACCGTTCGATCTTGAGCTGGTTCATCAGGAAGAGCACGTCCTCCAGGTACTTCAGGGAGGCCCGGTAGTCCCTCGCGAAAAAGAACACCATGGCGATGTTGAAAATGGTCAGGCAGATTTCCTGGTAATCGTTCTCCCCTTCCAGCAGTTTCAGGGCCTTGCTGAAATAGGCCAGGGAATTGCGGTAATCCTCCACGGTGTAGCAGAAGTATCCTATGCCGTTGCAGATCTTGATGAGCTCGATCCGGTTGCCCAGCTTGATCCGCAGGCGTTCAGACTTTTTATAGGACAACAGGGCCTTGCGGTTGTCCCCGGCGGCCTGGTGCAGGAGCGCCAGGGAATGGAAGGCGATGGACAGGCGGTACTCGTTCCCGAACGCCTCGGACATCTCGATGCCCGTTTCGCACAGCTGGAACGCCTCCGCCTGCCGCCCCGCGTCGGACAGCGCTAGCAGGTAGGCGCCGTTGGTGTAGAGGATGGTCAGCATGTTCATGAGGTCCAGCTTGCGGTACAGGGGGACCAGTTTCCCGTACAGTTCCACGTTTTCCCGCACCAGATCGCTGTCGTTGAAAAACAATTCCAGGAGATGGCACCGGGCCACCAGCTGTTCGTTGCCGGGCTTGAGTTCCACCTGCCAGGCCTGGCGGGCGTATTTCAGGGCGCTTTCCGTATTGCCCCGGCGCAGGTACGCCAGAGCGATCTTGCGGTTGGCGTCCAGGATCTCCTTGGCGTTGTTCATTTCCTGCACGGTGTTGAGGAGCTGGTTGTAGTAAATGAGCGCGAAATCCTGTTCGTCCAGGCAGGTGTGGACGTCCCCCAGCGTGTGGAACAGGAGCAGGTTCTCGCGGTCCGTCAGGGTCTCGCCGCCGGTCACCATGTGATACGCGCGCAGCACGGCGCTCCGGCATTCCGGGTAAGCGCAGAACTGGTAATGGTCCCGCGCCAGGCGGATCAGGGCGGCCGCCGTCCGGAATTCGCGCGGCGGCTGCGGGACAACCCCGGGAGCGGCGGCGGACTCCGCGTTCATGCCCGCCACGGCGTGGTAATCCAGTATGGTGAACTGTTCCTCAAGCGAGTGGACAAAGGTTTTCCAGGCGCTCTCGGTTTCCGCGTCAGCGAACTTGCGGTCCCGGTCAAACGCGAACACCAGGAACACGGGGCGGCGGGAATCCTTGGCGGCCAGGAAACGCACGAACTCCAGGACGGACTCCTGCGCGTAATGCAGGTTTTCCACCACCAGCACCAGCGGCCGCCCGCCGGCGTGATGCTGGAAGAGAGACCACAGGGATTCCAGGACGCGTTTTTTTTCGTAGTCGATTTCCCCCGCGAACGGAATGATTTCCTCGCGGCGCTCCACGGGTTCCCGCCCCAGGAGGTAATCGGTGAAAATTTCTTTCTGGAAATGATAGACGCCGGAGGAATCCACCGACTTTTCCGCGGCCGCCGGGTCCTTGTCCCTGTAAACGGACCGGATCATTCCCAGGAACGGGTCGTACGGCTCCCGGAATTCCCCTTCCGCCAGGACGGACCGGAACACGACGGCGTTCCGGGTCCGCAGTTCTTCGCCTATGGTGGAGGATAAAAAACGGTCCAGGAACCCGGAAAAAGGCCCCGCGTCAGCCACGCTCACGAAATAGCACTGGAGCCGGCCGTCCAGGGATTTTTGCCAGTAATGCCTGAAGATCTTGTGCAGGTAATCTTCGCGGTCCTTCATGTCGCCTCTTACAATCAGACGCTGAACCGGAACAGCAGAACGTCCCCGTCCCGCACCGTGTAATCCCGGCCTTCCTGCCGGAGCAGACCCTTGTCCCGCGCGGACGGATAGGAACCCTCGCGGACAAAGTCGTCGTAGGCCACCACCTCCGCCCGGATAAAACCCCGCTCCATGTCGCTGTGGATGGTCCCGGCGGCTTCCGGCGCTTTCGCGCCGTTGTGTATGGTCCAGGCGCGCGTTTCCTTTTCGCCCGTTGTGAAAAACGTGATGAGGCCCAGCAGTTTGTATCCTTCCACGATCAGCCGCTCCAGGCCGCTCGTCTCCAGGCCCAGGTCCCGCAGGTAGTCGCGGGCTTCCCGTTCGTCCAGTTCCGCGATCTCCCTCTCAATGCGGGCAGACAGGACCAGCAGGTCGCACTGCAGTTCGTCGGCTTTGGCTTTCAGGTCGCGGTAGCGGGGGTTCTGTTCGTATGTCCCGACCTCCCCCTCGCTCACGTTGCCGACAATCAGGATTTCTTTTTCCGTCAGGAGCTGGTAGGCCCTGGGGATCTTCCGTTCGTCCTCCGACAGGCCCATGTTCCGGACCAGCGTCCCGGCCGAAAGGCCTTCCCGGATTTTTTTCAGCACCTCGGTTTCGGCCGCGGCGGCCTTGTCGCCGCTCCCCCGGGAGGGTTTGTCCTTTTTGGCGAGGATCCCGTCCACGGTTTCCATGTCCTTGAGCGCGAGCTCCATGTTCACGATCTCCAGGTCGCGCACCGGGTCCACGTCCCCGATATGCGTCACGTCCGGGTCCTCGAACAGCCGGACCACCTGGACCACGGCGTCCACGTTCCGGATATTGGCCAGGAACTGGTTTCCCAGACCTTCGCCCCGGCTCGCCCCTTTCACAAGGCCCGCGATGTCCACGAACTGGACCGTGGTGGGCGTTTTGACTTTGGACTGCGAGAGTTCGGCCAGCCTGTCCAGCCGCGCGTCCGGAACGTTCACAATGCCCACGTTGGGGTCAATGGTGCAGAACGGATAGTTGGAACTGGCCACGCTCATTTTTGTCAGGGCGTTGAACAGGGTGGACTTGCCCACGTTCGGAAGGCCCACGATTCCGCAGGAAAAACCCATGGCGACTCCTTGAAAACGGTCGCCCCATTATAATAGAGGGCCGCAAAAACCGGAAATGGAGCGGGCCGTTTCTCTTGAAACACCCGGGACCTTCCCGTTATAATCCTCCGGGTTCATACCATGACGATCCGCATCCTGTTTCTGGCCGTTTTCGTTTCCGGCTCCGCGGCCTGGGCCGCTCTCCCCCCGCTGGAGAAATTCGGGTTCGACCCGGACTCTCCCGTGCACAGCCGCGTCCGGACCGCGCCGGATTTCGCGGTCAGGCACATCAACACCGCCATTTACCGCAACGGTTCATGCGTTCCGTACGAACCCTCCCCGCGCGAACACGATATGATCCGGCGCGAACTGGAGTCGCTGCCCCCGCTTTGCCGCCGGGCCCTGCGGGAGCGCGTGCCGGGAATCTACTTTCTGGACGGCATGAACGCCCGGGGCATCGTGGACACGGTCACGAACCGCGAAGGCCGACCGTACTGGATCCTGTATCTGAACCGCAAAACCCTTTCGGAAAGCGGGTCCGAACTCCTCACGCGCAAATTCCTGACCGCGTTCCGCGCGACCGGGGACGGCCACGGCCTGACCGTGGACTGCGGCCGCCGCATGACGGGGCTGTCCTACATTCTCCTGCACGAATCCGCGCACATAGCCGACTTCGCTTTCCGGATCAGCCCTTCGTCGGCCTCCGCCCTGTCTAAAAACCCCGGCCGCTACCCGATCGCCTCCGCCGTCTGGACGGACTTTAACCGGCCGCGCCCGGAGTTCGAGTTTCCGGAACGGTCGCGGCTCGCTTTTTACGGACGGCAACGCGGAGAAAAGCCGCCCCTGTCGGAAGCGCCCCTTCTCCTCTCGCGTCTGGAAAACAGTCCGTTCGTTTCGCCCTACGCCTGCCTGAACTGGCACGAAGACCTGGCGGAACTGTTCGCGTTTTTTGTCCTG
>CAYMRH010000054.1:5991-15712 GCA_964392785.1 uncultured Brevinematales bacterium
GGAGAAACAGGGGCACCCCTACTCGATCACGGTCACGTCCAACGGCCGCGCCGTTTTCCGGACCCGGCCGATGAAGTCCCCCGCCGTGCGCGCCCGGACGGCCCTGCTGGAACGGTTTTTCGAATCCGGCCGTTGACAAACTCCCGCCCGGCGCGTAGAATGAGTCCGGATCATCGCCAGCGGAGGAGTGTGTCATGACCGTCGCCTGCATTACCGTTTTCGTGAAACCCGGGCACGCCGAGGACTTCATCGCGGCGACCGTGGAAAACCACCGGGAGTCCGTGAAAGAACCGGGGAACCTGCGCTTCGACGTCCTCCGCTGCGCGTCGGAACCCGACCGCTTTTTCCTGTACGAGGCGTACGAAACCGAGGAAGCCTCCGCCGCGCACAAGACCACGGCCCACTACCGCAAATGGAAGGAAACCGTGGAACCCTGGATGGCGCGCCCGCGCGAGGGAATCCGGCACGCCGTGATCGCGCCCGCGCATTCTTCGGAATGGAAATGAAACCTTTTCAGTTCGCCGCCAACCCGCGCCTGGTTTTCGGCGCGGGCCGGATCGCCCTGTTGCCCGATCTTGCGGCATCCTTAGGCAGCACGGTCCTGATCGTAACGGGAGCGTCGTTCCGCTCGTCGGACCGATGGGACCGCCTTCTGGAAGGGCTGGACCGGAAAAAGATCCGGGCGTTCCACTACCCGGTTTCCGGAGAGCCGTCTCCGGAAACCGTGGACACGGCGGTCCGCGACTTCCGCTCCAAGGCCGTTCACGCCGTCGTTTCCATTGGCGGCGGCAGCGCCATCGACGCCGGCAAGGCCATCTCCGCCATGCTTCCGCTGGAAGGGTCCGTGGTGGACTACCTGGAAGGCGTGGGAACAAAAAAGCACGACGGCGTGAAAGCACCCTTCATTGCCTGCCCCACCACGGCCGGCACGGGCAGCGAAGCCACAAAAAACGCCGTGCTGTCCCGCATCGGGAAAAACGGATTCAAGAAATCCCTGCGCCACGATTCTCTCGTGCCCGATATCGCGCTCGTGGACCCCGAACTTACGCTCGGTTGTCCCGAAGCCGTGACGGCCGCCGGCGGCCTGGACGCCCTGACACAGCTTCTGGAAAGTTTCTGTTCTCCCGAAAGTTCCCCCATGACCGACGCCCTCGCGCTGGAAGGGTTGTCCCGCGTCCGGTCCGGACTGATCAGGGCGACGCAATCCGGCCCGGAAGATTTGGAGGCGCGGTCCAATATGTCCCTGGCCGCCTATCTTTCCGGCCTGACGCTTGCGAACGCGGGACTGGGCGTGGTTCACGGCATCGCGTCCGTCATGGGCGGACTCTTCGAGATCCCGCACGGCGTGATCTGCGGAACGCTCCTGGCCGCCGCCACGGATACAAACATGGCCGCCTGCCGCAGAACCGGCGCGGACGGCGCCCTGGCCAAATTCGCCAATGCGGGAAGGGTTTTATCGGGAAAAAGCGGGCTGGATGATGCGGCGGCCTTGGAGGCCCTGAGCGCCATCCTGAACGAATGGACGGAAATCCTGGAAATACCGCGTCTGGGGGAATTGGGGATCAAGCCGGCTGACACGGCGGCCATTGCCGCGGCGGTGACCGCCAAGAACAACGCCGCTCCGCTGGAAAAAACGGAGATCGCGGAAATCCTGGCGCGGAGAATCTGAACGCGGCCGCATAGCGTCGGGTTTTTTCACTAATTCATCGGCATTCAATATAATGGAAGATGCCAATAAAACGCACCGGAGGTTTTTTATGAAGACCCCATTCAGAAACCTGCTCTTCGTTTTCGCCGCCGCCGTCCTGGCCGGCTGCGCCCACATGCCCTCGGGCATGAGCCCGTCCACCAGGCCTGTGAGCCTGAACGCGAAAGTCATCGGTTACGCATCGGGACAGTCCATGTACGTTTCCCTGCTGGGAGTCCTGCCCCTGGGAACGCCCGATTACGCGGCCGCGGTGAGCGACGCGCTCAGAAAAGTCCCGGGCGCCACGGCCATGGTGAACGTGGGAAGCTATTCCACTTTTCTGCATCTGGGCGTGATATCCATCCATACCCTGACCGTGGAAGGCGACATCGTCAAGGAATGATCCCCGCCCGGTAAAACACCGGCCGCGCCGGTCCGGCCTTGCCAACGGCATGGAAATGATATAATCTTTGTCAGGCAGAAATTTGGGAGTTCCCATGGCCTTGCCCGTCTATACCGAACTGTCCAATTTCACGACCCGCGTTTCCGGCGGACGCAAGGTCCCGATGGATCTTTCCGTCGTCCTCGTCATCTCCAGCCTGTCCGACCCCGTGGACGCGATCAATTCGCTGTACAACCTGATCACCAAAATGAAACAGAAAACCGAACTGATCCTCATCAACACCGACAAGGACGGATACAAATACGACAAACTGCTGGCCACCTTCCCCTCCCTGCGCGTCCTGCTGCCGCAGGAGCGGATCGGGCTCCGGGAAGCTCTGGCCCTGGGCGTTTCCGAGTCGCTGTCCCGGAACATCCTGTTCACGGACGAACACTGCCTGATCCGCTCGCTCAACCTGGAAGTGCTGGACATGTATCTTTCCGAAAGCGGTTTCGGGATCCTTCTTCCCCTTTTGACAGACGACAGGGACGAAGTGATCCCCAACATCGTGAAGGGCAACGCCCGCCACGGGTTTTTGAACACGATCTCCACGGACATCGTGGGAACGGCCGTCACGTCGCTGTACCCAAAATATTTCTGTTTCATCCTGAACCAGGAGGCCTACGCTTCCCGGAACATGACCCTCAATTCCTACGAGAACCCGCAATACACCCTGCTGGAACTGGGTTTCCGGATCTGGAAAGAGGGCTACCTGATCACCCAGGCCCGGAATTTCAAGGTCCGATACGCCGGTCGGGCAGCGGAAGACATAGCCGAGGATTCCCCGGGGGCCGACTATATCCGTTTCAATTTCCTGAATTTGTGCGGGCGGGAAACGGCCCGGGGTCGCATGCTGAAAGCGGCTTCCCTGGCCCTGAAAGCCCTGTCCCGTCTGGATTTCAAGGCCGTGGCCGCGCTTTTTTCCCTTCTGGCCGCCTCCCGGCGGGACCGGCAAAAAATCATGGCCAAACCGGTTGAGGATTTGACGATTTTTTCGATAATCAATAAGGACATCAAATAATCTCAGCCCTGTCCAACCGTTCCAAGGGCCGGCCGATGTCCAGGAGGCCCCATGCAGAACACCGACGCCATTGTGCAGGCCCGGATGGATTCCGAACGCCTGCCGGGAAAAGTGATCGCCCCGATCGCGGGGAAACCGCTGATCGCGCATATCGTGGAGCGGCTGTCCCGTTCCCGGCACCTCCGGCATATCATCATCGCGACCACGGAGGAATCCCTTTCCCCCATCAAAAACGCCCTGGCGAACTACGACCGCGTGAAATATTTTGTGGGCAGCCGCGACAACGTTCTGGAACGCTACTGCCTCGCCGCCAAGGCCTACGACACGAAAACGGTCGTGCGCGCCACCGGGGACAACCCCCTGGTCTGCCCGGAATTCCTGGACCAGGCCGTGGAACTCCACGCTCGGACGGGAGCCGACCTGACCCATTTTATCGGGATCCCGCTGGGAACCGGCGTGGAAGTGATCGGCCGCGAGGCGCTCAACGCGTCCTATAAAAGCACGCGGCACCCCTACGACCGGGAGCACGTCACGCCCTTCATTTATAAAAACCGCGATTCCTTCAAGGTCTTCGAGCCGTTATCCTCCGGCGTCCATTATTCCCCGGATATCCGCGTCACGGTGGACACGCGCGCCGACCTGGAATCGGTCCGCGCGGTTTTTGACGCCTTCCCCGGCCGGGACTACATCTCCATGGCGGACATGATCGATTTTTTCAAAAGGCTCGAAGACGAAAAAGAGGCGCTTGAAGTCACGGCATCGGCCATCGCGTAAACTCCCTTGCTGAAATGACGCCCCCGTCCCCGCCGCCGCGGGAACGGGGGTTTTCTTTTCCCCGAAATTTCCAAAACCGCGTCTTTCCCGTTAAAATAACGCTTCAACCGACAGGACAGTCCCGGAGATTGAAATGATCCAGGTCCGAAACGTTTCCAGGCAGTTCGGCTCATTTTTGGCGCTGGACAACCTGAATTTCAGCGTGAACCGCGGCGAGCTGGTCGCGCTCCTGGGGCCCAACGGCGCCGGGAAAACGACCACCATGCGCATCATAACCGGCTTTCTGCCGCCGTCTGCCGGGGAAGTGACCGTGGACGGCCTGGACGTGTTCGAGGAAAGCGAGGCGGTCAAAAGCGTCACGGGTTACCTGCCGGAAAACCCCCCGCTCTATCCCGAACTCACCGTCCGGGAATACCTCGCTTTCGTGGCGGAGTTGAAGCGCGTCCCGAAAAAGCGGATCCCGGAGTCCGTGGACCGCTGCGTGGAACTCTGCGGCCTGACCGAACGCCGGAACACGCTCATCGGCCTTTTGTCCAAGGGCCTTCGCCAGCGCACGGGCATCGCGCAGGCCATCGTGAATTCGCCCAAGGTCCTGGTGCTGGACGAACCGACGGTGGGCCTGGACCCGGTGCAGGTGGTGGACGTGCGGCAGCTGATCCGCGACCTGGCCAAGAAAGAGGATCGGACGGTCATCCTGTCCACGCACCTTTTGGCCGAAGCCGAAGAGATCTGCGAAAAGTGCGTCATCATCCAGAACGGGAAAATCCTGGCCCAGGACCCGATCGGCGTCCTGCGCGAAAAAACCCTGCGCGAGATGAAAGTGCGCCTGTTCGTGGCGCGGCCGGACGCCCCGTTGTACGAACGGCTCCGGGCCATAGACGGCGTGCGCGACGTGCGCACGGCCGAGGACGGCGCAATCGAACTCCTGACCGAACGCGACGCCCGGGAAGACGCGGCGCGCGCGGCCGTGGAAAGCGGGGCGGGGCTCCTGGAGCTCTCGCGTTCGGGGCATTCGCTGGAAGACGTGTTTATCAAACTGGTCCGCTGACCCGGACCGGACTGCGGCAGGGGAGTCGGCATGTTTGCGGTGTACAAAAAGGAACTGAAGGTCTATTTTTCCTCCATCCTGGGATACGCGTCCCTGGGCGTGTACCTGGTCGTGGCCGGGATTTTTTTCACCGGGTATTTTCTGGGCGCCCGGAACTCCAGCGATTTCTCCGGTTTTTTCGGGGACATGAACACGGCCTTCCTGTTCATCATCCCCATTCTCACCCTGCGCGTTCTGGCGGAAGACAAAAAACTCGGGACGTTCGAACTTCTGCTCACCTCCCCGGTGACGCCCTGGGAGATCGTCCTGGGCAAGTTTCTGGGGGTGTTGAGTTTCACGGCCGTGGGCGCCACCCTGCTGCTTCTGTACCCCCTGGTCATCTCGCTCTACACCGCCGTGGAGTGGGGGACGGTGTTCTCGGGTTACCTGGGCATCCTGTTCTCCCTGGGTTTCTACGTGGCCATCGGGATTTTCGCTTCCTCGCTCACGGACAACTACGTCGTGTCCGGCCTCCTGACGTTCGGTTTTTTCATCCTGCTGTTCGTGATTTCCGCGTTCGGCAATTCGCCGGACAGCACCGTTTCGCGCGTGTTGAGGGAACTGTCCTACTCCACGCATTACGGCCAGTTCGCCTCGGGGCTGATCCTGCCCCGGAACGTCCTGTACTTCGTGTTCGGCGCGTTTCTGTTCCTGTCCGGCGCGCGCACCGTGATCGAATCCCGCACCTGGAAATGAATATACGCTGCGGCGTAACGAGGACCCGGCCATGAGCCCGAACCTTCTCCCGAAGATCGAGAATTTCCTGAAGATCGCCGTTCCGGCCGCATCCGGCGTCCTGGCCGCGGGCGTGGCCGTTCTCTACGTGATCTCCGGACCGGCCGCCCTGGCCACCCGTATCGCCGGCGGCGCGGCTCTTGGCGGCATCCTGTTGTCCGCTGCGCTCAACCGGAACCTTCTGGCCGCGTTTTTCCGCAAGTCCTCGTCGCGGAAGGGGGCCGGCCGCCTGGCGCAGACCGCCCTGCTCGCGGGAATTTTTGTCCTGGTCTATCTTCTGGCCGGCGGCGTGCCGCTGAAAATCGACCTGACCGGCGGCCGGCTTTACGCCCTGTCGGAGGAAACCCGGACCGTTTTGAAGGGCGTGACCAACGAACTGACCGCGCTCTATTTCCGCCCCGCCGGAATGGAAGGCCCGCATTTTGAATACCAGGAAAACCTGCTGAAAACCTACGCGGAGCGCAATCCGAACATCCGCGTGCGCCGCGTGGACCCCTACGAAAACCGCGCCCTGGCCGTGGACTACGGGGTCAAGGAAGACGCCGTAGTCGTGTTCGAATACCTGGGCAACAAGATCCAGGTCCCCTTCCGCAAGATGGTGGACCAGGACCAGGACTCCGGAAAATTCCTGTACCGCGGCGAAGAGGCCTACACGGCCGCGCTGAAATCGCTCACCCTGTCCAAACCGAAAACCGTTTACGCCCTCTCCGGCCACGGGGAGATCAACCCGGGGGACAAATCCTCCCGCGGCCACCGCGAGATTTTTGACCGCCTGGAAAAGGACAACATCCGCGCCCGGCCGCTGGACCTGCTGAAAACAACCTCCATCCCGGATGACTGCAGCCTGATCATCATCGGCAACCCGGTACAGTCCCTCACCGCGGACGAACTGGACCGCGTGAATCGTTACCTCGCCGACGGCGGCAGCGTCCTGGTCCTTCTGGAATTCGAAACCCACGTCACCGTCAACGACATCCTGCGCCGGATGGGGCTGTTCTTTCTCCGGAACCTGGTCGTGGAGGACTCGGGAGACAACCCGCAGTTCGGCAGGGCGACGGTGGTCCCGCGCCTGTCCGCCCACGGCATTACGGCCCCGCTCGCCCGCAACAACATTCCCGTGGTCATGCCCACCGCCGTAGGCATCCAGGAACTGCCCGAAAAACTGCGGAATGGACCGGACCGATACGAGATCACGCCGCTGTTGACCACATCCCGCGGGTCCTACGGCGAGACCTCAAAAAACGAGATCGTGTCCGGCCAGGTGACCCGGGACAAAAAAGATCTCCCCGGCCCCCTGACGGCGGGGTGGGCCGCGCGGCGGTTCTCCGACCAAATCATGACGGGCCGCGAGGGGGACGTCACCAACACCGTGGAGTCGCGCCTGGTGGTTTTCGGGGATTCCGATTTCGTGAACAACGCGAACGCGGACCGCTACGGGAACAGCGACCTGTTTTTGAACGCCGTGAATTTCCTTCTGCACCGCGAGGGATCCATTACCATCCGCCCCAAAACCGCCGGCTACCAGTCCTTCCAGCTCACGGGCTCCGAAAGGCGCTTCCTGAATATTTTCGCTTACGCCGTCGCGGCGCTGTATTTTATTCCGGGCCTTGTGATCGTCCTCCGACGGCGGCGCAAAGTCAAGGAATGAAAATACCGCCCCGGTCCAAAACCGGCGCAAGGCCGCCCGGATAGCCGGGAAGACCGGCGACCGGAACGCAACAGCCGCCGGGATCATGGCCATGGCGAACGCCTGCTTCCGGGCCTTGGTCCTCTTCCGGCTCGAAAAAACCTTTGCGGGACTGGTCAAACCCGCCGTTTTGGTCCCCTGAACGCGGAAAACACCCTCATCGTTGACGAAAAATCCTTCTTCCCTTAAAATAACGGGTCACAAAGCAGTCACCCGCACAGGGAGGGAACCGTTTGTTCGCATTCAGACCCGGTAAAACCCTGAAGATCGAAGCGGCCATAGCCGGAGTCCTGTTCGTTTCCGCGGTCGTTTTCGCGCTGGAACCCACCCGGGAATTTCTCCTGGGGTCCGTGATCGAAAAACAGTTCGCCGCGCTGGAACAATACAGCTCCCTGTCCCGCTCGCTGGACAAAGCCCGCATATCCTCAAAAGATCTGGACTATATCATCGCCACCCTGAACCGGCTGAATTCGGAACACCCGGGATTCATCTTCCGCGAGGACACGGCCCTCCTCAAAGCCCGGGCTTACGAGAAAGCCGGGAAAACCTCCCGGGCGGCAGACACTCTCGGGGAAATCCTGCAAACGGCTTCAGACCCCCTGGTCCGCATGGACGCGGCGCTGGCGCTGTCCCGGATCCTGGCCGCGCGCGGAGAACACGCCCGGGCCCTGTCCGTCCTGGAAGCCAACCGGTCCGCGAGTCCGTTCTACCGGAAGAACGAATACGCCATGCTGATGGCCGGCATGGCCGAAAAACGGGGCCGCACACTGGAAAGCGGCCGGCATGTCCTGCGGGCGGACAATCCCGATCAACAGTCCCTGCCTCTTTACATCCGCACTGTCCGGGCCAACTGGTCGGCCTATTCGCCCAACGAACAGCGTCTCACGCTCAGGGTCCTGTCCCGCCTGCGCGCATACCAGACCTATGCCGAACTGGCTTCCTGGTTTTTCCGGACGGCCAGGCCCTCCTTCGCGGAAGCCGAAGAAATCGCGCTGGACATTGTGTACAACTCCGACAAGCCGTTCATCCGGCCGTTCCTGGTCTCGCTGAAAACCGCCAACCGGGGCGCTTACGAAAAAATCCACGACGAAATGTCCGACCTGTACCGCCTGTCATCGGGCACCATCAGAAGCCGGTCAGGCGCCGTGCGCGGCTCCTATTACCTGAAACAGCTCAAACTCCTGTCCCGCCGCGCCCGTTACAACGACCGGAAAGCCATGACGTTCATGACCAATTATCTGCAGGGGGAAGTGGACGCCCGTTACGTGCGGGACAACCTCCGTTACGCCGTCCGCAACCTTCTCGCGTTCCGGAATTACGAAGGCATTACCAACATCGCGGGCATGGCCCTGGACGCCCTGGAGCTGGACGGCCAGGCCGGTTCCGTAAGCCAGGACATTTCCTTCTGGCACGGTTACGCCTGCCACCGGCTGGGGGATACCGGACGCGCCGTCCTGCACTACCAGAACGCCGTCGCGAAAGTGCCCGACGGGTATTACGCCATCCAGGCGCGCAATTTCATAGAGGACATCCTGGAGCTCTCCAACGCGACGCTCCACGAATACATCCGGGACCTGGAAAAACGCCACGCGAACGCGCGGAACGCTTCCGACAAACTCCGCTGGGGACGGATCCTGTACGCCTGGACCGGCGGAACAGACCGCATGCTTCTGCGCGAAAAGATCGCGGATTACGAAAAAGTCCGTTCCGAAAACCCCCTGTTTCATTTTGACAACCGCGTTCTGTCCCGGATCAAGGGAAGCGACCAGTACGTAAAGTTCATGGTGCACGTCCGGTTCGGGATGACGGACCGGGCCCGGGCGGTCCTGTCCTCTTCCGGCGTGACGGACACTTCCCTCCAGGACCTGGTCATTCTCCAGCAGATGGTCCGCAACCGGGACTTTCGCCGCGCGTGGCCGCTCTTCGCCTCCCTTTCGCGCACGGAAGCCGTGGAGGAGCACTTCGCGTTTTTGTCCCGCGACCTGCAGACGCTTTTCTACCCCACTCCTTACGACGGGGAGATCGCCCTCGCGCTGGACCGCCTGGACAGCGCGCTGGTGGACCGTTACCTGGTGTATGCGGTGATCCGGGGCGAAAGCATGTACGTGCCGGACGCGAAATCCCGCGTGGGCGCCCGGGGCCTCATGCAGCTCATGCCCGCCACGGCGCGGCTGATCAGCCGGAACGCCGGCGGCAAACGGCCGGACCTGAACGATCCGTCCGACAACATCACCCTGGGCACGGCCTACCTGAACAGCAACGTGAAAACCTACGGATTTCTGACCGCC
>CAYMRH010000055.1:0-15526 GCA_964392785.1 uncultured Brevinematales bacterium
CCTGGTAGATATTTGTCAGCAGCAGCTCTTGGGTCCGGTCGCTCTCAGAGTACCCGGAGTCCTGATGAGGAAGAACATTTGTCATGGAAAACCGCCTTTTTACAGTTGCCTGGTATAAGCCGGCCCAGTATTTCCCTCACATATATTTTACGACAATTCGCGCCAATCCGTGAAAGGATTATAACATTTATTTTTCGGACTCTCGACTATTTGATAATTGACCCGAAAAATGATAATATAACCTGATATTGGGGTTTTTCCATGATGAAGAAACTGTTATCATTTACATTTATTATCATATCATTATATGTTGTTTCCTGCCAAAAACCCCCTTCGGCCGTCAAAATCGAGTTCATTGTGGATCTGTTCAGCGGCTCCGTGGATATGTCCGGAGATAAAGGGCAAACATGGAAAGCCGTCCAGGTCGGGATGAAACTGGGGGAAGGCGACAGCCTGAGAACCGGCCGCGATTCGTTCTGCGACGTGATCATGCCCGACCGCGGCGTTTTCCGTCTTTCCGGTCTTTCGGTCCTGACGCTGGAACAGCTGAGAATCCAGATGGAAAAAATCCGCGTGGGCAAAGGGCGGCTGTTCGCCAGCATCACGAAACCGCTGGCCGAGGGCGAGGACTTCCTGGTGGAAACGTCCACGGCGGTCGTATCCGTACGCGGAACGGAATTTCTGGTCGATACCGACGGGGATAAAACTGTCACCTCCGTGAAAAAGGGCCGGGTCAGCGTCCGGAAAAACGTCCGGACCGGGGCGGAGGGCGTTCTGGACGATGGCGCCATTAGCCGCCTGCTGGAAGTCCCCGTAGGGGAAAACGAGAACCTGGAAGTGGACACCGCCGGGAACCGCCGGCTGGAGGAAAGGATCGTCCGCCGCATGAAGGGCGTCAAAAACCCCGGGGACGCGGAAAAGATCCTGACAGAGGAAAAGCGCTCCGCCCTGAAGGAAGTGCGCAAGGTCCGGGACGTCCGGGCTCTTGAAAAAGGTTTCCGGGAATTAAACGACCCGGAAAAGATCAGGAGACTGCGCGATGAAAGCGAACGGTTCCGCCGGGACAGAATGCAACAGGAAAAACGGCTGGAAGAAAACCTGAAAGAGATCAAACAGAAAGCCCGCCTGAAGGATATTGCCGGGCAGAAGGTGGGGGAGTCGGCCACGACCGCGGAAGAAGACATCCGGTCGGGGGAAGCGGACCGGGCGGCGTCCGGTATCCGTCAGAAACTGCGGGAGCGTTCAGCGGGGCTGAAAGAGTCAGAAACCAACGCCTCCCTGACAAACAAGGGTCTCCGGGACAGCCTGCGCGAACGGACCCGGAAGGCGCTGGACCGCAACAAATAATCGGCTGAATCGTTATCGAAAACGGCGGAAATCCGAAAATATCAGGGGGGTTCCGCCGGATGGGACAAATCGGTGTTCGGGAGGGAATCATGGACAGTCCTCGGATCAAAAAGAACGACCAGACCACCTCCATCTCCTTCTATACGCTGGACAACCGCGTCGAGGACGCCGTCCGGTCCGAAATCGAGGAAACATTCAATGCCCGCGCGGAGCTCCGGAAAAACAGGGACATGCAGGACACGATCTATACCTGCGTGAAGGAGCTCATGGTGAACGCGTCTTCCTCCAACATCCGGAAAACCTTCTTTATTGAGGCCCGGATAGACGAAAAAAATCCGGAGCTTTACCAGGCCGCGCGCCGGAACGTGCGCAAGCTCATGAACGAGCATTACCTGTCCTATATGCGTTCCAAACTGCAGAAACACGACCGGAACGTGGAAGTCCAGATCGAGAGGAAAAAGGACGGGATCGTGGTCGTGGTGCAGAACCCGACGCCGCTCCACCAGACGGAAGAACTCGAGATCCGCGAAACGTTCCGCAAGGCCATGCGGTCTGACGATTCGGACATCGCATTTTTTTACAAGGGAGACGCCGGAGAGAACGGAAGCCCCGCGCTGGGCCTGCTCATGATCATCAACCTGCTCAGGGACCTGGGCGTGAACCCGGCGTATTTCCGGATGGGCGTGGTGAAAAACAACACCGTGGCGCGGATCGAGATCCCGTTGTCGGAAAATTACATCGGCATCCGGGACTGACCGCCGGCCAGCCGCAAACGGAACCCGACAGAAAAACCGGGGCCGCCCCTTTCGGGACGGCCCTTTTTTAATCCACTTCCAGAGTCAGGTTTTTGACCGATTTGACCGTCACGCTCTCCCGGTCTTTCAGAGGTCTCCGGCACACGGCGTTCCAGATTTCCCCGTGGACACGGACCTTGCCGCGTCCGTCCTGAAAATCACCCAATGCCGTTCCCCGTTCGCCTGTCATACCCTCGACGCCGGAAGAGGGATTTTTCCGGATCATCCTGCCGGCCATCAGGAGCAATCCGCCCACAACAAGAAGGGTGGTGACAGACACGGTCAGGATGCTGGAAATGGCAATCCGGAAAATCGGCTGGGACGGGTCAAAAAGAAGAGCGGAACCCAGCACCAGGGACAGAATGCCGCCCACGGTGAGCAGGCCGTAGGAGACCACGAACGCTTCCAGAACGAACAGCACGAACGCGATCAGGATGAGGAAAAATCCGGCGAAATTGAAGGGCAGCGTCTGCATGGAATACAGCGCGATCACCAGGAGGATGGCGCCCAGCGCGCCGGAAAAAATGGTCCCGGGATGAATGATTTCGTAAAGGATCCCGTAAAAACCGAGGATGAGCAGAAAATAGGCCAGGTTGGGGTTGGCCAAAATGCTCAGGAGTTTTTCCGCCCAGTTTTTATCCGCTTCCCGGACCCGGATTTCCGTCCGGGCGCCGTATATCTTCTTCAGGAGTTCCTGCCTGTCCGCGGCGACGGTATCGATCAATCCCCTGCTCAGGGCCTCGTTTGCGGTCAGGGACACGCTTTCCCTGACCGTGCGTACGGCCCAGTCCCGGTTTCTGTTCCTGACGGCGGCTATGGACTCCATAAAGGCCACGGTGTCGTTCTGGATCTTTTGGGACATGATTTTGCCCTGATCGCCGTCTTCGGTTTTTCCTCCGGTCAGACTGACGGGGTGAGCGGCCCCGATATTGCATCCGGGCGCCATGGCGGCGTAACGGGCGGAGAGCGTAATGAACACGCCGGCAGAACCGGCCCGGGCTCCCTGCGGAGAAACGAAAACAATGGTGTCCAGACGGGTATTGAGGATCTCCTGGACAATGTCCCGGGTCGCTTCCAGAAGCCCGCCGGGCGTGTCCAGCTCGATCAGGACGGCGTCCCAACCGGATTTTTCAGTTTCCCGGATGACGCGCGTTATATAGCGGCGGGTAGGCGGGGTAATGGCTTCCCGGACGCTTATGGAAACCACCTTCTTTTCAACAGAAAAAAGCGGGCTGAATAGAGTAGTCAGGATCGCTACTAATACCGGGAAAAGTCTTGCCAGAGCCATGAAATGAATATAAGGAGTGCTGACGGAACAGTCAACAGGGCGTCCGGGGCCCGGAATGCCCGACGGTGACGGACGCGGATCTCAATTGAAATGCCTGACCGTGTCCAGATTCCCGGCTATAAACGACACAATGACCTGGGACGTGTCAGAGATAAACAGGGCGATTTTCATGTCCTGATAGGACGGGATCAGGCGGATCAGCCCCGTTTGGCTCGCGATGGTCACCACAACCCCCACGATGACCAGAAACTGGAAAAGCCCCAGGCATCCCCCCAACAGACTGTCCAGCCACTCCAGTTCCAGGAACTCCACCATGTCCTCGAGAAGGTAGGTGATTTTCTTGATCAGGAAATAGATCAGAGTGAAGATGACCACAAACAGGACAATGTATCCCAGCTGATGGTACTGCTGAGGGAAGAGCCGGGGCAGGATCAGGGGGACCAGTTTTCCGGCGCTGAAAGCACCGCCGATGATGGCCAAAAGGCTGAAAATCATGTAGATAAAGCCCTTGTTGAAGCCCCAGATAAAGCCCAATACAACCAGAGCGACCACAAGAATATCCAGCGGATTCATCGTTTTCCCCTGATAAAACGGCTCTACCCGATTATCGGAAAATTATTGTCAGAAATACACAATTTCCCTATAATACGAAAGGTTTTGACGCGGGGACCGGAACTTGCCCCTGTCCCGGACCGTCAGAAAGGAGCATACGGATTCTATGAAAGGCGTTATTGTGGCCGCCGGATACGGGACCCGGTTTTTACCGGTGACAAAAAGCGTACCCAAGGAAATGCTTCCGCTCTGGGACAAGCCTCTGATTGATTTCATTTTGGACGAATTCGAGGAAGCCGGGATCCGGGACGTGATCCTGATCACCAGCCGGAGAAAGTCCGCTCTGGAGAACTACCTGGACAGGGAAATCGAGCTGGAACAGGTGTTCGAGAAAGAGGGCAAGAAGGCCTTTCTGGACGCCATCAAGCCCAGGAACATGAACTTCCTGACGGTCCGCCAGAGGGAAATGAAAGGCACGGGACACGCGATCCTGCTCGCGAAACAGGCCCTGGGGCGTGAAGAGTTCGTGGTGGCTTATCCGGATGACATCGTTCTCTCAAAACCCGGACTGACCCGCCGCATGGCGGATCACTACTCGAAGAACGGCAAAAGCATCCTGGCTGTCCGCCGTGAAACGGAAAACATCAGCCGCTACGGCGTGATTGAGCTCAAGAAAGACGGTGACAGGCTCGTGAACCGCATTGTGGAAAAACCCAAGGCGGAAGACGCTCCGAGCGACCTGGTGTCCGTGGGCCGTTATCTCTTCACGGCCGAGATCCTGGACCTCCTGGAAGAGGGCTGGAAAAAACACCGGGGCGGGGAATTCTATCACATAGACGCGATCAACGAGATGGCCGCCCTGGGCCGTGTGGCCGCCCTGGAAGTGGAAGGGACCGTATTGGATACCGGCGAGACGGATTCCTACCTGGAATCCCTGCTCAAATACGTTGACCGTCACCCCCGCGGCAAGGCGATCCTGGAGAAATACCTGAAAAATTCCGGCCGCTGACGGCGTGATCCGTCCTGTTTTTTACGAAAACTCATGATATGATATTCAGATACGAATGATAGAGAGGAGATTTTGCATGAAAAGGATTCTGCTTGCTGTCGGTCTTCTGACCGGGTTAACCGCCGCGTCTTTCGCGGACTTTAACGAGTTAACGAACGACATCCGATCCATTATGAGATCCACAGTCAGCAATATTTCCACCGAGATGGCCAAGAACCTGGGCTTTTATTCCGGCGCGGGCAACGTGACGCCGGCAAACGTGTCGGGTTTCCCGGGCATCAAGTTCGGCCTGGGCGCGGGCCTGAACGTGACCGGCACGCTCTGGAGGGCCTTTTTCGACAAGAACTATACGGGAATCCTGAGCGGCAGCGCCAGTTCCAATGCCATCCGCTTTGACGACTTCGCCAAAATCTTCGCCCTATTTCCGTTTCCCTATGACCTGGCGTATTTCAAGATCGGCATTCCGCTCATGCCCATGGACGTGGGCGTGCGGCTGGGGTTCATTCCGCCTCTGGCTTTGGACGGGGGTTCCGGAACGACTCTCACGGTGGGAGAATTCCATTTCGGTCTGGAGGCGCGCTATAATCTGCTGGAACTGCCCGGCGGGATCCTGAAACTGGACGTGCGCCTGTCGTATGATTATGAATCCGGGAATTTCGGCATTGTGAACCGGACGCCCTATACGGCCTACACCAACGGCGTGGAAGCGGGGACCATCAGCGCCGCCACGAAGCTTGATTTCGGTTGGCAAGGATCGTCCATCGGGACCAAACTCATGGCCGGGGTGAACATTCCGTTCGTGGGGAGCGTGTTCGCCGGTCTGGGCCTGAACCTGAACGTGGGAGAAGTTACGACCACCATGCGCGTGAACGAAGGGACTTATAACAACATCGATCTGGATCTTATGGAAACCATCCGCGTGGGCTACAACCCCCTGGATGTGCGGCTGGTGGGCGGGTTCAACGTGTTCTTTGTGAGTCTGGCGGCGGAATACGGGTTATTGAACAATAATATCGCCGTGACATTCATTCCGTTCCAGATGGCGTTCTAGGGATATACAGGACACTGGCGGGCGCATGGAAACGTGCGCCCGTTTTTTTTTCAGAAACGGTAGGCGATGTGTGCGCTGGCGCCCTTGCGGGGGGAAAAGTCCATTCCCAGATAGACTTCGCTGTTGTAGAGGGACAGGGCGGTCACGCCGAACGCGACGCCTGAGCCGATCAGGAAATAGGTGAAGGCGCTTTCGTTCAGCTGGAAATACTGCAAATATCTGGCGAAGTCGCCGGACTCTCTCCCGACGAGATACAGATCCAGGTAATATTCCGACATGTAATGGGTATAGATATTCCAGCCCACCAGGCCCACAACGCCGGTCCAGCTCGCCACCGTGGACCAGAACAGCAATTCCCGGACAAAATTCTGCATCGGGTCGCTGGCCAGAATCCGCGCGTTGATCCGGTAACGGTCCTCCTCGTCCTTCAGGCGGAAGGAATGGTAATAGGCGGGCAGATTGGTGTCCTGGGCCAGGATTTTGACGCGGTGCTCCGTGTCCAGCGTGAGATTGGAAACGACCAGCGGGGTGTTTCCCAGGAATTCGGACTCGATAAAGACGTTCGCGTTGGTGGGTTCGGACAGGATCGTGACCTCGCCCCCCGTTTTCATGCGGTCAATTTTCTTGGTGACAAAGTTTGTCCTGCCGTGGACTACGGTCAGGTCCACGGTGGTCTGGGCGTAACCCTGCTTCAGGAAAGTCATGTGGTAGGGCCCGGTGGGGATGGCGGGGTAGTAGAGGGGGCTTTTTCCCAGGTAAACCCCGTTCAGATAGATATTGGCGTCTGAAGGGTCCGTCAGGACCGCCAGGTCGGCCACGGGCCTGTCCAGAAAGAATTCCCTTGTCGGTTTCAGGAAATCGAACAGACGGTCCGCCAGCAGGTCTTCGCGCGATTTCAGTTCCAGGTCGATCTGACGGTTGGACACCACGTGTTTCATGACCGTCATTTTCACGCTCACGTCGTTGGGCCCGTTCTTCCGGCTGGTTACGGAATAGCTTCCGTACACAAATCCGTAATAGGCTGTGGGTTTCTCCATTTCCGCGATCAGGAAATCCGCAAGGGACCGGGCGATATCCACGCCCAGGAAATCCGCTATCTGCCTGACGGTCCGGTACGTGTTGCCGTTCGTGTACTGCCGCAGGATTTCCGCGGCCAGTTGCCCGGCCAGGACCTGCAGGAGGTCCTCCGATTCCACGGCCAGATTGGTGAGAATCGGTTCCTGCCGGATCACGACGGGGACACGGGTCAGCGAGTTGGTCAGCTCGGGGAATTCCGTATCGACCAGGTTGGAATAGGCGGAAAGCGTGAGAAGGCGGAGATTGGTGGTGATGACGTTGGAAGCGAGCGTGTTGGTCACCTGCCGTTCGGCGAGATTGGTGGTCAGGGTGTAAACCCAGACATTGGTGACGGTGCCCGCCCGCCGGCCCGGCGTTTCCGTCAGGTTGGAATTGGTGGTCACGACGGCCCGCGTTTCCGTTTCCACCATTTGGGAAAACTGGGTGACGACCGTCTCCACGTTGGTGACATAATTGGAATACCGGCTGTTGGAAAGCATGATCAGGCCGGTGATTTCCTCGTTCGTGACGTATTCAAAGGGGATGAACACGGTTTCGTACTGCAGGGGTTTGAGATATCCGGACAGGATTTCCGTCACGGCCTGGCGGATGTAACCCGCGTCCGGCACCTCGCGGCCCGTCATCTTGAACGGCAGAACGCGGATGGTAAACGTCCTTGGGGAAGACCGGACAACGGCGGCCGCCAGGGTTTCGCGCTGGCGGTTTTCCTCCTGGATGGCCAGGTAATTGGAACAGGACGGAAGCGAGAGGGCCGCCGCCAGGGCACACAGGACCAGACCGTTTCGAAACATGATTACCGCCCGAATCTTTCAGACGCAGATTATAAAGACCGGCCGGATTCGCGTCAAAAAGGCGCCGCGGGGCCGGGCCGGACGGTCACTTCACGTCCAGAAGTTCGTAGATCCGGACGGGTTTGTCATGACCCTTGACGCTGATCGTGTCCAGTTCGCGCACCACAACCTGGTCTTTGACCAGGTTGTACGTCATTTCACTGATGATCACGTTGGTGCCATAAACCTTGTTTTCGTCCTGCAGGTCCTCCGCCAGCTGGGTGTTTTCGCCGATGGCGGTATAGTTCTTTTTCTTGTCAGAACCGATGTTGCCCACGGTAATGGAGCCGGAATTGAGACCCACGCCGATATTGATGGGTTTTTTGCCCTGGGCCGCCATTTCCTCGTTGAATTTCCTGAGTTCCTGCATCATGCGGACGGCGGCCCGGCAGCCGTTCAGGGCGTGGTTGGGCAGTTTCATGGGGGTGCCCCAGAAGGCCACCACCGCGTCGCCAATGTACTTGTCCAGCGTGCCCTGGGTTTCCATCACGATATCCGTCATCCGGGACAGGTAAATGTTCAGGAAGCTGATCAGCTCGTTCGGGGTCATGCCTTCCGACAGCGTCGTGAAACCCCGGATGTCGGAAAACAGGATGGTCGCGTCCACGTCCTGGCCGCCCAGCTGGATCATGTCCGGGTTCTGGATCAGGATGTTCACCAGGTCGGGGTTCACGTATTTCGAGAAGGTGGATTTGATGAAGCGCTTTTCCTTTTCCTCGGTCAGGAGGATGTAGATTTCCCCGGCGATGAGGACCAACAGCGCCGTCACGACCGGGACCATGGTCAGAATCTCAAAGTTGAACTGGAACAGCGCGAAACCCACCGCAAACGGCACGGCGATGGAGATGACGAACGCCGCGATCATGGTGCGGATGCCCCGGGACACCAGGAACCCCACCAGGAGCGTAAACAGCACGACGTAGAGGACGTTCAGCCAGACCGGCGCCGTGGTGATGAAATCCCGGTTCAGCATGGTGCCGATGGCGTAGCCGATGTGCTCCACGCTGAACATGGACCCCAGCGGGGAATTCCAGTTGTTCGCGGCCGTGCCCTGAACGTAAACACCCACCAGGACCACGGCGTTCCGGGGCAAACCCGCGCGGAAAATGTCCCGCACCGGAATCACGCGAATGTAGCCCGTGCCGGGATTGGCCTTGTAATTCACCGCCAGCCGGTAGTTTTCGTCCACGGGAATCCGGAATTCCGCCGGTGTTCCGCCCTGGCGGGCGTCTGTCAGGATGACGGCGCCCGGTTCCACGCGCATTTTTTTCAGGTCCGCGCCCAGGATTTCCGCAACCGATGCCAGCGCGGCGGAAGGGTAAAAGACGCTTTTGGCGGACAGGGAACCGTCCTTGTCGCGCACGTAATAATACATGCGCGTAATCATGGGGAGTCTCCGGTAGAGTTCCTGTTTGTCGTCTTCGGAATCCATGTTCACGGAACCGGCGTACGTGAGCGTTTCCGCCAGTTCCGGCATGACGGGAAGGATTTTGGCGAAAGACCGCACGCCGGGCAGGTTCTCGGGAAGGTCCAGTTCGAACTTTCTCATGGCCTGGATTTCCCGGGAATTGTAATCAGACCCCTCTTTAGCGAGGAGTTTGAGCTGTTTTCCGGAAAAGTCGTCCGTTCTTTTGACGCCGTCCAGGTCAATACCCGGCACGGGGTAAAGCGCGAAATCGTTGCCCACGGTGCCGCGGTAGCGGTCAAACGCGCGGATCATGGCCTTGTCGCTTTCGGGTTTGGCGCCGGGGCCGGAAAAAAACATGTCGAAAAGGACCACGTCGGGAACGGGGTCCTTGGCGTTGAAATTGGTCATCATGTTCGCCCACACCGAACGGTCCAGCGGGTAGGACTTGAAATACTGGATGGTCTGGTCGTCCACGGCGGCGATGATCATTTTACGGAAAATCCCGGCGGATTCCGAGCGCTTGATCCCCACGCTCATGGCCGTGGCCTGGGACGCGATCGTACGGGAGGCGAACCGCCAGTTGAGCGACAGGTCCTCAACGCCTTTCAGGACGCTGCGGACCCCCAGGACGTCGTATTTCCGCGGCAGGTGGTAGAACGTCAGGATCGCGGCCAGGAAAACGGCCGCAATGGAGAATATGACCAGAACTTTGCTGGTTTTTTTCCGGGTTTTCGGTTTCGCTCCCGCGTGAACGTCCATGACCGCCTCCCTTATGCGTCAAGCCGGACTTTTGATGTCCAGGATCTCGTAAATGCGAACCGGTTTGGTTTTTCCCTTGACCTTGGTCAGGTCCAGTTCCCGAGCGATCACGCGGTCCTTGACCAGTTCGTACGTGAATTCGCTGACCACGATGTTGGTGTGGAAGAACTTGTTCAGGCCCTTGAGACGCGAGGACAGGTTCACCGAATCCCCGATCGCGGTGTAGTTTTTCTGCTGGTCGCTGCCCACGTTCCCGACGATGATCCGGCCCGTATTCACGCCGATGTGGACGGTAATGGGCTTGTGGCCTTTGGCTTTCATTTCTTCGTTGAAGGATTCCAGGGCCTGGGTCATCCTGACGGCCGCTTCGCAGGCCTTGAGGGCGTGGTCGGCCAGGTCCACCGGCGCGTTCCAGAACGCCATGACCGCGTCCCCGATATATTTGTCCAGCGTGCCGTTCGTGTCCATTACGATGTCCGCCATGCGGCTGAAATAGACGTTCAGGTAATCCACCAGTTCCCGGGGTGAAAGTTTTTCCGCCACATGGTCCAGACCCTTGACGCCGGAAAACAGGACGGTGACCTCCCGGTCCTCGCCGCCTAGGTTGAGCATGTCCGGGTTCTGGATCAGGATGTCCACCAGTTTGGGGTTCAGGTAACTGGAGAAAGTGGATTTGATGAATTTCTTTTCACGGCCTTCCGTCAGCAGGATGAATATCTGGACCGCGATGAGCGTGAGCACGGTGGTGATCATGGGCAGGAACGTCACGAACCGGATATTCTGAAAAAACAGGGCGAACCCCGCCGCGAAAGAGGCGATCATGACGGTCACGCCCAGGGCGGCGGACACCCGGTTGCCGCCGGAGATGAGGAGCCCCACCAGCACCGCCGCCAGGAAGACGGACAGGATGTTGATCCAGTCGGGCGTATCGGTCAGGAAATCCCGGTTGTAAACGGTGCCCAGGGCGTAAGCCAGGATCTCCACGCCGTACATATCCCCCATGGGGGAGAGCCAGATATCGTGCGTCCCCTTGCGGGAGTACATTCCGATGAAGACAATGGCGTCCTTGGGCAGGCTGGCCTTGGTGATGTCCTTGAACGGCACGGTGCGGATGTATCCGCCGCCCGGCGTGGACTTGAAGTTGATGGAAAGCTGATAGCGTTCGTCCACCGGGATGCGGAAATCCCCGCGTTTTCCGTTCCAGAGGGCGTTGCGGACCACCACGGACCCCGGCTGCGCGGTGACGTTGGAGAGATCGGAATCCAGGAGCTTGACCAGCATGGCGAGCACCACGGAGGGATAGTACTTGCGGACAAAAACTTCCTGTCCGTTTTCCATCTTCTTGAACTGCCCCTGGACTATGAGCGGCTTGAAGCGGTAGGTGGATTCGTCCGTTCCCTGGTTGGCGGCCCCCAGGAAATCCAGCGATTCGGCCAGCTCGGCCAGGATCGGGGTCGCTTTGGGGTAACGCCTGACGTTCAGGTTTTCCCTGATGTCCAGTTCGAAACGCCTCATGGCGCGGACGGTGTTCGTGTTGTAGTCCAGCGCGTACTGGGAATACAGTTTGGTCCGGGCCCGCTGGATGTCCTCTTCGGAACCCCTGAACAGGATGTCCTCGCCGCGGATGATGTCGAAAATAAAGTCCTCGCCCAGGAGGCCCTGGTAGTCCCGGAAGGCCTTGATCATGGCGGCGTCGCTTTTCGGGTTCTGGCTTTTGTCGGAAAAGAAGATGTCGAAAAAGACCGCGGGGATGTTCCGGGAGGGCCGCCGGTTAAAACTGTTCAGCATGTCCGCCCAGACCTGGCGGTCGAACGGGAAGGTGCCGCCGTAGGTGTCTATGGTGGCGTCGTCTATGGCTGCGACCACGATCCGGTCGTATATCCCTTCGCGCGGGCGGTTCACGACGCCCCGGGAGTCCGGGAAGTATCCGGTGACCAGGGACCGGAACAGGAAACGCCAGTTCACGGATGCGCTTTCCAGCGTGCGGAGGATCCGGGTTCTGGGAAAAACGTAATACAGCATCACGACCAGAAGGGCGATCCCGACGGAAATGCTGGTCGCGATCAGGAATTTTCCGATCCTGGTTTTCGATCCTCCGGCCATAGACGACTCTCCTGTCCGGGACGGCCGGTTGGCGGCCGTCCGTTGATATGTTCCCGGCTGCCGGTCCGGCGGCCGGGCGGATTATTTTCCTGTTTTCCGGTTTTGCAGCGCCGGATCGGCTTTTTTGGCGCTTTTGCGGTATTTGAATATCACGGCTCCCAGCGGGGGCAGTGTGATTTTCAGGGAATAGGGCCGTCCCTGCCAGCCGATCGCGTCCGCGTCCAGCCCGCCGCCGTTGCCGATGTTTCCGCCCCAATAGGCGTCCGAATCGGAATTCAGCAGTTCCTCGTAACGGCCCAGGTGGGGAACGCCAATGCGGTAATCGTACCTGGGTACGGGCGTGAAATTGCACGCGATCACCAGGAATTCTCCGTTGCGGGCTTTCCGGATAAAGCTGATCACGCTGTTGTCGGAGTCGTAGAAATCCACCCATTCGAAACCGAACGGTTCGAAATCCACTTCGTACAGGGCGGGTTCGTTTTTATAGAGACGGTTCAGGTCCCTGACCAGCTGGCGGAGTTTCCGGTGCGGTTCGTAGTCCAGAAGGTGCCAGTCCAGGCTCCTGGCTTCGCTCCATTCGTCCCACTGTCCGAAATCCTGGCCCATGAAGAGGAGTTTTTTCCCCGGGTGGCTCCACATGAACGTATAAAGCAGGCGCAGGTTGGCGAACTTCTGCCACATGTCTCCCGGCATTTTGTTGATCATGGACGCCTTGCCGTGGACCACCTCGTCGTGGGAAAAGACCAGAATGAAATTTTCACTGAAGGCGTAGATCATGGAAAAGGTGAGGGTGCCCTGGTGGTATTTGCGGTACACCGGGTCCTGGCTCATGTACACGAGCGTGTCGTGCATCCAGCCCATGTTCCACTTGAACTCGAACCCCAGGCCGCCCACGTAGGTGGGCCGGGACACCCCGCCCCAGGCCGTGGATTCCTCCGCGATGGTGGTGGCGCCGGGGAATTTGGCGTAAACCAGCTCGTTCAGTTTCTTCATGAAGTCTATGGCTTCCAGGTTTTCCCGGCCGCCGTACTGGTTGGGGACCCAGTTGTCGCCCTGGCGGCTGTAGTCCAGGTACAGCATGGATGCCACCGCGTCCACGCGGAAGCCGTCAATATGATACTTGTCCAGCCAGAAGAGGGCGTTGGATATGAGGAAGTTGCGCACCTCGTTGCGGCCGTAGTTGAAGATCTTGGTGCCCCAGTCCAGGTGTTCGCCCTTGCGCGGGTCCGCGTGTTCGTAGAGACCGGTGCCGTCAAAGTTGGACAGCCCGTGGTCGTCCTTGGGAAAATGGCCCGGAACCCAGTCCACCAGCACGCCTATGCCGTTCTGGTGCATGTGGTCCACGAAGAACATGAAATCGTCAGGAGTTCCGTAGCGGCTGGTGGGCGCGTAATAGCCGGTGACCTGGTAACCCCAGGAGCCGTCGAACGGGTGTTCCGAAACGGGCATGAGTTCCACGTGGGTGTAGCCCATATCCTTGACGTAATCCGTGAGTTCCACGGCCAGTTCCCTGTAGGTCAGGAAACGGTTGTCCTCTCCCGGAACCCGTTTCCAGGAACCCGGATGGACTTCGTAAACGGACATGGGTTTTGCGAGGTTCTGCGTTTTGGCCCGTTCCGCCATCCAGCCCGAGTCCTTCCAGGCGTATTTCGTGATGTCCCAGACGCGGGACCCGGTCTTGGGGCGGACTTCGCCGAAAAACCCGTAAGGGTCCGCCTTGTCCTGGACGCGTCCGTGCTGGGTCTTGACCGCGAACTTGTAGGTGTCGCCCTGCGCGAGTCCGGGAACGAACAGCTCCCAGATACCGGAGGAACCCAGAACGCGCATGGGGTGGCGCCGGTTGTCCCAGGCGTTGAAATCCCCGATCACGCTCACCGAGCGGGCGTTGGGAGCCCACACCGCGAACAGGACGCCCCGCACGCCGGAAATTTCCATCAGGTGGGCGCCCAGTTTTTCGTACACTTCCTGGTGCGTGCCCTCGTTGAAGAGGTGCCGGTCAAAATCGGAGATCACCGGCGCGAAGGAATACGGGTCCGCGAAACGGTGGTTCTGGCCGCTGTAGTATTCCGCCTGAAGGTCGTAGGCGAAGAGGGAGTTTTTCTCCACGTGGATGAATTCAAAAAATCCGGTGTTGTGGATTTTCACCATGGGGTAGGGGCTGTCCGGGGACGCGCGGTCTACAACCCACATGGCCTTGGCGGCGGGATTGAACGCGCGCACGGCCACGCAGCGCTTGTTCTGGAAGGTGACTTCATGGGCCCCGAGAACCCCGAACGGATCGTGGTGGTCAAAATGGACGATGCGGTTGATATCGTCCTCGTGAACAGTCGCTCGCATGTCAGACCCCTTCAGGATGTCAGGGAACGGGAACCCGGCCGCGTTTGCCCACGTTTATCATATCAGAAAAGGGGAAAAAAGCAAAACGGAGCCTTTCTCAACCGGGCCTTCAGGAATGACCGGGGCGAAAGCCATGACAAAGTTTCATGGCCCTTTTTGCGACAGCGTGACAAATGGGCTAGATCAGGCCCAGTTTGCCCACAACCGTATCGATGTCCTCGCGCAGGACGACCTTGGCTTTGGAATCGTAGGGCGTTTCCTGGTCAGTGATGATGACCAGGCGGGACGAATCCGGCAGGTAGGAGGGGAGCTGGGCGGCCGGATAAACGGACAGGGAGGAACCCATCACGATCAGCAGGTCGCTTTTCTGGACTTCCGTGAGCGCCTTTTCCAGGTCGCGGACGTATTCCCCGAAAAAGACCACGTTCGGCTTCATGGGGCTTTTGCACTTCTTGCACTTGGGGACCTTTTTATCCTTGAGCTTTTTTTCGATTTCCGGGTACAGTTTTTCCCCGCGGTTGATCTCGAAACTGCAGTTGAGGCAGTGGTACTTGTCGAAATTCCCGTGGATTTCTATCACGTTCGTGTTGCCCGCGCGGGTGTGCAGTCCGTCCACGTTCTGTGTGATCACGGTCTTGAGTTTGCCCAGGTCCTGGAGTTTTTTCAGGAACAGGTGCCCGTTGGTGGGTTTGGCTTTCTTGAATTTGTTCAGCAGGGCGGAAATGTGTTTATAGAACAGCGACGGGTCCTCACGGAAATAGGCGATGTCGAAGATTTTGTCGGCCGGAATGTCCTTGCGCTTGTACAGCCCTTTGGGGCCCCGGAAATCCGGCACCCCGGCGCCGGTGGATATTCCCGCACCCGTGAGCGCGACAATGTAGTTCGACTTCATGATGAAGTCCATGAAAAGGTCGAGCCCTTTGAGTATCATCGCGCCTCCGGGATAGTTCAGTTGGCAGTTGTCAGTTGCT
>CAYMRH010000056.1:0-14807 GCA_964392785.1 uncultured Brevinematales bacterium
ATCGGCTTTTTATCAATCTCGGCCTGGGCCTTCTTCACTTTCTCGTTCAATTTCTGGTCAACAAAAGGTCCTTTCTTGACTGAGCGAGCCATGCCTGTCTCCCTTGCCTGTTATTTCTTGCGGACCGCGACAATATAGCGGTTCGTGACCTTGTTCTTCTTGCGGGTTTTGTATCCCTTGGCCGGCACGCCGGTGGGGCTGACCGGTGTCTTGTAACCTTTTTGCTTACCGCGTCCGCCGCCGTGAGGATGGTCCACCTTGTTCATGGCCACGCCGCGCACGTAAGGCCTGATGCCCCGATGCCTGGAATGACCGGCTTTCCCGATAAAAACGTTCATGGAATCTGAATTGGACACCTCGCCGATCGTGGCGTAGCAGTCCAGAAGGATCGTGCGGATTTCCGTAGAAGGCATTCTCAGGAAGGCGTAACGCCCTTCCTTGCCGTCCAGCTTCGCGTAAGCGCCGGCGGACCGGGCCAATTGGCCGCCCTTTCCGGGCTTCACTTCCACGTTATGGATGACGGTCCCCACCGGAATATTCCGGAGCGGCATGGCGTTGCCGGCCTTGATTTCCACGCGTTCCCCCGCCATGACCGTATCGCCGACTTTCAGCCCGTTGGGAGCGATGATATAACGCTTCTCCCCGTCCGTATAATGCAACAGGGCGATCCGGGCCGTTCTGTACGGATCGTATTCCACGCTCATGACTTTGGCGTCAATGTCCCGCTTGTCGCGGCGGAAATCCACGATCCGGTAAAACTTCTTGTTGCCGCCGCCGCGGTGACGGCAGGTGATCACACCCTGGGCGTTCCGTCCGTTTCCGCGCCCCCGTTTGACCCCGCCGATGAGGGTTTTCTCCGGGTACAGGGTCGTCACTTCGGAATAATCCAGACTCACCCGGTGGCGCATGCCCGCCGTAATCGGTTTGTATCTCTTGATGCCCATGTCGACCTCGCCTTATGCCTTGTACACGTCGATCTCGCCTTCTTTCAGCGTGACCACGGCCTTTTTCCACGCGTCCGTATAACCGTATTTCATACGGACCCGCTTATACTTGGGGTTCATGTTCATGACGTTGACCTTGTCCACCTTGACCTTGTACATGTCCTCGATGGCTTTTTTAATCTCGATCTTGTTCGAGGAAACGGCCACCTTGAACATGTACTTTTTTTCTTCCTTCATCGCACCGGCCTTTTCGGTGATGACCGGGGCGATCACGATCACGTTGCTCTTCGTCATAACGGTTCCTTCACTGCGCTATTTCTGAGAACTTGGAATCCAGCGCGAGGGCCGCCTTCTCGGATATCAGGACCCGGTCGGCGAACACCAGCGGCACAAGATCCAGATTCACGGCGGAAATCAGTCGCACTCCGGGAATGTTCCGGGACGCCAGGACCATGTTCTTGTCGTACTCGGGAACGATGATGGCCACGCGCCGGTCGTCCTTTTCCATGTAACCCCGGAACAATTTGAGGAAATCCCTGGTCTTATGACCGGCCATGGTCACGTCGCTGAATACGCGGACGCGGCCCATTTCCGCCAGTTTTCCGAACACGGTCACATAAGCCAGATCACGCTGTTTTTTGTTTACAGCCTTGGAGAAATCTCTCGGCTTGGGTCCGAAGGTCACGCCGCCGCCTCTCCAGAGAGGGGAGCGGATGGATCCCGCGCGGGCCCGTCCCAGACCTTTCTGGCGCCAGGGCTTTTTCCCGCCGCCGCGGACTTCCGACTTGGTCTTGGTAAAGGCGTTGCCGGACCGGTCATGGGACATGCGCCCCACTATGGCCTGGTAAAGCGCCTGATCGGACCGGGCCGCGAACAGCGATTTCAGTTCAACGTCCCTGACCTTGGTCTTGCCGTCATAGACTTCCAGTTTCATCTTGTTATCCTTCACTTTTTCTTGACCGCGTCGCGGATCATGACATAAGCGTTGCGCGCCCCGGGAATGGAACCCTGAATGAACAGGAGGCCCTTTTCCTTGTCAATCCGGACCAGCTTCTGGTTTAAAACGCACACGCGCGAATTACCGTAATGGCCGGGCATTTTCTGCCCCCGCCAGGTTTTCGCCGGGAAGGTATGGCCGCCGACCGAACCGGGCCTTCTGTGCCAATGCTTGGCACCGTGCGAAGCCGGACCGCCGTGGAAACCATGACGTTTCATGACCCCCGCAAAGCCGCGTCCTTTCATGAGCCCGATAACGTCCACATGCTTCAGGTTCTCAAAGAGGCTGAGGTATTGGCCGTCTTCGTAGATAGAGGCGTCGTTCACCCGCACTTCGCGGACAAACCGGGGCTCATTGTCCCTGCTGAAATCATATCCCAGGATGGCGGCCGTATAGCCGTCCTTTTCCGCGGTCCGCTTTCCGAGAAGCGCCATGCCGGAAAAGTCCACAACGGTCACTCCGACCATTCTGTCGTTGTCAAAGAGCTGGGTCATACCCAGTTTTTTTCCGATAATCCCGACTTTCTTCGCTTTCATGCGCAATCCTTTTCCCGTCTTTGGTTTTGTTACTGTTTGATCTGCACTTCCACGCCCGCCGGCAGCTGGAGTTCCATCAGGGCGTTCACCAGGTCCGAACTCGGATCGTGGATGTCGATCAGGCGCTTGTGGACGCGCATTTCAAACTGTTCCCGCGCGTCCTTATTCACATGCGGGCTCGTCAGCACCGTATATTTCCTGATCCACGTCGGCAGAGGCACCGGTCCGGACACCCGCCCGCCCTTGGCCTTCACCGACTCCACGATGGATTTCGCGGATTTGTCGATCAGGCTGACATCGTAGGCTTTGAGCCTGACTCTGATCCTGCTCACGCAATACCCCGTCTTACTCTATGATCTGGGTCACGACGCCGGAGCCGATGGTCCGTCCGCCTTCGCGGATGGCGAACCGCATGCCCTTTTCCACGGCCACGTTCACGATCAGCTCCACGGTCATGCTGATGTTGTCGCCGGGCATGACCATGTCGGCGCCTTCGATGGCGGCCAGGTTGCCGGTCACGTCCGAGGTCTTCATATAGAACTGGGGACGGTATCCCACATGCACGGGAGTCTTGCGTCCGCCTTCCTCGGGCTTCAGGACGTACACTTCGGCCTTGAACTTTTTATGGGGCGTGATGGAACCGGGCTTGGCCAGGACCATGCCCCTGCGGATCGCGTCTTTTTCCACGCCGCGCAGCAGCAGACCGACGTTGTCGCCGGACTGGCCTTCGTCCAGAAGTTTGCGGAACATTTCCACGCCCGTCACGACGGTCTTGGACGTGTCTTTGTATCCCACGATCTCGATTTCCTCGCCCACTTTCACTTTACCGCGTTCGATACGGCCCGTGGCCACGGTTCCGCGGCCGGTGATCGAGAAGATGTCCTCGATGGGCATCATGAAAGGCTTGTCCACTTCGCGGGTCGGCATGGGAACGAAGGTGTCCAGGGCTTCCAGCAGTTTCAGGATCGCGCCTTCGCCCAGTTCGCCCTTGTCGCCCTGCATGGCCTTCACGGCCGCGCCGCGGATGACGGGGGTCTTGTCGCCGGGGAATTTGTACTGGTTCAGAAGTTCCCGGACGTCCATTTCGACCAGGTCGATCAGTTCCTTGTCCGCGTCGGCAATCATGTCCACCTTGTTCAGGAAGACGACAATCGCCGGCACTTCCACCTGGCGGGCCAGGAGCACGTGTTCGCGCGTCTGCGGCATGACGCCGTCGGTGGCGGACACCACGAGAATGGCTCCGTCCATCTGGGCGGCGCCGGTGATCATGTTCTTCACGTAGTCGGCGTGACCCGGGCAGTCCACGTGGGCGTAGTGCCGCTTCTCGGACGAATATTCGACGTGAGACGTCGAAATCGTCAGAATCTTGGAATCGTCACGGCGGCCCTGGGATTCGGACGCCTTGGCGACTTCATCATACGACACAAATTTTGCCCAACCTTTCTCCGCAGCCACCTTGGTGAGCGCGGCGGTCAGCGTCGTTTTTCCGTGGTCCACGTGACCGATCGTTCCGACGTTGACATGCGGTTTTGTTCTTTCAAATTTACCCTCAGCCATTTTGTGATCCTCCTCTACTTTATTCCGTATACGAAGGTTTACTTTTCCGCTTTCAGGATCGTTTCCCAAAGACCCTTGGGAACTTCCGCGTAGTGGTCGAATTCCATCGAGTAGGTTCCCCGACCCTGCGTCACGGACCGGAGCACGGTCGCGTAACCGAACATCTCGCCCAGCGGCACGTGACCGGTAATGAGCCGGGCGTTGCCCTTGGGATCCATGCCGTTGATCTTGGCGCGGCGGGAACTCAGGTCCCCGATCACGTCGCCCAGATAGTCTTCCGGCACGAGAACATCCACTTTCATGATGGGTTCCAGCAGGGTCGCTTCCGCCGCCGCCATCGCGTCCTTGAACGCCTTGGAACCGGCGATCTTGAACGCCATTTCCGAGGAGTCCACCTCGTGATAGGACCCGTCGGTCAGCGTGACGCGGATGTCCACGACCGGGTACCCGCCCACTATTCCGTTGTTGATCGCTTCCGTGATGCCCTTTTCCACGGCGGGGATGAATTCCTTGGGAATGCGCCCGCCGACCACCTTGTCCACGAACTCAAAACCTTTCCCGGCCTCCATGGGCTCCAGCTCAATGTACACGTGACCGTACTGGCCGCGGCCGCCGGACTGACGGACATACTTGCCTTCGGCTTTGGCGTGCTTCTTGACGGTCTCGCGGTAGGCCACCTGGGGTTTTCCGATATTGGCCTGCACGTTGAATTCCCGCATCATGCGGTCCACGATGATCTCCAGGTGAAGTTCGCCCATCCCGTAGATGAGGGTCTGGGTGGTTTCCTCGTCCGTCTTCACGCGGAACGTCGGGTCCTCTTCCTGAAGTTTGCGCAGGGCGTTGCCCATTTTGTCTATGTCTTCCTTGGTCTTCGGTTCGATGGCGACGTTGATCACCGGCTCCGGGAAGTGGATGGCTTCCAGCAGGAGCGGCCTTTCCTCCGCGGAAATGCTGTCTCCCGTCACGGTGTCCTTGAAACCGATCACCGCCACGATGTCGCCGGCGGAAACGGAGTCGATTTCTTCCCTTTTGTTCGCGTGCATCCGCAGCAGGCGGGACGCCCTTTCCTTGGTCCGTTTGTTGACGTTATAGATATAACTGCCCTTCTCGAGCGTGCCCGAGTAAACGCGGACAAAAACCAGTTTGCCCACAAAGGGATCCACCATCACTTTGAAGGCGATTCCGGCAAACGGGTCCTTGGCGACCGGCTTGCAGATTTCGTCCTTGGCCGTGGCGGTGTTGTTCGCGCTCACGGGCGGAATGTCCAGAGGAGACGGCAGGAAGTCCACCACCGCGTCGAGCAAGTGCTGCACACCCTTGTTTTTCAGGGCGGAACCGCAGACCACGGGGAAGAGCTTGTTCTCAATGGTCAGCTTCCGGAGTCCGCGCTTGACGTCTTCGATGGGCAATTCCTGGCCTTCCAGGTATTTTTCCATGAGATCGTCGTTCCCGTCGCAGATGTAATCCATCATGGAAATCCGCAGCTGATCGACTTTCGCCTTGAGATCCTCCGGGACCGGGACTTCGTCGAAGTTCATCCCTTCGGAATCGTCCTCGCGCCAGACATAGGCTTTTTTCGTGATCAGGTCCACCAGCCCCTTGAAATCGCTTTCGGCGCCGATGGGCAGCTGGATGGGCACGGCTTTGACGCCCAGTTTCTTGTGCATGGATTCGACGGATTTGTAAAAGTCAGCGCCGACCTTGTCCATTTTGTTGATGAAGGCGATCCGGGGCACGTTGTATTTGTCGGCCTGGCGCCAGACGGTTTCCGACTGGGGCTCCACGCCTTCGCCGCCGTCGAATACGGCCACCGCTCCGTCCAGGACGCGCAGGGACCTCTCCACCTCGGCCGTGAAATCCACGTGGCCGGGAGTGTCAATCAGGTTGATCTTGACGTCATTCCAGAAACAGGTGGTCGCGGCGCTCGTGATGGTGATGCCGCGCTCCTTTTCCTGGGCCATCCAGTCCATTTCCGCGGCGCCCTCGTGCACTTCGCCGATCTTGTGCGTTTTCCCTGTGTAAAAAAGAATGCGTTCGCTGGTGGTCGTCTTTCCGGCGTCAATGTGCGCCGCGATGCCGATGTTGCGCACTTTCTCCAGCGGATGCTGTTTCTCAGTTGCCATGGTCCCCTCTTGTTACCACTTGTAGTGCGCGAACGCCTTGTTGGCTTCGGCCATCTTGATCGTGTCGATTTTCTTCTTGATGCATCCGCCCGTGTTGTTGTAGGCGTCCAGGAGTTCCTTGCCGAGTTTTTCCGCCATGGAATGATCCTTGCGTTCGCGGGACAGCGTCACCAGCCAGCGCAGGGTCAGGGCCAGCTGCCGCTCGGGCCGCACGTCCGTCGGGACCTGGTAGGTCGCACCGCCCACGCGACGGGACCGGACTTCCACCGGGGGCCGGATGTTGGCCATGGCCTTGTCGAAAGCCGCCAGCTCGCCTTCTCCGGTTTTTTCACCCAGGAATTTCAGGGCGCCGTACACAATGCCCTGCGCGGTCTGTTTGCGGCCGTCGAACATCAGACGGTTGATCAGTTTCTGGATCATGAAACTGTTATACTTCGGATCGGGTTTGACGGTCGTCTTATGGACCCTTTTCTTCCTCGGCATATTATTCCAACTCCCTTTTTTAAGACTTCACGCGCTTGGCGCCGTACTTGGAACGGCTGGTCATGCGTTTCTCGACTCCCAGGGCGTCCAGCGTTCCGCGGACAATGTGATAGCGAACGCCGGGAAGGTCTTTCACGCGGCCTCCGCGGATCAGAACCACGGAGTGTTCCTGAAGGTTATGCCCCACACCCGGAATATAGGCCGTCACCTCGATTCCGTGAGACAGCCGCACACGGGCAATTTTCCGCAACGCCGAGTTGGGCTTCTTGGGCGTCATGGTGGTCACGCGGACGCACACGCCCCGTTTTTGCGGATTGGACTGGAGAGCCGGCGATTTTGATTTATAACGGACTTTCTCGCGGCCCTTTCTCACCAGCTGGTTTATGGTTGGCATAACGCTATACCTCTACATCATAAGCATAGATAACGAGGGCATATTATAAAAAACACCGTATCTTCTGTCAAATTCCGGATCCTGATATTTCCAGGATCCGGATGCAATTCCACGGCTGCCGCGCACCGTTCCCTGGCGCTTGGCGGCCGGAAATCCTTCCGTTTGACACCCGTGTTGCTTCAAGAATCACCCATCGGAGGAGATGATCCGGAACCGGTCTGATGGCCCGGAGTCAGCGCTCCTATAAGTTCAGTGCTACCAGCGGGTTAGGATATTGAAAGACATCCGCGCACGGCTTTCGGGCCGGGGCAATGTCTTCTCCATCCCGGCTCCGGTCAGTCGTGGGTTCTGACCCGGATCACCTGGTAGTTCTTGATCCCCGTACCGGCCGGTATCAGCTGGCCGATCACGAGGTTTTCTTTCAATCCTTCCAGACGGTCTTTCGCGCTCTTGAGAGAGGCGCTGGAGAGCACGCGCGGCGTTTCCTGGAAACTGGCGGCCGACAGGAAACTTTCCGTGAACAGGGACGCCTTGGTCAGACCCATGAGGATGGGCCGCGCTTTCGCGGGCTGCCCGCCCTGGGCCACGATGCGGTCGTTTTCCCTGTAAAAGCGGATCTTGTCCACGTTCTGGCCGGCGATAAACTCGGTGTCGCCGGGATTCACCACTTCCACTTTCTTCAGCATTTGCCGGATGATGACCGAAATGTGCTTTTCGTTTATGTCCACGCCCTGCAGCCGGTAAACCGACTGGATCTCGGCCAGCAGGAATTCGTTCACGCGCGTGTAACCCAGCACTTTCAGGATATCGTGCGAGCTGATCACGCCGTCGCTCAAGGGTTCGCCGGCTTGGACCTTGTCCCCGATCCTGACAAAAATGTTTTTCCCGGAGGGGATCATGTGCGAGAAGGACACGCCGTTGGTCGCCTTGACCGACAGGATGTATTTTCCCTTTTTCTGCTCGATGCTTTCCACGACACCGTTGACTTTGGAAATCACGGCGATGTTCTTGGGTTTCCGGGACTCGAAGAGTTCCGTCACGCGCGGCAGACCGCCGATGATGTCCTTGGTTCTCCGCTTGGGAACGGAGCGGCGGGCAATGACGTCGCCGGCCTGGACCTTGTCGCCTTCCTCCACCACCAGCGCGGTGCCGTGCACGATCATGAACCTTTCCAGTTCGCGCCCGCGCCCGTCCTTGACGACCACGACGTTCTTGTCCTTTTCCTCCACGCGCTCCTTGGCGGCCGCTTTGGTGGTCGGGACCTTGATCGCGAAACCGACCGTCCCGTTATGTTCGCAGATGATGATCTCGTTGTACGGATCGAATTCCGCGATTTTCTCCCCCCGTTTGACGATATCGCCCTGTTTGGGATGCAGGATGCTGCCGATGCGCAGGGAGTATTCGTTGATATTGGAATCCAGGACGAAAATATTGTCCTTTTCGACCTCGATCACGACCTTCCGGCCGAACTTGATCTCGTTTCCGTCCTTGAGGGTGAAAACGGGTTTTTCGCTCAGAAATTCCTTGCCCTTGGCGGACTGGACGGTCGCCTTTCCGGCCACGTCGGACACCTTGTAGGTGGCCAGAACCTTGCGGACTTTCACGTAGGATTTCCGGGGCACGACGGTCTGTTTGCGGCCCTCGATGGTTTTGGAAACGAGGTTTTCCGGCAGGGCCACGATAAACGCGTCGTAATTGAGCTTGAGTTCGCTTTCCTCCAGCTGGGTGGCCGCCGTTCCTCCGATATGGAAGGTTCTCATGGTGAGCTGCGTGCCCGGCTGACCGATGGATTCCGCGGCGATGATGCCCACCGCTTCCCCGATATTCACCAGGTTCCGCGAGGACAGGTCCCAGCCGTAACAGCGGGCGCAGACGCCGTGCATGGATTCGCAGGTCAGAACGCTCCGGATCTTGACGGATTCAATGCCGGAATCTTCGATCAGCTTCGTGTTGTCCTCGTCCATGACTTCGTTCGCGCGCACCAGCAGGATGCCGTTGCGGGGGTCGTAGATGTTGGAGACCGTCACGTGGCCGAGCAGCCGGTCGCGCAGGGGCTTGATGATCTCGTCGCCCTCGCGGATGGCCGCGATGTCGATGCCCTTCACGGTGCCGCAATCCTCTTCGGTCACCACCACGTCGTGGGAAATATCCACGAGTTTCCGGGTCAGGTAACCCGCATCGGCCGTTTTCAGGGCGGTGTCGGCCAGACCCTTTCTCGCGCCGTGGCTCGAGATGAAATACTCGAGCACGGACAGGCCTTCCTTAAAATTCGATTTGATGGCGAGTTCGATGATTTCGCCGGACGGTTTGGCCATCAGCCCGCGCATACCGGCGAGCTGTCGGATCTGTTCGCGGCTTCCGCGGGCGCCGGAATCCATCATGACGTAGAGCGGATTGAAACCGTCCAGGCTCTTCTGCAGCTTGGTTTCCACCAGTTTCTTGACCCGTTCGTTGGCGCTGGCCCAGAGGTCGATCACCTGGTTGTATTTTTCGTCGTGGGTGATCAGACCCTTTCGGGCGTTTTCCTCGGTCTTGGCCACGTCTTTTTCCGTCTTTTCCACGATTTCGTATTTTTCTTCCGGGATTTCCACGTCGGCCACGGATATGGTCACGCCGAACTGCGTGGAATAGCGGTAACCCAGGGTTTTCAGGTCGTCCACCAGCTTGGCGGTTTCCCTGATGCCGTAGATCTTGTAACAGGTGGAAATCAGGCTTTCCAGCTTCTTGGAATTGAGTGTGTCGTTGATATAGCCGATCTTTTCGGGAATGATCTCGTTGAAGATCACCCGGCCGTAGGTTGTCTCGACCCATTCGCCGTTGACCTTGAACTTCAGCCATTTGTTGAAGATTCCGGTCCCGCGGTCCAGGGCCAGGATCACTTCCTCGCGGGCATCAAAATGCCGGAACTTTTTGGGCTTGACCGCCTCGGGTTTCGTCAGGTAGTAGATGCCCAGGACCATGTCCTGCGTGGGATAAACGATCGGTTTCCCGTTCGCGGGGTTCAACAGGTTCCGCGAGGACAGCATGAGCATCCACGCCTCGATCTGCGCTTCGGGGGTCAGCGGCACGTGCACGGCCATCTGGTCGCCGTCAAAGTCCGCGTTATAGGCGTGACAGACCAGGGGGTGCAGCTGGATGGCCTTCTCTTCTATTAATATGGGCTCAAAGGCCTGGATCCCCAGCCGGTGCAGGGTGGGCGCGCGGTTCAACAGAACCGGGTGGTCGTTCACGGCTTCTTCCAGAATGCCCCAGACCAGTTCGTGCTCGGTCTCGATCATTCTTTTGGCGGCCTTGATGTTGTGGGCGTAACCCTGCTCCACGAGCCCCCGCATCACGAACGGCTTGAACAGCTCCAGCGCCATCTGTTTGGGGAGACCGCACTGGTGCAGTTTGAGGTTGGGTCCCACGATGATCACCGAACGGCCGGAATAGTCCACGCGTTTTCCCAGCAGGTTCTGGCGGAACCGGCCCTGTTTGCCCTTCAGGATGTCCGACAGGGATTTGAGGGGGCGGTCGCCGTTGCCCGTAACCGGGTGGGAGCGGCGCGAGTTGTCAAACAGGGAGTCCACGGCGTCCTGGACCATCCGCATCTCGTTCTTGATGATGATGTCCGGGGCGTTGACGGATTTGAGTTTCTTGAGCCGGTTGTTCCGGTTGATGAGCCTTCTGTACAGGTCGTTGATGTCCGATGTGGCGAAACGCCCGCCGTCCAGGGGCACCATGGGCCGGAGGTCCGGCGGAATGACCGGGATCACGTCCAGGACCATCCACTCCGGTTTGTTGTTGGATTTGCGGATTTCCTCCGCCAGCTCCAGGCGTTTCAGGACTTTTTTATCCACCTTGAGCTTGTTGTCCACCAGGTTCCGGAGCATGTCGATCATCTGGTCCATGTCCGTGTTCTTCAGGATCTTCTTGATCGCGACCGCGCCGGTGTCCGCGGTGAAGGCTTCCTTGTATTTTTCCTTGTACTCGTCGTATTCCTCGTCGGTCAGCACCTGATTGCCGGTCAGGTCCGTCTCGCCCGGATCGATCACGATGTATTTCTCGAAATACAGGATGGACTGGATGTCCGACGGGGCCACTTCCAGGAGCAGGGCGATCTTGCTCGGCACGATGCGGTAGTACCAGATATGGGCCACCGGCGCAGCCAGGTCAATATGCCCGGTGCGGTAACGGCGGACTTTGGATTCGGTCACTTCCACGCCGCACTTGTCGCACACAATGCCCTTGTAGCGGATGGAGCGGAACTTTCCGCAGGAGCATTCGAAGTCCTTGGTGGGCCCGAAGATTTTTTCGCAGAACAAACCTTCCCGTTCGGGCCGCAGCGTCCGGTAATTGATGGTTTCCGGCTTCTTGACCTCCCCGTAGGAGAGGTTCTTGATCAGCTCGGAGGACGCCAGCTGGATGGATATGGAACCGAAGGTCATGGATCCTTTCATGTTTTGTCTCCTCTTTCTTCCGGTCCGCGCTAGATCAGGTGCACTTTCATGTCGATCAGCTCTTTCTCGCGGTCGTTCAGCGGAACCCGCCGGCCGGTCTTGTCATAAACCTGGATGTCCATGGCCAGGCCGCGCAGTTCCTGAACGAGAACGTTGAAGGACTCCGGGATACCCGGCGAAACGGCGTATTTTCCCTTGATGATGCCTTCGTAGATGCGTACGCGGCCTTCCGTGTCGTCGCTCTTGATGGTGAGCATTTCCTGCAGAAGGTTGGCCGCACCGTAGGCCTCCAGGGCCCAGACTTCCATTTCCCCGAGACGCTGGCCGCCGAAATTGGCCTTGCCGCGCAGGGGCTGCTGGGTTACGAGCGAATAGGGGCCCACCGACCGGGCGTGGATCTTGTCGTCCACCATGTGGTGCAGTTTCATGATATACATCACGCCCACGAACACCGGGTGCTCGAAGGTGATGCCCGTACGGCCGTCGCGCATGACGAACTTGCCGTCATTGGGCAGTTTGACCTTTTCGAAATATTTCTGGATATCCTTGTCGCTTTCGTCGTATTTTTTCCGTTCCCGGATCAGGTCCTTCTTGATCTTTTCGTTGGCTTCGTCAATCTGTTCCTGGATCTGGTCGAGGGTCGCTCCCTCGAACACCGGGCATTCGTAGTTCACGCCCAGTTTCCATCCGGCCATGCCCAACAAACTGTCAAAAAGCTGGCCCAGGTTCATACGGGAGGGCACGCCCAGGGGGTTCAACACGATGTCCACCGGCGTCCCGTCGGGCAGGAACGGCATGTCTTCCTCGGCCAGAACCTTGGAGATCACGCCCTTGTTCCCGTGGCGGCCGGCGATCTTGTCGCCCGGTTTGATCTTCCGCTTTTTCGCGATGTAGATCTTGACGAGCCGCAGGACTCCGGGCGGGAGTTCGTCGTTGTTTTCGGAAGAAAAGACTTTCACGTCCACCACAACGCCGCCTTCCCCGTGCGGAACGCGCAAGCTCGTGTCGCGGACATCCTTGGCCTTTTCGCCGAAGATGGCGTGCAGGAGCCGGAATTCCGGGGTTTCCGTGGGTTCGCCCTTGGGGGTCACTTTCCCCACCAGGATGTCCCCCGGTTTCACGTAGGCCCCCACGCGGATAATGCCGTTCTCGTCCAGGTTCTTCAGCGCGTCTTCGCCCACGTTCGGGATTTCCGCCGTGATTTCCTCGCTGCCCAGCTTGGTTTCCAGGGCTTTGCATTCGAACACGGCGGTATAGATGGAGGTGAAATCGTCGTTCTTGAGGAGATTTTCGCTGATCAGAACGGCGTCTTCATAGTTATAACCGTGCCAGGGCATGAACGCCACCAGAATGTTCTTGCCCAGGGCCAGTTCACCGCCGGAGCTCGCGAAACCGTCCGCCAGAAGGTCTCCCGGTTTGACGGAATCGCCCTTCTCCACGACCGGCTTCTGGTTGAAACTGGTGTCCTGGTTGGTGCGGCGGAACTTCACCAGATCGTAAACGTGTTTCTTGTGGGAATCGTCCTCCACCACGATCTGGCGGGAATCGACCCGGGCCACCTTGCCCTTGACCTCGGACAGGACGACGGCGCGTGAATCGCGGGCCACGGGGCCTTCCATGCCGGTCCCGACAATGGGTTTGTCGTTCTGCAAGAGCGGCACGGCCTGGCGCTGCATGTTGGATCCCATCAGGGCGCGGTTCGCGTCGTCGTGTTCGATGAAGGGGATAATGGACGCGGAGACGGACAGAATCTGCTTGGGAGACACGTCAATAAGCTGGATTTTGTCGGCCGGAATGAGTTCAAATTCGCCCCGGTAGCGCGCCTGGACGAAATCCTCTTCCAGTTCGCCTCGGGTGTTCACTTTGGCGTTCGCCTGGGCGATGTAGTAGTTTTCCTCTTCCGTCGCGGAGAGATAGATGAGTTCGCTGGTGAGCTTCCGGTTTTTCACCGTCAGGTAAGGCGTCTCCAGGAACCCGTAATTGTTCAGGTTGGCGTAAGTGCCCAGCGACACGATCAGGCCGATATTCGGGCCTTCCGGCGTTTCAATGGGACACACGCGGCCGTAGTGGGTATTGTGGACGTCGCGGACCTCGAAACCCGCGCGGTCGCGCGATAGCCCGCCCGGCCCCAGGGCCGATAGCCGGCGCTTGTGGGTCAGTTCCGAAAGCGGGTTGGTCTGGTCCATGAACTGGGACAGCTGGCTCATGCCGAAGAAATCGTTCAGGGCCGAGACGATCGGCTTGATCGCGATGATGCTCTGCGGCGTCAGGTCCTCGATCTCGCGGGAGGACAGTTTCTCATGGATGGATTTGTCCACCTTCGCGAACGCGGTCATGAGCTGGTTGGTGATGAGCTCGTTCACGTTGCGCACGCGCCGGTTGCCCAGGTGGTCCACGTCGTCCTGAGGGACCTGGCGGTTGTACACCTTGATCAGGTGGGTCAGCGTGCGGACAATGTCGTCGAAGGAGAGCGTCCTCTGCTCGATCAGGGCCTTGCGCTCCTCGGGGCTGATTTCGCTGAACAGTTTCAGGACCAGCTTGTACCGGCCCACCTCGCCCAGGTCGTACATCTTGGGATTGAAGAACATGTTCTTCAGTTCCTTCACGATGCTTTCCAGGGGGGCGGCTTCGCCGGGGTGCAGGATGGAATAGATCTTCTTGACCGCCTTGGTGACCGTGTCCTTGGTGTCGTCCTTTTCCAGGGTGTTCAACAGCGGCCGGTTCTCCACGGCGGATTTCGGGTCGATGATCTTGATGACGGTCTTGTTTTTCTGGAACAGCTGGTTGATGGAGTTGGGGTTGAGCTTCTCCACCACCCCCACGATCACGTTGTTTTCGTCGTCGGTCACGTCCTCGGCCACGAATTTGCCGACCAGACGCGATATGGCCTCGTCCCTGTCGATGCGGGAGAGGTCGATTTTGCGGACCTTGAAAAACTTTTCGATGATGTCCGCGGTGGACATTTCCAGCGCCCGCAGGAACATGGTGACCAGCACCTTGCGCCGGGAGTCGATCCGGACGTACATCAGGTCCTTTTTCGCGTCCACCAGGAATTCCAGCCAGGACCCCTTTTCCGGAACGATCTTGGAGGAGAACTCCTTGTTCTTGTAGGAAAAGAGAACGCCGGGGGACTTGTAGATCTGGTTCACCACCACGCGTTCGGCGCCGTTGAAGATGAAGGTTCCGCGCTTGGTCATGAGCGGGAAATCGCCGATATAGATGTCCTTTTCCTTGATTTCGCCGGTCTTTTTGTCGATGAGGCGGAAAATGGCCTTGACCGGGACGCTGAAGGTCAGGTTTTTGTCGAAGCATTCGTCCTCGGAATACTTGCAGT
>CAYMRH010000057.1:0-4344 GCA_964392785.1 uncultured Brevinematales bacterium
ACGAAAGAACGGGGTCAATCGGCCATATAAATAACGCCCCCACTCAGCGGTATGGCTTTTGCCGGCGCGGACGTACCTCCCGCGCCGGCAACCCCATAATAACCTTTCTACAGTACGGAAAAAGCCTTCTGATGACAGTCAGAAAATGAACGGGATGATCCGGGCGGTTTTTTTCATGTAATCGCGATAGCCGCTTCCGAAGGAGCGGATCAGGATTTTTTCCTCCAGTCGCATTCTGTAAAGAAACGCCGCGAAGGGCAGGATCACGGCTAACGCGGAACTGACCGGGTGGCTGAACGCGAGTCCCACACCCAGGAAGCAGATCATGTCCCCTGCGTAGGCGGGATGCCGGATCAACCTGAAAAGGCCCGTCTTGATGATTTTCTGACCCGGCTGAACGCCCAGGTTGGCCGTGAAATATTTTCTGAGCTGCCACACCGCCCCGCACCGGACCGCGATACCCAGAACAATGAGGGCGGTCCCGGCGTGACGCAGGACGGTAAACGGCCTGAGCCAGGACTCCCGGGCGCCTTCCGACACGGCCATGCCCAAACCGACACCCAGAATGATGATGAGACTGAGAACGTACTTTGATTTTTTCTCGGGCAGATTCCTGCTGATCCGGCGGTTATAAAACAGATTCAGCCAGGCGTCCAGGAACAGCCAGACGCCCAGAACGGACCAGAAGATCGCGTGACCTGTCATGGGGTGTCCCGTTCCGGGACGGTTTTGACGGCATCCTGGATCTTGCGGGCCAGGGAAACCGAAGAAGGGCCTCCGGTCATCCGTCCCGCGGCTTTTCCGTTATCCTCCCTCCAGAAGTCCAGAACACGCCATTCGGTGGGGGTCAGGTCCAGTCGGCCTTGACCGGATTCAAGGGCAACCCGGATCTTGTCCAGAAGACCGGATTCCTCGCCCAGCAGGACTTCCCCGTCGCCCCAGTGTCCCCCGCTCACGGTATTGCGGGCCCAGAGGTTCAGGATCCGAAGCTCGTCAGCTGAAAACTGTCCGGTCATCCCGGCTCCTATTGACCGATTTCCTTAAGGAGATCCCGGCCCTTGGCCGTCCATTCCGAAGAGGGATACCTGTCGATCAAACGGTCAAGATATTTTTTTGCCGTTTCGGCATTTTCGGTTTTCCAATAACAAAAGGCCAGTCCGTAAAGACCGCGGGGATACAGGTCCGCGGATTTATAAACGTAGAAGATGCCGCCGTAAAGCTTGATGGCTTCAACGTATTGGCCCTGAATGCGGTTCCAGTCGGCCAGTTCCAGGGTCGCGACGGCGGCCGGTTCAGCCGATGTCAGGCCCGTAATCTCGTTCCACAGCTTGACGGCTTCCTCCGTTCTTTCCACCCGCTTGTAGTAGGACGCCAGTTTCAGCATGGCTTCCGCGCGGGCGTCGCGGGTTTTGGTCTGGGCGATCATGAGCTGGTAGAGTTTTTCCTCGTTGCCGCCGCTGGCGATCCGGATATCCAGGTCGGCAAGCTGGACTTTGGCCCGGTCGGCTTCCGGGGATTTCGGGAATTCCCGAACCAGCCGTTCGTAGTAAGTTTTGGATTTTTGATAATCGTTCAGTTCGTAATAGACGGACGCAGCGCGCCAGAGCGCGTCCGTGATATAATCGGCTTTGGGATAGGCCGTCGCGTAGCGTTCAAAATAGGAGACCGCCCTAGGTTTGTCGTTCAAATTCAGGTAAGACCACCCGATCCAGTACATCGCGGAAGCGGCCAGATCCCCTTCGCGGGTCAGGGAAATGATTTTCTGGTAATTCTCTATGGCCCGGTTGTAGTCCGCCTTGTTGTAATGATACTCTCCCAGTTTGAACAGGGCCTCCGCCGTAAAGGGACTGGAGGGATAAAGGACGGTGAGATCCCGGTAAGCCGCGGCGGCCAGGTCCGTTTCGCCCATGCGGATATAGCACCAGGCCATGTCGGAAAGCGCGGCGGGTATTTCCGAACGCATGTTGAACGACTTGGCCTTCTCGATGAAGGTCTGGTATCCGGCCACGGCGTTGGTATAGTCTTCCAGGTTATACCAGGATTTCGCGATGTACAGAAGGCCTTCCAGGACCTTGTCGCGGCCGGGAGCGGTATCGACGGATTCCTGGAAGTGAACGATCGCTTCCCGGTAAAAGCCCAGCCGGAATTTGGCCCAGCCCTTGAGATTCAAGGCCTCCGCTTTCTGTTCCGGATTGAGCTTGGACAGGTCCTGCGCGGCCAGGAAACTGTCCAGGTCCCTGAATTTCTCCTGTTTGTACAGGATCCAGGCCGTTTTGACGGAAGCGTCTCCCGCATAGGGGGAAGACCTGTAATCGCTCATGACTTTCCGGAATTGGACCTGGGCCTGACCGTAATCCTTCAGATTGTACTGAATGATGCCCAGGCTGTAGTAAGCCAGCGGGACCAGGGAACTGTCGGGGTAGGTGGCGATCAGTCTCCGGTAGTATTCCGTGGCCCTCACGTATTCCTCTTTTTTGACGTACACCCAGGCGATGGCGTTCAGAGCATCGTCCGCGAAAGCCGTATCCGGAAATCTCAGGACGGAGTGGTAGGAGATCAGGGCGGAATTGTAGTCGGCAAGCCCGACCATGGCGTTCCCGATGAACATGTTGATTTCATCGCCCCGGGTGGAAAGCGGGTCCGCCTTGTTGTATCGTTCGAACGATTCCAGGGCGGCGCGGTAGTTCCCGGCCTCCAGATGGCTTCTTCCCTTCCAGTAGAGGGCGTTGCGGCCGTATTCGGTGTCCAGGTATTTCTGGATCAGCTTGTCGAATTCCGACACGGCCCCGGTATAATCCTTTTTCAGGAATTTCAGTTCTCCGATTTTCGAGATGGAGAGCGGGACGTTCTCGCCGCCCAGCGTGGCGATGCGTTCGTATGTCGCGATGGCGTTGTCCAGGTCTTCCTTGAGGAGATAACAGGCCCCGAGTTCCGAAAGAGCGCGGGCCGTGTATTCCGAATTCCGGTAGTCGGCGACCAGGACGCCGAATACTCCGATGGCTTCATCCAGCCGGTTCTGCATTTTGTGGATCAGGCCCAGTTTGTAGAGCGCCTCCTCGCGGTATTCGTTGGTCCTGCCGCCTTCGGAGGGCACCGTCAGCCGTGTCAGGCTTGCCGCGGCGTGATCGTACTGGTCCAGCTTGATCTGTCCCATGGATACGTAATACAGCGATTCAAAACGGTAGGAAAAATTGGTCATGTCCGTAAGCGGGAGAAGCTCCCGGACCGCGAATTCGGTTTTATTGTTCAGGTAGTATGTCTTGCCCAGGAAAAACTGCACTTCGCTCTGGTATACGGAGTTCGGGTATTTCCCGTAAAATTTGAGGAAGGTGTCCTCAGCTCCGGCGTAATCCCGGTCGTAAAAGTAGGCCTGTCCAAGCCGGAAATGGCTTTCCTCCGTAACCGGGGATGCGGGAAATTTCCGGATCAGAATCGAGAATTCCTCAGCCGCCGACGCCGGTTTGCCGGCCAGAAGGAGCGAATACCCCGCAAGAAAATGGGCGTTGGGGAGCGACTTGGAGCCGGGGTGCGCCTTGATGAAATTCCGCAGGCTCTGGACGGCCTTCTCGTAGTTTTTCATCCGGAAATAGGCGTTGCCGATCCCGAAAAGCGCCTTCTCTTTGTGCAGGGATTCCGGGTAGGAATTGATGAATTTGACGAAGGCCTGCACGGCCGTTTCGAATTTTCCGTCCTGAAAATAGCTCATGCCGATGAAATAGGACGATTCGTCCGCGTAACGGCCGTCGGGATCCACCGCCAGGGCCTTTTCAAAAAAACCGACCGCCATGGCGTATGCGCCGTCCGAATATGCGGCCCTCCCGGAATTAAAAAACCGCGCGGCGTCGGCCGACTGCGCATGTAGCCCGGTCTGGATGCGGAAGACCAAGAGGGCCGTGAAACAGAATAAAGCGCCGATCTTCATGAAAATACCCGGATTTTCTCTGATCATTTATAATTAAGATACCATGAATTATAAAAAGACGCCTGAAAAATCACAATTACACGCTTCCGGAAACGCAGGGAACGGGAAAATGATCATCGCCGCGTTCCTGTTTCTGATGATCTCCGTGCCGTTAACGGGTTTGCAATCCGGCGCGCTTCAGGAGGGGGAAAAACCGTTTCCGGAAAGCCGGATGATCCGCGTCGGGACAAGCGAAACGGTCCGTATTCATGTCCGGTATTGGCAGAACACGGCCGGCAAACCCGCCGGTCAGGTCGTACTGCTGCACGGGTTCGCGGGTTCAACATTCTCCTGGAGGAAAACCGTTCCGGCGCTCACGGCGGCCGGCTACCGGGTTCTGGCGGTGGACCTGCCGGCCTACGGTTTTTCCGACAGGCGGACCG
>CAYMRH010000057.1:4354-14273 GCA_964392785.1 uncultured Brevinematales bacterium
GGAATGGCTTCTGGAAACGCTGGAAAAAATTACGGCCTCTCCCGGATCAATTCCTGCGATGGAAACCGCCTCTCACGACCGTTGGATTGTGGCGGGCCATTCCATGGGCGGTTCCGTGGCAGGTGCTTTCGCCATGCTGTATCCTGAACGGACCAGGGCGGTGGTCCTGGCCGCCGGCGCCGTTTACCAGCGGCATAACCCGGTCGCGTCCTTTTTCACGGGCCTGTGGCCTTTCAGGCCGGTCCTGGAAAGCTGGGCGACATCCCAATTTCACGATGACGCCAGGATGAAGGAACTGCTGTCATCTGCCTACGGCCGCGAGGCGGAAGAAGAGGCCTGGAAAGGTTACCAGCGGCCTCTGCTCCTGCCGGGAACCGCGTCGGCAATCGTGGATTCGATCGTCCGCTCCGGCGACAGACGGAAAATCGACATGAAAAAAATCCGGCCTCCCGTTCTTCTGGTCTGGGGGGAAAAGGATTCCTGGGTCAATCCGGAGAACGCGCACCGGATCATGAACGAACGGCCGGAATCCCGGCTGGAGGTGATCCCCGGCGCCGGGCATTGTTCCATGGAAACTCATTCCGGCGAATTCAACCGGATTCTGCTGGATTTCCTGGCGGTCCACCCCTGAACCGGGCCGGCGGCATTTCAAATTCAGGCCGGATATTCCGATAGATGAGGGGCCAGACGGAGGCCTCCCATGGACAAGGATATCCTGACCATTCTGACCGGTGTCCGGTTGTTTTCCGATTTCAATATGGACGAGATCGGATGGCTTTCCGACAAGATGACGCTGAAAAAAGCGCCGGACAACTCCATCATCTTCAACGAGTCCGAACTGGGTTGCGAGTGCTACATTATCCTGTCGGGTCACGTGCAGGTCACCAAAAGGGACGCGAACAAGAAAGAGCATGAGATAGCCCGTCTGGGTAAAGGAAGCTGTTTCGGGGAGATGGCTTTGGTGGACACCCTGCCGCGTTCGGCCACCGTCCGCACCCTGGATGAAACCAGTCTGGCCGTCCTGTCCCAGGACGCCCTGTCCCGGCTCAAACTGGACAACATGGCGGTTTACAGCCATGTGATCCTGAATCTCTCCAAGGAATTTTCCAGGCGCCTGCGGAGTATGGACGAAAAATACATCAAGATCATGGGATTTTTCTTCTAGCGGCCGTTCCCCGAAAGATCCTTGGGCCGGGTCTTTAATATCCGATGAACCGGATATCGCATTCCGACATTTTCCTCAGGTATTCCAGTTCGTTTTTTCTTTTTTTCGGTTCAAAGAACACCTGATCCAGCCCGTTCCAGATCATGAACCAGCTTCCCGGCTCGATAATGACCAGGATCAGGTTGGCCAGGAACTGGGGGATTTTCAGCATGGGCAAAAACGCCCCGAACAGCATGACCGTGACGCTGACGAAAGTCAGGATCAGGCCGTCCCGCCGGGACTTTCCGATCTCACGCCGGAGATCCGCGTAACGGTGGCCGTAGTATTCGATCAGGCGGCGGGTTATGATCTGTTCCACCTGGGCGTTGCGTCTTTTCTGGGGCAGGAGAAATTTCAGTTCGAAACCGCCGCGGGCCGTGGATTTGGACATCCGGGCCGCTTCGGCCGCGAAATCGTCGGACAGCCCCCGTTCCGAATACGGGCGCGGATCGAAGTCGGAAAAAATATCGTCGTAGGTGTCCAGCCAGATGCTGACTTCGGAGAGTTTCAGCAATTCGCGGCGCCGTGCGGGAGATCGGGCGTCCGGGGCGGGGGTTTTTCGGGCCTGGGAATTATCCTGCGTTGTCATGGTTCATTTTAACCGTTATTCCGCGGAAATGCAACGGCGAGTTTTGCGGATTCGCGTCCTTTGCTGTAAAATACCCGCTGAAGGATTGCGGACGGGTGGATATGAAAAAAGTTGTTCGATCGGAATGGTGGAAAACGGCCGTTTTCTACCAGATTTATCCCCGGAGTTTTTGCGACACGAACGGAGACGGGATCGGCGACCTGCCGGGCGTGACCGGCAGACTGGACGATCTGAAATCGCTGGGCGTGGACGCCGTGTGGCTTTCGCCGGTTTTCGAGTCCCCGCAGTTCGATTTCGGTTATGACACGTCCGACTACGAAAGGATTGATTCCATTTTCGGGACTGAAAATGAGATGGACGAACTGATCGAAGCCGCCCATAAAAGGGGAATCCGCGTCATCCTGGATTTGGCCGTGAATCACACCTCCCATTGGCATCCCTGGTTCCGGGAATCCCGGTCGTCCCGCGACAATCCCAAATCCAACTGGTACCTTTGGCACGAGGGCCGGGGGCGGACTTTCCGCCGTCCGCCCAACAACTGGAAAAGCGCGTTCGGGGGCAGCGGTTGGGAGTGGGACAGGGTCCGCGGCCAGTATTACTTCCATTCCTTTCTGAAGGAACAGCCCGATTTGAACTGGAGAAACCCGGAAGTCAAGAAGGCCGTCTTCGCCGCAGTAAAAAAATGGCTGGACAGGGGTGTGGACGGATTCCGGCTGGACGTGGCGAACTGTTACTTCAAGGATATGGACCACCGTTCCAATCCGTTCAGGAGAGGCCCCACGCCCCGGCCTTACGATCTTCAAGCCCATCTATACGACCGGGACCGTCCGGAGACGCACGATCTGCTGCGGGAGCTCCGCATCCTGCTGGATGATTATCCCGGACGGATGATGGTCGGTGAAATCCTGGCGGAAAAACCCGGAAACCCCGGGCTGGCCGCATCCTATCTGGGGAACGGAGAAAACGAGCTTCATCTGGCCTTTGATTTTTCCTCGCTTTTTGCCCGTTGGGACGCGAAGGAATTCCACCGCGTGATCACGGACTGGTACAACGCCATGCCGCCGGACAACGGTTGGCCGGCTTTTTTCTTCAATAACCACGACAACCGGCGCAGCATAACCCGTTACGCGAAGGGGCGCGCGACCGAATCCAGGGCCAGGGTCCTGGCCGCGCTCCTGTTGACGCTCAGGGGGACGCCGTTTCTCTATTACGGCGAGGAAATCGGCATGTCGAACGTCCGCCTGCGCCGCAAGGAACTTCAGGACCCCGTGGGCCGCAAGTACTGGCCGTTTCATTCCGGACGCGACGGCGCCCGGACGCCCATGCAGTGGAATACCCGGCCGAACGCAGGTTTCACGGACGGCCAACCCTGGATCCGGATCCCCGAAAACGCCCGGTCCGTCAATCTGGAGATGCAGGAAAAAGACATGTCATCGCTCTATCATTTCTACAGGGACCTGATCGCGATCCGGAAAGAAAGTCCGGCGCTCCTGGACGGGGACTGGACGTCCGTCAAAGACGGGTCCGCGGGCGTCCTGGCCTACGGCCGAAAATCCGGGAACCAGAAGATCATCGTGGTCCTGAATTTTACCGGAAAACCCGTCAAATTCCATACGGAGGAACACGGCAACTGGAAGGTGCTCTTTTCCTCGCAAAGACCGATCCAGGAAGAATACATCAGCCTGAACATGACCGTTCATCCGTACGAGGTGACTTTGTTCGAGGAAGTGGACCTGAAACGCTGACCGCATGTCCCAGCGGCACCCGGGTCGGGTTTGTCCGCGGCGCGCTCAGGAAAAACTTTCCAGCAGTGTCAAAGCCAGCGCCAGGCCCATCAGAAACACAGGCCAGGCCGGCGGCCCGGAGCTCCGACCGTCATCTTCCGTCAAGACAAGCGTTCTCAACACGGCGCCCGGCGGCGTTGTGAATTTAGCGGCCAATTCCCCGGGACTGAAAAATCGGAAATCCGATTCGGCGCGGATATTCCGGAACACGGGTTTGCCGCCGTTTTTCTCCCGGAGCACGCCGGGTGTGGAATGGTATGACACGGGCAGGCCCCGCGTGTCGTAGTAAACGCCGTCCGAACCGCCCGGAGACAGATAACGGGAAAAAAACAGGTTCTGGAGAGTTTCGTGCACCAAAAGCATCAAGACCGGTGAATCCAGAAAATACTCGTCGTGAGCGGACAAGGAAAAAGGAAACAGGACGGATTCTCCTGCGCCGTAAGCGATCGGGATCCCGCCCGCCGCCGCCAGCACTTCGGTCTTTCCGGAGGGAGGCAGGACAAACCGGGTTGTGATACGGACATCACTCAGAAGCGAGAGAACCGGATACCGGGAAGCCACGGGGCCCTGGGCGGCGGTTTCGCGCCAGTCCGGATGGAGACCCAGGATATTGCGCAGGACAGTACCGGTTTCACCCGTGTCCTCCGTGAACAGGACGCACGGTTTGTTGGTGAGAAACCGACGCCCGGAAAAAACCAGGTCGGATAATTCCGGCTTTGCGGCCGCGCGGTGGTCCGGGAAGACCGTGTCCAGAGTTTTCTTCAGGGAGCGGGAAGGCAGGTCGTTGTAGAGATACGGCCGTGGCAGCGAGAGGACCGGAAAATAATGGCGGTTATCGTTCGTGAAATCGTCTCCTGTCAGGACCACTTCGCAAACGGTCAATCCCGTTCCGGTCCATTCCCTGTCCAGCACCTTGTGAAATGAAACGGTCGGGGAGGCCCTGTCGGCGTAGATTTCGCGTCCGTTCAGATAAACCGAAACGCGGTCGGAAGGACGGATTTCCCCGGCCAGCTGCACGGTCAATTCCGCCGATTCGCCGGGGGGAACGATCACGGGAAAAACGGCGGCCGAAGACACGGACAGGTTCCGGATTTCGGGCTTTTTCTGCAGCAGCAGAACGTCAGCGTGTCTGATATGGTCCGGAATCCGGACACGCTCCCTGAAATTCACGGTTTGGCCGTCAGTCACGAATACGGCCGTGTTGGCGTCCGGAAATTGGGACAGGCGGTCTGTCCAGTCGCGGAACTGGATGTCGTCCAGAGCGTAATCCTGGCGGTCGCCCAGCCGTCCGTCGCGCAGCGGCGTTTCACCCCAAAAAATTGCGCGCACGGCGTAGGAGGACCGGATCCGGTCAATCACGCTTTCCAGCCGGAAACGCGACATGCTGACCGTATTGTCAATCACGACAACGGCCGGCCGCCCGGAGCCGCCCGGGGCCGGTCCGGTAACAGGGCGGGCGAACGCCAGCGTCGCCAAAGCCAGGATCAGCACGCGCAGGATCTGCCTGATTTTAAACAAGACGGTCAATGCCGGGTTCTGACGGGCCAGGACGGACCGCAGGATATCAAGGGAAGGAAAATCGAAACGACGGCGGTTCAACCGGTTGAAAACAGACAGGAGGAGAGGCAGGGCGGCCAGGGGCAGCGCCCATAAAAACAGCGGATTCAGGAATGTCATGGAACGGCCGGAATCCGGTTTGGCGCGGTGCGTCTGACAGGCTGATCCAGGAATAATCTCAGGTTCAGGTAATACTTTTTGTCCAGTATGCCCGGCCGGTAGAGTAACCCGCTTCTTCCCAGCCGTTTCTCGTATTCCCGGATCAGGTTTGCCATTTCCCTGACATAATCATCCCGGATGCGGGACGGGATGACCGGCATCTGGGTTTTCTTCTCCATATCCCTTAATATCAGGTCTCCTTTGAGCGATAAATGGATTTCATCGGGGGAAAGGACGTGAAAAAAATGGATGGCCTGTTTCTCCAGATAGGCCGCGCCCTGCGCCGGAGAGCAATCTCCCCACCAGCCGTCGCTGATCAGGAATGTGGCGGTTTTTTCCGCTTTGGGCAGGTTCTTCAGAAGGGTGCGGCCTTGGGGGTGAACCCCGGACAACATCTTATTAATAGTAGTCGGTCTTGCTACGCCTATATCCCTGTATTGATCTCCCAATACCGCAAGTGAAACCGTATTGTGTTTCTTTACAAGGAGATAGGATAATATTGCGGCTGTTTTTTTCGCGATATTGAGTTTGGATTGCCCGGAACCGCGGCCGGAATCCGGGTAATTCATGGACTGGCTATGGTCAAGCACGATCCGGACCTTTGTCCGGGTATCCAGCCCGTAATTCTTGATGAAAAGTTTTCCGCTGCGGGCGTAAACTTTCCAGTCAATATCCTGAATGCCGTCTCCTGGTTCGTATCTGCTGAATTTCTCAAATTCCATGTTTCGACCGGTTTTACGGGACGGAATATTGCCGGAACGGGGCAGTTTTTCCAGGCGGAAAAGGAATTCCCGGATATCATAATTCCGGAAGTAATTCACGGCCTCTTTTTCAAGATACATATCGATTCCCGGACCATTATAACCCATCCTGACATGATTTGCCAGAACCTGAATTTTCCGGAAAACCCTTTGCATTTCAGTATTTTTCAGTATAAAATGTGCCGGCGGGTCTGGACACAACCGCGTGTCCCTGACAACAGGAGTGCCATGAATTACTACGCGCTCATATCCTTTTTGATTTCGCTAGTTTCTGTTTTTTTCGGCCTGTTCGTATTTGAAAAGCATAAAAAAAGCCCTTTAAACCGGATTTTTCTCATACTCTGTCTGTTCCTGTCTTACAGCACGTTCGTGGAATTCATGTACCGCCAATCCGATATCCGGGACACGGCTGTTTTCTGGATCCGGCTCAATTCGTTCTGGCCCTTTATTTTCCCGATCATCCTTCATTTCGTGCTGGTCCTGACGGAACGGATCGGCAAAAAGTTCCGTTGGCCGCTCCGGATCACTCTGTACCTGCCGCCGGCCGGATTAACCGTCTATTACCTCACAAAAAAATGGGCGGCGACGGAGATCGTTCAAAAACCCTGGGGCTGGTCTTATATGCCCGTGCCCAACCCCGTTTTCTCCCTCATGGTTCTGCTGTGGATCCTGGCGGTTTCGATTACGGCTATTTGGGTGGGTGTCGGTTTTTACTTTTCCACCCGCGACCGGATCAAGAAAAAACAGATCCAGTTCGTCTGGCTGGGCATCGGTTCGGCCGTTTCCGGAGCGGCTGTTTTAAGGATATTGTCCTATCTTCTGGGCGTTCCCTGGCCCGAATTGGACACGATCATGATTCTGCCGGTGTTCGGATTTTTCGGTTACGCCATTCTCCGTTATAAGCTCTTTGTCCTGTCGGTCGAGACATCGGCAGAATCGGTTCTTGCTACGCTGGCGGACGCGCTTCTTCTGGTCAATACGGAAGGCGTGGTGGTCCGGACCAATCCGGCCGCGGAGAAACTGCTGGGCATGCGGAATTCCAGGCTGGAAGGCATGAAAATCCGGGATGTTTTCGGCGACGCCCAGTTCCAGAAACGGATCCGCACTCGGGAACTTTTAAAGGACGGGATGCTGAAATACATTGAAACCTATTTCCGGAACGCGCGCGGGGATTTTGTTCCGGTCGGATTGTCGGTGTCCGTGGTGCGGGACGAGTTCGGCCGGGAACAGGGCATGGTGTTTCTGTTCCGCGACCTGACCGAGCGGCGCAAGATCGAGGAGGAACTCTGGAAGTACCGGAACCGCCTGGAAAAGATGGTGGAAGAGCGGACGCTGGAACTCACCAAGGTCAATTTGAAGCTCCAGGACGAAATATCCCACGGGAAAACGCTGGAAGAAAACCTCAGGGAGAGCGAACAGAAATACCGGGACCTGATCGAGCATCAGGACGAAATTGTCTGCCGGTTTGACCCGGATTTCGCCGTCACTTTCGTGAACGCGGCAGCACTGAAATTTCTCAGAATGGAAGAGGGTGAACTGACCGGCAAAAAATGGATCCTGCTCGTCCCAAAATTCCAGCGCCGCCGGGCGGAAGACGATTTTGAACAGTTAAAGAAGGACCCGAAACCCGACCAGTACCAGATGCCGATCATGTCCTCTGACGGCGCGGTGCGCTGGTTTGACTGGCGGATCACCCCAGTCCGGGACGCCAAGGGCCGCGTGGTTGAATACCAGGCGTCCGGCCGGGACATAACAGAAAGAAAAGAGATCGAGGAAAATTACCACAGGGTCCAGGACCGCATCCGGGCCATCTACGAGGCGGCTGACCGCATCGCGTTCATCGTGACAGACACGGCCCTGCCGCTTCCCCGGATCCTGGAATTCTCGCCGGGCGCGGAAAAAATCTTCGGTCTGGACCGTGACGAAGCGGTCGGGCAGTCCCTGTCCATTGTCTGCTGTTCGGACAGCCCCAACCCCGTTCCGGGTATTCTGAAAGCGATCCTGCAGACCCGCAAGAGCCTGACGGGCACCGTTATGATGCACAGAAACACCGGCGGACCGTTCAACGTTTATCACAGCACCAGTCCTCTTTTAAACGATCAAGGAGATATTGACGGCATTCTCATCACGGCCCTGGACATGTCCGAATTCGATGCCGTCCGGGACAAACTCAGGGAGAAAGAATGGCAGCAGAAGGCCATTCTGAACAACATTCCCGATATTGCCTGGCTCAAGGACCGTGACAGCGTTTTTCTGGCCGTGAACGAGGCGTTCGGCAAAAGATTCGGCCAGGATCCCGACCGGATTGTCGGTAAAACGGATTTTGACATTGTTCCCCGCGCGGACGCCGAGCATTACCGTAAAGACGACCGTGAGGTCATCCGCTCGGGCAAACGGAAAGTGATCGAAGAAGGGATCGAATTTCCGGGAGGACAACACGCCGTGATCGAGACCCTGAAAACACCCGTTCGCAACGAGGAAGGGGAAATCCTGGGGACGGCCGGAATCGCGCGGGATATCACGATAAGGAAGGAAATGGAAGCGGCCATTGAACGGTCGCTCCGCGAGAAGGAAACCCTCCTGCGGGAAATCCACCACCGTCTGAAAAACAATCTCCAGGTCATTTCGGGAGTCCTTGACCTGGAATCCCGTTCTCTGGGAGAATCCCGGGTCGGCGGGATGATCCAAAACGCCGTTGCCCGTCTGGAGACAATGGCCCTGATCCATTCCCTGCTGACTGATTTCATCCGGTCTGAAGAAGTGGACATGGACGTTTTCCTGGACCGATTGTCGCAATCCCTGGTCAAGGTCCATCAGAAGCCGGGCCGGAATGTCCGGATCCGACGGGATGCGAAAGGTATCCGGCTGCCTTTCCAGAAGACCATGCCGCTGGGACTCATAATCAACGAATTGATCACCAATTCCCTGGTGCATGCATTCCGGGGCAGTAAAACCGGAGAAATCTCATTGAGTATTCTTGAAGAAAATGGACGAATCCGGATGACTTATCAGGACGACGGTTCCGGTCTGCCGGACGGCACAAACCTCTTTACGGCCAAGTCCACGGGATTCCAGCTGGTGACCAGTTTGTCAAAGCAGTTGTCGGGAACCCTTCTTCATTCGAAAGGAAAACGGGGTCGGGGACTGAAAATCACTCTGGATTTCGAAAACCGGCCCCAGTCATGACAGCCCAATAAACGCTTTATTTGCAGAATTGACAATAAGTTAAAATGTTTGGCCTGCATCTTGCTGCGCCTTGATTTTCCGCCCGGCCATGATTATTTTCTTTCCATGAACTTGCCACGCCGTGAATATCTGTATTTTCATCCATTTCCGTTGTATAATATCCGGCAGTCGCTGACAGGGGGATTCAAAGCATGAAAATCATCGAACTGGAAGGAGTCAAAAAGGATTACCCGTTGGGCGAGACCACCGTCCACGCCCTGCGCGGGGTGGACCTGTGCGTGAACGAAGGAGACCTGTTTTCCATCGTGGGTCCCTCCGGGTCAGGCAAGACCACGCTGTTGAACATAATCGGGTGCATTGACGGGGCTTCGGAAGGCAGCGTGAAAGTCCACGGCCAGGAAATCACGACCATGTCCGACAAGGCGCTCACGGACCTCCGTCTCTACAAGATCGGATTCATTTTCCAGACATTCAACCTGATCCCCGTGCTGGACGTGCGCGAGAACGTGGAGTTTCCCCTCCTGCTCATGAAGAATCTGAGCCGGGCGGAAATCGCCAAGCGGGTGGACAAGTTCGTCACGGAAGTGGGGCTGAAAGACTACGCCCACCACCGCCCGGCGGAACTGTCCGGGGGCCAGAGGCAGCGCGTGGCCATTGCCCGCGCCCTGGTCACCAACCC
>CAYMRH010000058.1:0-13262 GCA_964392785.1 uncultured Brevinematales bacterium
GAGGGACCAACAATGGCCGTGGATGGTGCCCGACGGGGCGAACCGGTCCAGCAGGCTGGGAGACTTCAGCGCGATGAAACGCTTGCTGGTGAGCCGGGTGCGCAGAAACGGCACCCCGCGTTTTTCTGCGGCCGCCAGAACAGGTTTGGGGACGGACAGTCCGTGGGTCACGATGCAGACGGGGATGTCGTAGGAAAAGAACTTGTCCACGGACTTGAGTTCGCCGCTCCGGACTATTTTTTCCAGGTAGGCGGTTTCGCCGCGGCCCAGGATCTGGATCCGGTGGTTCGCGAAGCAGTCGAAAAAACCGGCCAGAGGAAGCCCGGGACGGTTGATTTCCTCTCCGGTGATTTTTTTATCCTCGAGTTTGTCCGCGCCGGACAGAACTTCCAGACCGAGGGAATCGTCCTGGTCCTGGCTGATCTTCAGGAGCTGGGCGACCGTGATGCTCTGGATTCCCGATTTTTCTTCCATGCCGGCGCCGTCCGACGATCACTTGTGGTGATCGGTGATCCTGTCCTTTTTCTTCTTCACTTCCTTGGTGATCTTGTCGGTCACGGAGTCGAACGCTTTCTTCCAGTTCGATTCCGAGGCTTCCGCGAAATACGAATCGTGCCCCGCGCTCATCTTGATTTCCGCGGTGTATTTTCCGCGCTGGCGGGCCACCACCACGCCGATGGAAATGATGCGGTCGTAGAAAAATTTGATCTTCTCCAGGCGTTTCTCGAGGTAATTCTTCATGTCGTCGGTGATGTCCGTCTGTTTGGCGGTGTAGGAAACGACCATGCTGTTCTCCTTGAGCCGTGAGATGGGAATTCCGGTTTACTTGTCCAGATAGCCTTCTTTGATTTTGGCGAGCTTGCCCCGCAGGATCATGATGGCCTTGGTGTGGAGCTGGGAGACGCGGGACTCGGTCACGTTCAGGATGGTCCCGATTTCCTTCAGCGTCAGGCCTTCATAGTAATAGAGGATGAGGACCTGTTTTTCACGCTCCGGCAGGTCCATGAGCGTGCGGGCGATCATCTTCTTGATTTCTTCCTTTTCCGCGACCACGTCCGGGTTGTTGGTGTCCGAACTTTCCAGGGTCTCTTCGATGGACATCGGGGCGTTGTCGCTGCCGTCGTTCAGGTACCAATTTTCGTCCATGGACACGAGCGAATTGCCGCTGACCCGCAGGAGCAGGTTGTGGAATTCCTGCACGTCTATGCCGAGGGCCTCGGCGATTTCCTCGTCGTTGGCCTGGCGGCCCAGACGCGCCTCGAGATCCGCGATGGTCCGTTCGATTTCCTTGGCTTTCTGCCGCACCGAGCGCGGGAGCCAGTCAATGGCCCGAAGCTGGTCGAAAATGGAGCCGCGGATACGCGTGACGGCGTAGGTTTTGAACTTGATTTCGCGTTTGGGGTCGAACTTGTCTATGGCGTCGATCAGGCCCAGGATTCCGTAACTGACCAGGTCGTAGAACTCCACGGAGCTGGGGACGTTGATGGCCACGCGCCCGGCCACGTATTTGACGAGGGGGGCGTATTTTTCAATGAAGTAGTTGCGGAGCTTCTGGTCGTGCTTTTTGCCGTACAATTCCCACAAATCTTCTTCGGAGAGCTTTTCGTACTCGTCGTACCCTTTCATACCCACTCCCGTACTTCTTGTCCCGAAACGCCCTTCAGCGCCTCCATTATATTATACCGTCCGGAAAATGACAAATGAAATCGCGGCCGGGAACCCTAACCGAAGACCATGAGGAGGACCAGCAGGATCACGGTCAAAGCGGCGATGGACAGCCAGATAAACACGTAGGCGTTGATGTTCTTGATGCCGGTGGACGGGCTTTTTCTGCGGAATTCGCCGCCGCTTTCCGGCGCGGAAGATCTTTCGCCTCGTTCCGGGTCCGGTTTCGGGATTTCGTCCAGCCGGGGAACCCGCGACAGGATGTCGCGATAGGCGGGTTTCTGAGGGTCCGGCTGGTCGGCGGCCGGACGGTTGCCGGAAGGTTCCTTTTGGGCCGGGGCGGGCTGTCCGCCTTGCTGTTCCCGGATCTGGAGGCGGATCTTCCCGCCGATGATGAATTTGCCGTAGATGCCCGGACCGAATTCCACGATCACCATGGTGTTGTCGGACCCGGGGGAGCTGGATTTCATGACCATCTTTCCGTAGTAGTTGTTTTCCACGATCCGCGCCGGGTCCACGAACGAGAGGGCGAACGGAACGATCTCGCGCGCGTCGGCGATCCTGACGAGGATGTCGTCCCCCAGCCGCACTTTTTCGATATCCGTGCCCCCCAGCGGCGCGAGCAGCGGTTCGATGCGGAGATTCAGGAGCGTGATGAAGTCCGTCCTGTTCTTGACGGCCACTTTCAGTCCGTGCTTGATGCCGGTCAGGAAACTCCGGAACCGGAACACGTCAATCTCTTCGCTGACCAGCTTGAGGATGATCCCGGTATCCATCAGGACCTTGGAGATTTCGTTCAGAATGAAGCGTTTGATGTTGGTCAGATCCACCGTCGTTTTGTCCAGGAAAAAACTGGACAGGTAGCTCAGGTTGTCAGAATACAGGACGCGGGCCTCGATTTTGGACGCGAATTCCGGGTCGGAATCCGCTCCGGAAAGATGGCGCTGCAGTTCGGCTTCCACGTCCCTCCAGGGGTTTTCAATTCGGATCCGCGACAGGTTCTGGTCCCCGGTGACCACGGCGAAGGCGTATTCCGGCATCCCGGTCTGGAAATTGTAGAAGAGCATCAGGGCGCCGTTGATCATTTTTTTGCTGGAGATGAATTTCATTTTCAGGACGACCATGTCCTTTTCGGAGGACTCGATGACGCGGATGGCGGACTCGATGTCGCCCTTCGTGAACTGGATGAAACTCCGCGCAAAATCGGCGGGCAGGCCGTAATTGTTTTCGAGGATTTCGGCTTCCAGCGCCATGAGCCCCCCGCAGTGGCATCCGTTTATTTCAGGCAGGTCTGCCGGCTATTTTTCCCGCTGGAGCACGGTCCGGATCGCCTTCGCGATCACTTTCGGGTCCGCGGTGACGCTCTTGGCGCCCATCTTGAATTTCACGGACGTGTCCCCCGTCCCGCTGACGGTCCGCTCGGCGAACGGCCGCCCGGATTTGTCTTCGTCAGACCGGTCCGGCGCGCCGATATCCGGCGGGACGTTCCGGGTGACGCGGGGGATCGAGGCCGAATCGTCCGGCTGGAAGGCCGGGGCGGGATTTGCCGCCGCTGTCGGTTCGTCCTGCCCGCCGGATCCGTCGGAAACGTCCGCGCGGGTTGTTTCCGCATGATCCGGATTTCCGGTATCTTTGTATAATGCCGAGTATTCCTGATCGGGGGCGAGCCCGGGCTCGTCCACCACGTCCAGCCCGGGGGCGGCCGTTTCGGGCGACGATTCATCCGGGGACTTTTTCCGGAAAAGCTCCTCGTAGTCCTCGGGAGAAAGCGACTGACGCAGGAAGAAATCCAGGCCGAAACCGAGGCAACCCATCAGGAGGGCGCCCGCCAGAATGCGTACGGAAAGCCAGGCAACGCCCACGCGCGAGAGAAGACCGAGAACGAGTGCCAGGGCGGCGCCGAAAATAGCGAACGCGATGACGATTTTACTTTTCAGGTAACTCAGCATAAAATATCCCGTTCGTCCTTCTCGATATTATTAGCAAAAGAAGCCAAAAAGTCAATGCCGTCGTTCCGGCTGTGTCCTGCCCGGGAGGCCTCTGTGCCGAATCATCGCTCCGTTTCCCTGTTCGGTACCGCCGGGTTGCTCGTCCTCTTTGTTTTTCTGTCCGTTCTGCATCATACCGTCGGTTACGGTCTGGCCGTACCGGCAAACATCCTGGCCCTCCGGGTCGGGGTTTACGCGCAGATGATCGCCGTTGCGGGTATCCTGTCGCTCTCGGGAATGATCCTGCAGACCCTGCTGGAGAACCCGCTCGCGGAACCTTATGTTCTGGGCGTTTCCGGGGGCGCCAGCCTGGGGGCCGTGATTCCCGTTTTTTTGTCTTTGTCCCCGCTCCTTTTTTACCGGACGCTGTTCGCTCTGGGCGGGTCGGCGGGGCTCGCGTTCTGCATTTATCTGATCAGCCGGAGGTCATCGCGGTTCTCCCTGGGAACGGCGCTGTTGTCGGGGATCGCGTTCAACGCGTTTTTTTCAGGCGCCATCGTTCTCATCCAGAACCTCCTGCTGCCCAACGATTTCCAGGCCTCCGTGCGGTGGCTCATGGGCAACCTGGATTATCTGTCCCTGCCGGAGTTGGGCCTGCTGCTGGCGGCGCTGGTTATGCCCGTGCTGTACATGGTTTTTTATGGAAGGGAACTGGATATTTACCGTTCGGGTGAGGAAATGGCAAAAGCGTCCGGCGTGGACACGGACCGACTGAAACGGTCGGGGTTCGTGATCGTGAGCCTTTCCACCGGCATTGCGGTGAGTCTCACGGGCATGATCGGTTTTTTGGGTCTGATCGTGCCGCATATCGTCAAGATGCTGTTCGGCCCCGGGCACCGCGCCGGCGTGACGCCGCTAGTCCTGGTCGGATCCACCCTGCTTTTAGGCGCGGGGATTCTGTCCCGGGTTGTGGTTCCGGGATCCCTGTTCCCGGTGGGCGTGATCACGTCCCTTCTGGGGGCGCCGTTTTTTGTGGGGATTCTGCTGAAAAAGTATTCCCGATAGGTTGCCGTGATACGGAGTCGGGTTAAAAACCCCCTGATTAACTGAATAAAATAGATCTGTTCGGTATTCAACATTTTTATACGAATAATCGATAATAAATGGAATGGAATATAGAATTAATGGAAGAGGCTTCCTTCTTTCATCGTTTAACGGGTATCATTTAGAAACAAAATGAGAAAAGCAAAATGGAGCGGTGTTCCGCGCGGGACAACCGGGGATCATGCCGATTCGACCGGAGCCGGACACCCGCGAAACGGGGAATTCAAACCCGGGAATGAACGGGATTTTTTAAATAGGGGTTTCTTTATGAAAAAGACCGTCATCATCGTCATGTGCATACTGGCCGGGGTTGTCGCCCTGGCGTCCGCCGCCAGTTTCAAGCTGGAAACCGGGGAAAAGATCAAGGGGAAAATGTTTGTCCTGAATCCGGAGGAAGCCCGGATCAGGACCGATTACGGAACAGTCACTGTCCCGTTCGGAAAGATCGTTGAAATGGATTTCTCGGGCGAAAGCCTGGAGTACCATTTTACCCTGAACGATTCCAGCATGGTGAAGGGCAACCTCATCTCCTATTCCGAGGGTTTGTTTACGCTCAACACCGCCGCCGGCATCATTACGATCGGCGCCAAGAGCGTGCGGGAATGCGCGGAAGCCGGATACGCCGACCAGCTCAAACGCGACAAGGCCGACGAGGAAATGGCGCGCGCCCAGAGCCGCGTGAACCAGATCCGGCTCACGGGCGGCTACGGGCTGATCCTGGGGGATTTTTCAGAACGATACAACTCCGGCATACAGATGACCCTGGGTTATGACCGTCCGTTTTTCTCCGGGACCCTGCGGGCGCTGCGGTTCGGCGTTCTGGCCGGTTATGAAAGCCTGCCCGCCCAATCCGTGACCGGTGTGTCCCTGGACGCGATCACGCTCGCCGCAACGGTCCGTTATGTGTTCACGCTGACCACCGCGGATTTCTGGTCCCGGTTTTTGCCGTTCGCGCAGTTCGGCGCGGGCGGAAGCCTGGTCCGGTTGAATTACGCGAACGGGACGAGCGAGGCGGGCCTCAATCCCGCCCTGATCGGCGCCGCGGGCGTGGATTTTGCCGTGTTGTCCTGGCTGGATGTTTCCCTGTCGGTGAATTATCGCGGGATTCTGGAATCCACCGTGTCGCTGCATGAAATCTGGTTCGGCGGCGGCGTGGTGTTCAAGTTTTAACCGGGACGGGTAACGCTATGATGAAACGACTGATCGGGATATTGATCCCGGCGCTTCTCGCTGCCGGAGGATGTTCCTTCAATAATCCCCTGCAGAAATCCATGGACCTGACCGCGCCCCCGAGCCCGGCCACCAACGGCGGATCCGTCCTGCCGGCGGATTTCGACATCCGGTTCGACGGCGTCTGGATCATCGGCGGCACGAACAGTTCGGGAATGGTTTCCAACCTGGACCGTTACAACCCCTACACCGACACCTGGGAGTCCAACGTGACCACTCTGATGACGCCTGTCAGGAATTTTGCCGCCGCCGCCTACAGCAATAAAATCTACGTATTCGGCGGGATCGGCGTCAACAACCTGGTGACGAACCTTGTTCAGATTTACGACGTATTATCGGACACTTGGACGAGAGGCACCAACATGCCGACTGTCCGCCAGGGACACGGGGCCGTCACGTACGCGAACCGGATTTATATCTTTGGTGGCAGTACCACTACTCTCGCTGGCGGAGCTCTGCAGACGGTCTATCAGTACCATCCCACTGTTTCCACCAACCCCTGGAGCGCTTCACTCGGGAATCTGGTTTATACGAGTACCCGCATGGATTTCGGCTATACGATGTTTGACGGAGAAATCCTCTACGCGGGGGGGCGTACTACGAGCGGCGCTGTGAATAACACGGTTTCAGCGATCATACCGCTCGGAATGACCTATCAATGGACGACAGGCGTGCTGAAAGTGTCCCGGTTGGGCGTTTGCGGTGCTTCCTATTCCACGCCGACGTATAAATACGCCTTCTTCATCGGCGGGAGTACGGTCAGCGATACGGAGCAGTTTCCAACTCCCACGATCACGGCCAGCGACAACGTTTGCGTGTATTTCCCCTATTCTGAACAGGGGATTCGCGTGGTGCTGGCCGGTCCCCGCCTGATCCAGGCCCGCGCCTATGCCCAGGCCTGCGTGAAGGGAGATTCCCTGTTTGTGTTCGGCGGACTGGCCAATGCGACGACTTTTCTGGATTCGGTGGAGCGGCTGAACGTGGTATCCCTCTTCAGCCAGTCCTGGCAGACCCGGTCGCCCATGCCTGTTCCCCGCGCGGGTTTCTGCGCGGTGTCGCTCAGATGACGATAAGGACGGTTACTATGAAACGGATCATCGCAGGACTGATCATCGCCGTTGCCGCTTTGGCGGCTGGTTGTACCAATCTGGCCGTCCTCAATAACGCCTATCAGACAGCCGTGCAGCAGATTGCACCCGGACCGGCCACCACGGTGCCCATTGAGGTCCGCATGCGGGGAATCTGGCTTTTGGGCGGACACGACGGGACCAACCTGGTTTCGGACGTAGATCTTTTCGATCCCGCAACCGGTGTCTGGTATCCCGCCATCACCTCGCTGCCGACGCCCCGCAAGTTCTGCGGCGTGACTTATGCCGCCGGCAAGATCTATGTTGTCGGCGGGATCACGGCGGAAGGGGTCAACACTGCCTTGAACGATGTTTTCGACATTTCCAACCACAGCTGGAGCGCGGGGATTCCCCTGCCGGTGGCGATGCAGGGTCTGGAGGCCGTCAGTATAGGTGACAAAGTATTTTGCATCGGCGGCAGTCTGGTGGAAGACGCGACCGGCGCCCATTCCAAGATCCTCCGGCTCAACAACATGTACGGTTACTGGGTCAGTTTGTACGACATCGCCGGAGTGAACACCACGTTCCGGACGGACGGCGCCGCCACGGTTCTGGACGGAGTCCTTTTCTACTGCGCCGGGCGGAACGATCTGGGAGCCTATTTCAACACCCATTACGGGCATTTTGTGACGGATTACTCGGGTTATTTTACGGCCACAGCACTGCCCCAGCAGCGTTTTGGCCATGCGTCCGCGGCCTATTCCTCCGTGCACCATAAATACATCTTCTATGTCGGCGGGATTTTCGCCAACAACCGGATCGATCAACCCGACAATTCCACTCCGACCAACCTGTTTACGATCTATAAACCCCCTCTGCAGACACAGTCCATGACAGCCGGCGCTCTCATGAACCAGATCCGGGTCTATCACAGCGCTGTGGTCTGGCGGACCAATCTCTATGTCTTCGGCGGATACAACAGCACGGTTGTTTACGACAGTTTCGAATATCTCTCGGGGATCAATGTTACCAACGTCCAGTCGCTGTCCTGGAGCAACGGAACGAACTCCATGCCCCGGGCCCGTTACGGATTTGAGGCGGTTACTCCCGACGCCACTCAGGTCGAATAGGCGTCGGGATCGGATATTTTTTATCAGGAGCGCCGCATGAAAAGAACATTCCTGGCCTGTCTGATGATGCTGGCATTCACGGCGGGCGGGCCGCTCTTGGCCGACAGCGTGGATGAATCCAAAAACCTGTATGACCAGGCCGCCGCGCTGGCCAACCAAGGCAATAAACCCGACGCGATTCCTCTCCTGCGGCAGTCCATCCAGCTGAATGAGGAAAATTTCTGGGCCAAGAAACTTCTGGTGGACATCCTGGCCGAGATGGGCGAGGAACTCTACAACAAGGGTTACCAGAAAAGCGCTTTCAATTACTTCCGGGAAGCCGTGAAATACTGGTCCAACCACCCCACGGCGTCATTCTGGTACCGGAAACTCAAGCCGGAGGAAGCCCAACTGGTGGACATGCCCGGCGCGCAACCGGCGGTGACGCCAACCAATGCGGGAGAATCTTCGTCCCAGCCGGCCGCGGTGACCGTAAAAACCCAGACTCAGGGCGCCTCCGTCCTGGTGGTGACGCAGAAAACGGTCATTATCCAGCCCGGCGAACGGCCGGTATCTGCGAGAGGCATCCTGCTCACGGACGAACAGCTCCAGAAACTCCTGGCGATCCAGGAGCGTTCGGCCGAGGACATCAGGAAGCAGCGGGAACGCCAGTTCCTGATCCTGATCGTCGCGGGGGCGTCCGTTGCCGTGATCATGATCGCCATCATCCTGCTGGTCGTGGCCCGCGTGACGGGCAAACCCATCGGATACAGCCTGAAGAGAAACCGCAAGACGCTGGAACTGACCACGCCCGGCATGATCGAAAAGGTGAAGGAACTGATCCGGGCTTACAAGATGGACGACCTGGCCAGGATCATCGAGAACGGGGAAATGGACTGGAGCGTGATCCGACAGTACCTGGCGGAAATGGACCGGACCATCCGGCTGGAGGTGCTCAGCATGGTGGACCGGAAGATCAACCGGGAGATCCAGCCCCTCACGTCCAACCAGGCCGAACTCCTCATGACCCTCCTGACGGACGGGGACGACTTTGTGCGCCGCAAGGCGAACCTCATCATGGCCCGGTCGCTCGTGGACACCTCCCAGCCGGTCCGGATCGGCACCGGTGAAAACGAGATCCGGTCCCTGCCGCCCAGCCAGGACGTTTACCAGAAGGGGGAGCGTAACCGACGGCAGACGGATTATTTCATCGACGTCAACGACCTGAAAGGCCTGATCCCGTTATCCAAGATCGTGGACAAAAAGATGTTCGGCGGCAACCATTCCGCAAACGTCGCCAAGGGAACCTACCAGGTCGCAATCGCCATGGGACACTCCATCGAGGAGAGCAACATTTTTTACATTGCCGGACTGGCCCACAACATCGGCTACCTGGATCTCAATTCGGAACTGATCCAGAAACCGGACAAGCTGACCAGGTCCGAGGAAGAGGAAATCCGCACGCACACCCAAAAGGGCCTTGAGTTGCTCGATTTCTTCCGGCTGCCTGAAGCGGTCGCGGCCGGGATCCTGGACCATCACGAGAGGTGGGACGGCAGCGGGTATCCGTCCGGGAAGAGCGGTGAGGACATTCCGGTCGTTGCGCGGATTATTTCGGTGATCGACGCCTATTACGCGATCACGTCTCCCAGACCGTATCGCCCCGAAAAAACGCGGGAGGAAGCCGCGGACATGATCAAGAAACTGAAAGGCAAATGGTTCGATCCGAAGATCGTGGATATTTTCCTGTTCCTGTTCAACCAGAATCTCCTGTAGGACGTGAGCCATGGCCGGAAAAACAGAAAAAGCCGCCGGAAGGTCCGGGGCCGCATTGGTCGAAAAAAAAACGCGGCGCGGGAAAACCGTCGGAATCATGAGTTGCGCGCCCGGACTGGGGCGTAAAACAGTCTGCCTGAACATCGCCACCAGCCTGGCCCAGAGGAATTTCCGGGTTCTGTACGGGTTTTCCCCGAAGGACCGTTTGGCTGTCCGCTGCCGCAGCGCCGGAAAGCCGGCCCAGGCCGAAAGCAAGTATTTCCGGATCGCGGATACGGAGGTTCAGGGTCTGAAAGTGCTCCGGTTTCTGGATGAAGCGGACCAGATGTCCCTGCAGAAGATGGAGGAGATGGCGGTCCGGCTTCCGGAAAACATCCGGGTCAAATTCGATTACTTCATCTATAATATCCAGGATCCCTACGGATTTCCCGATCGGTACTTTCTCCTGAACATGGACATGTTCGTGATGGTGGTGCGGTCGGACGCTTCGGCGTTTTCCAACGTCTTTCTCCAGCTGGAGAAGCTGTCGTTCATTCCCAAGCCGCCCCGGGAAATCGGGCTGGTATTCAACAAGACCAAGGACATGACCCTGGCGTTCGAGGCCTATCGGAACATCCTGGAGGAGGCGAAGAAGCTCGGCGTGAGGTCCTGCTTTACGTTCCTGGGGTCGGTTCCGTTCGACGGTTTCCGGCAGGAGTTTGCCGACAAGGGGCGTCAGCCGCTATCCTTCTATTTCCCCGACTCCCCGTTCGCCAGCTCAGTTTCGCTTGTCGCCAGCAAGATCATCAACTACTAAGAGGGTCTAGGATCTGGGGTTTAGGATTCAGGATCTAGGATTTAGTGTTTAGTGTGTTCTGTCAGGATCCTGACCCCTGGATCCTAAATCCTGCATCTTAAAGCGCCTTTTCTCCCGTTTCGCCGGTGCGGATCCGGAGCGAGCCTTCCACGGAACTGACAAAAACCTTGCCGTCCCCCGGCCGTCCCGTTTTGCAGATCTGGGCAATTTTTTCCAGGACTTTCGGGGCCATTTCGTCCGTGGTAAAGATTTCCAGTTTGTATTTGGGCACCAGAAAAACCTCGTCGCCTCCTTCTTCCGCCGGTTGGGGGTGGCCTCTTTGCTGGCCGAACCCGCCCGCTTCCAGAACGGTGATTCCCTGGATTCCCAGGTCGGACAGGGCTTTTTTCAGTTCCGCGAGCTTGGCCCGCCTGATTACGGCTTCCACTTTTTTCAATCGATCCCCCCTGTCAGGTGTGTTGAAAGAGTATAAGGGAAAAGGACGGCCTGTCAAAAGATATTTCTTTTCGAAATGAAGGATTTTGACGATAATTGACTGAGAGGGCAGGAGCAGCGGGGATGATGACAAACGTATCCGCCATCGCCATTCACGGGATTTATACACACCATATTTATTACGCGGAACTGGCCAAATACTACCTGTCCCGGGGTATTGCCGTCACGTCGTTCGACCTGATGGGATTCGGTCATACCACGGAAAAAAACCGCGGGGACATTGAAAGCTTTCATGAATACATTTTCGAGACCGTGAACGTCGTTCTGGAAACGAAAAAAAGGAATCCCGGCCACAAGGTGGTTGTGATCGGCGAAAACATCGGAGGCCTGGTGGCCCTGATGACCGCCGTCAAAACGCAGAATCAGATTGACGCCCTGATCGTGATGAATCCCGTGACGGACCCCCGGTTTCCTCTGGCCAAAATGAAAAGGCTGAATCTGTTCTTCGCCTCTCCCGATCAGCGGGTGGATTTGCCAGCGGCGCCGGCGGACTACTGCGACGAAGAGAAGGCGCTGGAAATCCTGAAGAAGGACGATTACAGGGCGAAATCGGTCACCGTGCGTTTCCTGCGGGCCATGACGGCGGCCGCGTCCGAGCTGGGTAAAAACGCGCAAAAAATCGTGACACCGGTCCTGATCCAGGTGTCAAAAAACGATCCGACGGGCAACAGCGCCGCGACCCGAAATGCTTTTTTTCAGATCCCGTCCCGCCAGAAACACTATCAGATCATCGACTGCCCCGAAAACATGACGATCTGCCGGGATCGGGATCCGGTTTTCGAGAAGCAGATCAAATTCCTTTCGCTCGTTTTTCCCGACAACGCCTGAATTCCGCTACCGCGCGGTCAGAGTCCAGGTGTCTGCCGCATAACCGAAATTGGCCAGGTTGTTGGTCCATCCGCCAAACAGGATGACTTTCTGGTTCAGACTGTCGAAGCAGATCGCGTGATCCGCGCGTCCGGCGGGAAGAGCGGGCGGAACCGGACTGGACCATCGGTTCAGGACGTCGTCATAAGTCCACACATCATTCAGGCCGGTTGACTGGTCCCAGCCTCCGAACAGGACGGTTTTCCGGTTGACGCTGTCGTAGCACATGGAGAAGTCCGAACGGGCGGAGGGTCGGACTGAAGGGTTTCGGTTCACCCAGGAATTGATGGTGTAATCGTACGCCCAGGTGTCGGAAAACCAGGTGGAATTGTCGCGGCCCCCGAAGAGGACGGCTTTCCGGCTGTCGCTGTCATAGGCCATTGAGAACTGATAGCGCGCTGAAGGATGCGTTGCCGGATTCATGTTCGACCAGGTATTCGAAGCGTAGTCATACGCCCAGGTGTCGTTATATTGTCCCGGGCCCGCTCCGCCGAACAGGATCACCTTTCGGTTGTGACTGTCGTAACAGAGGGAGTGATAGTACCGGCCGGGCGGCGGGTTCGGCGGGTTCATGTTGGACCAGGAGTTGGAGGCGTAGTCGTACGTCCAGGTGTCGTTGGAATACCAGCTGTCATCGCCTCCGAACAGCACGGCTTTGCGGTTGAAACTGTCGAAACACATCGCGTGACGGTGACGGGCCGACGGATGAACCGTCGGATTCATGTTGGACCAGACGTTCTGCGAGACCAGGTAGGCCCAGGTGTCGCAAGTGTAGTGGTAGTTGGGGTGGGAATCGTTGTTGGTTTTTCCGCCGAACAGGATCACGACGCGGTTTAAACTGTCGTAGCAGATGGCGTGGAAATTCCTGGGGGAGGGCGTCTGCGCGGGATTCATTCGTTCCCAAACGGGCGTTCCGGAGCCGGAAGCCGGAGAGCGGCCGATGTTGGCCAGGTCGGACAGGCTGGAACAGCCTGATGCCGTGAGAAATAACAGCGCGGCATAAACGGCGGATGTGACGGGGTGACGCATTTTTCACTTCCTTGAAATTCTTTATTAACCGGTTGTCAGGGCAAGCGCGATCCATGAGAGCATTCCAACCGCTCAGTATTATAAAGCGGGACCGGGTTTTCCGTTAGGATTCAGTTCAGATTTGGATCACCAACGGAACCCGACCGCCGTGTACACCAGGTTTTTCAGATAGGGCATCTTGAAAAGGAAATACAGC
>CAYMRH010000059.1:0-12987 GCA_964392785.1 uncultured Brevinematales bacterium
GAAAATCAGCTCCCGGACCCCTTCCAGGCGCCCGATCAGGGGTTCAATACGCAGGTCGCGCGGCGTAACGCCGTTTAAAGGGGATATCACCCCTCCCAGGACATGGTATAGCCCCTGATAACTGTTTGTGGACTCGATGTAGTGGATGTCCATGGCGTTTTCCACCACGCAAAGAATCGACCGGTCCCGGGAGCCGTCCGAGCAGACGGGACAGGGGTCGCTTTCGGTGATGTAACCGCACTCGGAACAGTTCCGGATGCCGGCCCTGAGTTCGGATATGGAACGGGCCAGCGCCGTAACGGCGTCCTGGTCCGCGGACACCAGATGGAAGCCGATCCGCTCCGAGGTCTTGTGCCCTATGCCGGGCAGGCGGGAAAACTGCCTGATAAAATCATTCAGCTTTTTCGGGAGCATGACCCTACTTGTTGCCCATGAGCATATCGCCCAGTCCGGACGACTTCATCTGTTTCTTGTTCAGTTTTTCGATTTCCTTCGCGGCCGCCTTGTGGGCTTCCTTGACCAGTTTGGCGAGTTCCTCCGGGCTGGTCCGGCTGATCTCCTCGCTGAACTCGACGCTGCGCAGGCTCTTTTCGCCGTCCAGGGAAATTTTCACGATGCCCTTCCGCGAAACGCCCGTGGCCCGGGTTTCTTCCATCACTTTTTTCGCGTCGTCGGCCATTTTCTTGAGCCGCGTCAGGTCCTTGATGTTGTCGAAAGCGCCCATGGGGGTCCTCCCTCAAATTTTAAGAAAACGGTCAGTTGATCTCCCGTCCTTCGAACAGGTTTTTGATGAGATCGGTTTTATTGTCAGAGGCGACCAGCTTTTCCGGCTGCTGACCGCCTGTTGACTCACGGACGGCCGCGCCGTGCGCAGTGGCTTCCGACGGTGCAGCGGCCTTCGGGGGCGCCTGGACGGCTTTTTCTGGCGCGGCCGGGGCCTGGGCTGACGGCAGGAACTGGAACTGGAAATACCGGTTCAGGATCCTGGCCATTTCCTGCTGGAAATCAGAGCGGTTGTTGGAGAGAAATTCACAGCTGTTGATGTCGGAAATCTCCACGCGGACCGTGTTGTTGTTCAGAGTAACGTCCCGGATGGAGGAAACAAGCGGGCTCATGAGCATGCTGGAAGACATGATCTGGACCAGGGCTTCGCGTACGGCCTGGCTGGTGACGTCCTTTTCGGGCCGGGCGGACGGCGTAGGAGCGGTGCCGACTCCGCTGTTTTTGACCGGTGTGCGGGGCTGATTCGGCACATCCCCGGGAACGGGAGCGTTCACGGATTCATTTTTTTTTACCAGCTCCAGGATCTCGCCGCGCAGTTCGCTCAGGGGCGCGAGGTTCCGGAAATCCAGCATTTTAAAGAGCGCGACTTCCAGGGAAAAACGCTCGTTGGCGTCGCCTTTGAGCTCCCGGAACATGTCCACGAAAATCGATATGATCCGGAGGATTTCTTCCTCGGTAAAGCCCTCGAAGCGCTTCTGAATCTGGCTGTACTTGGCTTCCGTGAGGTCCAGAAGGGGGTCGTTCACGGGGAGTTTCTTGACCAGAAGGCCGTTTTTCAGGTACTGGATGAACCCCCGGGTAAAGAGCTTCAAGTCCCCCACCGCGGCCGCGTATTCGTCCACCGTCCGGAGCATCTGCAGGGCGTCCCGGTTCTGGACGCTTTCGATCAGCCGCGAATAATAGGCCATGTCCGGGACGCCGATCAGTTTTTCCACCACGTCCTCGGTCACCTTCCCGTCCGTGTACAGGACCACCTGGTCGAAAATGCTCTGCGCGTCCCGCATGGAACCGTCCGCCGCGCTCGCGATCAGATAGATCGCTTCCTCGGTACGGGAGATCTTTTCCTTGTCGCAGATGGCGGATAGCTGTTCCATGATGGTCCTGGCCGGGATTTTCCGGAACACGAAATGCTGGCAGCGGGATTTGATCGTGGGCAGGACCTTATGGGGCTCCGTGGTGGCCAGAATGAAAACCACGTGGTCCGGCGGTTCTTCCAGCGTTTTCAACAGGGCGTTGGACGCCTCGTTGGTCAGCATATGGACTTCGTCGATAATGTAGATCTTGTAGCGTCCGCCCATGGGCATGTAGGTGACGGTGTCCCGGACCTGCCGGATGTTATCAATGCCGCGGTTGGACGCGCCGTCGATCTCGATCACGTCCATGGAATATCCGTTCGTGATTTCGCGGCAGGAAGGGCATTCGTTGCAGGGCTCCCAGTTTCTGGCCGAGGGGCAGTTCAGGGCCTTGGCGATGACGCGGGCGGTGGTGGTCTTCCCCACCCCGCGCACGCCGGAAAACAAAAAAGCGTGGGGGATCTTTCCCGACGAGAGGGCGTTCCGGATGGTGGTGACAATGCTGTCCTGACCGATGATTTCCTGAAAGTTCTGAGGCCGCCATTTCCGGGCGGTCACCTGGTATTCCATGAATCCCCCGCCAATCGATCGAACCGGTCTATTTTATACCGCGGCGGCTGAAAAATCAATTATCCCGTTTTCATGGGGTAAAAACCCCCCGGGCAACCTCCGAACAGCGGGGTTGACAGCGTTTTTGAAAACAGGTAACATAAACGGTCGCGTGAAAGGAGGTCCCCGTCTTATGAAAAAAACAGCCCTTGTGGCGGCCGTTCTTCTGTTCTGTTCCGGCCTGGTTTTCGGTCTGGAAGTGTTGCAGCTCTATTCCTTCCCCTACAAGGCCCTGGTCCTCAAGGCCAAAACGTTCCGCCAGATGAACGTCAACACCGGTGACATCACCACCACGGTGGACACCATGGACAGATGGGAATTTACCTACAAAGGCAAGAAATACAAATGCGACCTCTTGCCGATCGGTGCGATCTATCTCCAGATCGAGGGTGAAAACTCCCGCGTCATCACGTTCGATATCGACGCCTACCGCTATAACAACATCAACAGAACTTTGTTCTGGTGGTGAAACGGCTTTTTATTCTTGAGTGCTTCGCAAAGTCTTCAAGGTAAGCTTCAAAGTGATCCCGTTATCCGCTGCGCGGAGCACGGGATGAAACGGCTCTTCATTCTTGCGTGCTTCGCACGGTTTTCAAGGTAAGCCGTTTCACTGAACAACCGAATCGATCTCGCCGTCTGAAAGAAGGGTCCGGAGCGATTCGCCTTTTTGAACGGCTTTCCGGCTTTTCAGGCAGGTTTTCTCGCCGTCGGGCCCCACTCGGTATGTGACGGAATATCCCCTTTGGAGGATCCCGGAGGGAGACAGCGTTTCCAGTTTTTCCCGCAGAAGACCGGCGCGGTGGCGCACGTTTTTCAGCAGGCCGCCGAGCGCGTTACCGAAACGGATCTGGACGTTGTCCAGCGTCAGGACCAGCTGTTCGCGCAGGGTCCTGCGGTGCTGCTCGAAATATTCGCGTCCGCGCAGTTTTAGAAACTCCCTGGCCGCGTTCAGCCGGTCGCGCACCGATCGTTCAAGGGTTTCGGTGAGTTTTACGATTTTCTGCCGGAGGGCTTCGCGGTCCCGGACCACCAGTTCCGCGGCCGCGGACGGAGTGGGAGCCCGCAGGTCCGCCACGTAGTCCGCGATGGTGTAGTCGATCTCATGCCCCACGGCGGAAATGACGGGGATTTTCGAAGCGGCTATGGCGCGGGCTACGATCTCCTCGTTGAAGCACCACAGGTCCTCCACGGAACCGCCGCCCCGTCCCACAATCAGGACGTCGATCAGGTTCCGGCCGTACTGGTTGGCGATGCGAATGGCCTGCGCGATCTCCCGGGAGGCCTGTTCGCCCTGAACGGCCGCGGGGAACACGACCAGGTTCACGCTGGAGAGCCGGCGGTTCGTGACGTTGAGAATATCCTGGATGGCGGCCCCCGTCGGGGACGTCACGACCCCCACCCATTCCGGGTATTCGGGTATGGGCTTTTTCCGGCCGCGGTCAAACAGGCCTTCCAGTTCCAGTTTCTTTTTCAGTTCGTCGAATTTCTGCTTGAGAAGCCCCAGTCCCAGGAATTCCATGTCTTCCACGAAAACGGAAACGTAACCCTCTTTTTTGTAATAGGAGACGCGGCCGTAGATCAGGATTTCCTGTCCGTTCTTGAGGTCGGGAACGAATTTCCGGGCGCGGGAATTGGCCATGACAATGGCGCCCAGCTTGGAGTCCTGGTCTTTGATGGAGAAATAAGTGTTTCCGTTGGGCTGGGTTTTCAGGTTGGATACTTCGCCCCGGATCCAGAGCGTCTGTAGGTTCTGCGAGATGATGGCCGCAAGGTACTTCGCGACCGCGCTGACGGTCAAGGCCTCTTGCTCGTGCCCCGGCATGCGAGAATCCGGTATCAGGACGCGGCCTTACTTGATTTTGTATTTCTTCTTGAAGCGTTCCACCATGCCACCGCGTTCCAGGATCTTTTTCTGGCCGGTATAAGCCGGATGGCACTTGGAACAGATTTCCATGTGGATTTCCGGCACGGCCGTCTTGATGACGAACTCGTTGCCGCAGGTGCATTTGACCTTTGTATCAAAAAGTTTCGGATGAATTCCCTGTTTCATGGACTGTCTCCCTCTACACGATCATTAACGCAATATTATAACAGTTTTGACCGCGAATGTCAAAACATCCGCCGGTCGGGCGTCCGCCGTTTAGAAATCGATCCGGGACCCCAGATAATAACGGCCGTCCGTGGCGGCAAAAAGCCCCAGGGAAGCCACTTCGAAAAAGTTCCTCATGACGGACGCTTCGAACAGGAAACCGGACGGAACTCGCCAGATCTCGCGTATGGCGAAAGTCCACCCGGACCATTCCGCGGCCTGCTCCAGACGGAACCAGAGGTCTCCGACCTGGGGCCAGATCATGTCGAACAGGCCCGATACGGTCCAGTCCCCGAAATGCAGGGCGCCGGAAGCCGCCAACTGGGCCGTGACGGTAAAATTGGTCAGGTCGTATGTCAGGGGTTCCCGGTTCACCCGCTGGAGAAGCAGGCGCAGGTTCCAGTCATCCCGCGACAGACGGGCAAGAAACGACATGGGAATGGCGTGGCGGAAATCGGACTGGGAATAGCCGATTTCGAGGGTTTCGGAATAAAACGCGATCCGGATGCCGGGGGCGTTGAAAAACGGATACGGCTGGCTCGCGTACAGGTCCGGGGAATCGAATTCCGCGGGGTTTTCCCCTTCCCTGGCGGCCGGGAGGAGCAGTTTTGATTCCGTATGCATTTTGTAGCTTCCGGAGCCCCTCAGGGAAAGCAGGACGGTCCTGAAAAAGTAATAGTCCACGCCGTAATCGTAAAGATTGACGCTGTCCAGGATGTAAGCGTAATTGGTTTCGGGAATGTGGGTGTCCTTGTAGCCGTTCACCGTGGCGAAGAACTGCAGGTCTTCGACCGGGGTGAAATTATACCGGAGAAAAAACGAACGCAGGTGAAAGGTGTTGCTGTGAAATCCGTAAGTGAACAGTCCGCGCGAGTGCACGGCGTGCGGTTCTTTCTCGCGGTAGTTGTCGTCAATCCTGTCCAGGCCGGACAAGCCGGCCGCCGGAATCAACAAGGCCAGTACCCAGGCCAGAACGCGTTTCATGTAAAACCGCCTTTGTCAGTTTGTCCGGCCGGAACCCGTCAGTCCCAGGTCCAGGTCGATCCGGATTTTTTGGTCGTAACGGAAACCGGTCCCGTCCCATCCCCGGGACGGATCCGCCAGATAGAGGCCGTTGACGAAGCCGATGCCCAGTGCCGCGTCCCGCGCGATTTCCCAAGTGCGGGAAATATTGATACCGGCGTAAGCCGGCGCCCGGTAGAACGGGTCTCCTTCCACGGACACAAACCGGTGGTCCGGGTTCAGGAGCTGGCCCGAAACGAAGCCCTGGAATTCCACCGTGAAATCGAACAGAATGAGCCGATATTCCCCGAAGAGGCCGTGGCCGAAAACGTTCAGGCCCGGGTTGGAGTCCCGGTCCGGCAGGAAATAAGACGCCAGATACAGCGCTGTGAACGTCTGGTTTTTCAGGCCCGCTGCGCCCGTGTAATTTTCCGTAATGGAAACGGGGTGCGGGTTTTCATGCCCGCCGTTATGCCAGTAATGAAAACACCCGTACAGAAATTCCCAAGAATGGATGAGTCCGATATCGAACCGCTCGCGATGGAGGGCCGTGTCGGGCAGCTGCCAGTTGATGTAGATTTCGCCCGAGCCCGCGGCCGTTCTCCACAGAAGCTGCAGGCCGTATTCGTACACCCCGTGGGCGGATTGGCCCAGCGGAAACGTTTCATACGAAAGCGGGATTTGCGACTCGCTGACCACCCGCACCTGCGGGGTCATGGAAGAAAGCGGGTCCAGAACGGGCGCGGGAAAATCGTGGCCGGAATCGAGCGATCCCATGATCAGTGTCGCTTCCGGGGATTCCAGGCGGGTCTGGATATAGGGATAATAGGCGAAGACCTTGTCTTCCTGGTTGAACGGGATCAGAAAACCGGCCCCCGCTTTCAGGATAAATCCCGGACTGACGGTGAACACCAGGTACGGCTGGATCAGGTTTTCCAGGTAGGTGATGGTGGTGCGGGTTTCCTCCCAGTAGGAGGTGTTTTCCCCGTTGTAAATGTAGGCGGAATTTTTAAGCCGGAATTCCGTATCTGCAGACACCGCGTGAACGGCGAAGAACACGACAAGGCAAACGGCAAGGGCCGGGATTCTGATCATGGTCTTTCTCCTAACCGTTGCGTTCCGTGAAAATGATGGTATGAAGCCGGGTCAGTTCGTCTATGCTGTACTTGATGCCTTCGCGGCCCAAGCCCGATTTTTTGTTGCCGCCAAAGGGGAAATGACCCACCCCGTGGGCGGGGGCCGCGTTCACCGTCACGCTGCCGTCATGAAGTTCCCGGGAGATCTTCATGGCCAGGTTGATGTTTTCCGTGAACACGCAGCTGTCCAGCCCGTATTCGGAGCGGTTGGACAACCTGACCGCCTCTTCGGCGCTTTCCACCGTCAGGACGGGCATGACGGGCCCGAAAATTTCCTCACGGGCTATATCCATGTCTTCGGTCACGTTGTCCAGGATCGTGGCCGGGTAGAAAAGACCTTCGCGACTGCCGCCGACCAGAATTTTCGCGCCCTTATGAACGGCGTCCTGCACCAGGCCGTCTATCCTTTTGGCCGCGGTTTCGTTGATAACGGTCCCGAGCTGCGTTTTGGGGTCCAGCGGATTTCCCGTGGTGTATTTCCGAACTTCCCGGAGGACATGATCCATCAATTCGGCTTTGACGCTTTTCTGGACCAGGACGCGGCTCACGGCGTCGCACCGCTGGCCGGAATTCCGGAACGTCCCGCGGCAGATCTGCGCGGCGGCATTGGCCAATTCCGCGTCCTCCAGGACGATCGCGGACGCCTTGCCGCCCAGTTCCAGGTGCAGTTTCTTGATTCCGGCTTTCTGCGCGATCATTTCCCCCACTTTCGTGGAACCGGTAAAACTGACCGCGGCCACGTCGGGACTCTTGACCAGAATATCCCCGATCACGCCGCCGCGGCCCGTGACAATATTCACGGAACCGGCCGGCATGCCCGCCGCTTCCAGGATCCGGACAAACAGGATCAGGGACAGCGGCGTGTCGCTGGAGGGTTTGGCCACCACGGTGTTGCAGGCCAAAACGGCGGGAATGATTTTTGACGCGGCGATGAAGAGCGGGTAATTGAACGTGGAAATGGCCGCGACCACTCCCACCGGTTTCTTGATCACGATGGCGAACTTGTTCTTGGTGTCCTCCACCCATTCGCCGGGGAGGTATTCCCCGTAGAGCGCCCGCACTTCCTCCATGGTCAGACGCAGCCGTTCGGCCGTGGCGTTCACTTCGGAAAGCGAGATGGATACGGGCTTGCCGGATTCCCGCGTGATCACCTCGGCCAGGAAATTCCTGTGCTCGAGGAGGAGTTTGCGGGCTTTTTCCATCACTTCCAGCCGTTCCACCGGGGACGCCTGGATCTCACCGTGCTTTTTGGCGGCGGCAATGGCGTTCTGCACGTCCTCCGGGGAGCTGTCCGGCACGCGGGCTATGGTGACGCCCGTGGCCGGATCGGTCACGTCAAACGAAGACCCCGAGGACAGACACTGCCAGCACCCGTCTATGAGCAGACGGTAGGCGGGGACTCCGTCCGGGGAGGTTTTTATTACTGGCTGGAATAATTCCGGAACGGTCATGCCAGGCCTCTCTCAGGCGCTTCGAATCCCGCCACATAAAGAAGGGAAGCGATGGTTTTCGAGTCATTGATCCTGCCGCTTCTCACCCACTCCAGGGCTTGCCGGAAGGCAACGGCCTCGGGCCTGATGAATTCGTCTTCGTCCGGGTTCTGGCCGCGTTCGGTCAGGCGGTCGGCCCTGAAAATGTGGATTTTTTCCGTGCTGTAACCGGCGCAGGGATAGTAGGAAAACAGTCGCCGGGTCCTGCCCGCGCGATAACCCGTTTCTTCGAGCAGTTCGCGTTTGGCGGCCGCGGCAAGGTTTTCCCCGGGTCTGTCCAGCTTTCCGGCGGGGATCTCCCAAATGGTCCGGCCTATGGGGTAACGGTACTGGCGGATCAGGACCACCGTGCGCTCGTCCAGAAACGGGACAACCGCCACGGCTTCCGGATATTTCACGTAATCCCTTTTCCCCTCACGGCCGTCCGGGAACCGGACCGTATCGGTCAGAAACGAAAAGGACTTTCCCCGGTAGATCTCGCGGGACCGGATCCGTTGATCCGGCGTTTCAGCGGATATAACTCTGCTTGATCTCATTCTCGAATCCGGCCTTCGTGAATTTGTTCAGGGCGGTGGGGTACTGACCGTCAAAACAGGCCTTGCAGAACCGTTCGCGTTCCAGCTTCGGCTCCTCGAAAAGACCGTCCACGCTCACGTAACCCACGGTATCGGCGCCGATAAAGGCGGCGATTTCCTCAAGCGTCTGGAGCCGGTTGGCCAGAAGTTCCTCGTGCGTGGAGAAGTCGATTCCGTAGTAACACGGGTTTTTCACCGGCGGGGAAGCGGCGCGGAAATGGACTTCCTTGGGGCGGCAACTCCTGACCAGTTTCACGATTTTCTTGGACGTGGTGCCGCGTACGATCGAATCGTCTATCAGGATCACGCGCTTTCCCTCGATCAGTTCCCGCACGGGGATGAATTTGAGGCGCACCCCGAAGTCCCGGATTTTCTGGGAGGGTTCTATGAACGTACGGCCAATGTAATGGCTGCGGATCAGGCCCATGGCGAACGGGATCCCCGATTCCAGGGAATAACCGAGCGCCGCGACTATGCCCGAGTCCGGGACGGGAACGATGAAATCCGCGTCCACGGGATTTTCCTTGGCCATGCGGCGGCCGATCTCGAACCGGTAATCGTAAACGCTTTTCCCGAAGACCCGGGAACTTGGTTTGGCGAAATAGATGAGTTCGAAAATGCACTGGTTGGTTTTGGATTTTTTGGGAAGGATTTCCCGGGTTTCCAGTCCGGCGTCCGTCACGACCACCATCTCGTTGGGATTCACGTCCCGGATTTTTTCCGCCTCCACGATGGAAAACGCGCTGTCCTCGGAAGCGAACACGAGCGTTTCCGCAATGTCTTCAATGGTGTTTCCGATCCGTCCTATGGAGAGCGGCCTGAAGCCCATGGGGTCCCGTACGGCGATCAGCTTGTCCTTGGTCAGGATGAGGATCGCGAAAGCGCCTTCCATCTGGGTCAGCGCCCACCGGACGGATTCCACCAGGTCCTGGTCGGGCGCTTCGGAAATCAGCTGCAGGACCACTTCGCTGTCGCTGGTGGTGTGGAACATTTTTCCTTTCTTCTGGAGTTCCTCGCGGATCTTGGACGCGTTGGTGATGTTGCCGTTATGGGCGATGGCGATGGCGCCTTTGGCGGTGGAGGCCGTGATGGGTTGCGAGTTGACCACGGTGGGAGAACCCGTGGTGGAATAGCGGACATGTCCTATGGCCCGAAACCCTTCCAGGTAGTTGATCTTGGGCTCGTCGAAAAAATCGGAGACCTTGCCCAGGCCCACCTGTTTGTAAAGGGAGATGCCGTCGGTGCTGACGATCCCGCAGGCTTCCTGCCCCCGGTGCTGGAGCTGGTTCAACCCCAGATAAACGTAACGGGAGGCTTCATTGAGGCCGAATACCCCGAAGATGCCGCATTCTTCCTTGATCATCAGAAATGCTCCCAATGCCCCGAATATCAGTATAATGACAACCGGCGAATATGTAAATATTTTCAAAAAAAACACTCAAAATACGTCGCTATTTTGTTTTTTTGACAGATCGGTCCGTCTGCTTTATGCTTTTTCGGTATTGAAGTGACGCTGGTCAAGGGAAGCCGGTGAAAATCCGGCGCGCGACCCGGCACTGTAAGGGACTATCCGGCACCACGTTGTCAGACAAAGTGGTACCGGGAGCGAAACCCAATCGCCACTGTTGAGCGTTGATGAAACGATCGGCGGGAAGGCGGGGAGTAGTCAGTCCCGAGCCAGGAGACCTACCGGCGTTTGAAAAGAATTCCTCGGGCTGAAGGAAGATTGCGGCGTACCCCTCCCTGCAATACTCCCCTTCTCTTTTCAGTCCGGGAATCCACCGGAGTCGTGAGCCATGCGCCGTTTTCCGTTTCTGGCCGGCACCGCGTTTGCCGTAATCCATGTCCTCTCCGCCGCTCCTCTGGTTTCTCAGGTGGACCTTCTGACCGTGCGCTCCAATTCCGAGCAAGCGTCGGAAATGATATACCGTCCGGGGTTCGACTTTGACAGCCGTCCCGTTCAGGGCGACGGGTCTTTCCGTGTTCTTTTTCCGTCCGCTTCCGTCCAGGTCCGGTCCCGCGGAACGACAGGACAGCAAACCAGCGTGGCCGTGGACGGAGGGTTGCCGAACCACACGGCTCTGGCCCTGGACGGCGTTCCGGTCATTTTTCCCCAGAACTCCGTAACGGACCCCGGGATCCTGCCGCTGGATTTCATCAGCCGGACGGACGTATACAAGAACAACATGGTTCCTTACGGTATCCCGGGAACCTCGGGTCTCATCAATTTCCGCACGACTCCTGCGGGTCTTGACGAGAACAGGCTCCAGTTGTACGCGGGAAGCTACTGGAACTGGGGCGGTAAAATCGAAACATCCCGGTCCGCCGGTCCTGTGGATTTCCTGCTCGGGGCGTCGTTTGTTTCCGCCAGCAACAATTTTCCGTTCGTGGATTCCTGGAACACGACCAATTCCGCGCGCAATTCTGACTACATGCGCTATTCGATGATCGGGAAACTGGAATGGGACGGCCTGCGGATTTCCGCGTCCCGGACGGAGCGTGACGGCGGCGCCGGGATCGTGTCCGTGGCCCGGCAGAAGGACATTCTGACCACGGCGGGAGTCCGGTACGGTTCGGACGCCGGAAACGGGCTTCGCGAACTTCAGGTGTCCTATTCGGGTTGGGACAACACTTACCGCGATCCGTCCTACGGAACGGACGACCGTCATTACAACGGCACCATACTCGCTTCCGTCACCGCCGGTTGGACATGGGCGGCGTATTCCCTCCGCCCCAAAGTTCAGAATACCGTCTTCCTGGCGGACAGTTCCAGAATCGGGCAACGGTTGGACAACGAAACGGGCCTCACGCTGGAAAACGCCCTGGACCTGGAATGGGCGGAACTCAATCTGGGTGTTCAGCAGTATTACCGAATTGAACGGGGTTATGCGCTGGTCCCCGGCGGCGGCGCGACTTTAAAACCCCTGGAATTCCTGCGCCTGATCGGGGCGTTGAGCCGGCACTTCCGTTATCCGACATGGAACGACCTGCACTGGCCTGAAGACAGCTTCGCGCGCGGGAATCCCGCGCTTTCTCCCGAAGACGGCTGGGCGTGGAAATCCGGAGTCCTTTTTTTATTCTATCCCCTTCGGGCGTCACTGACCTATTCCGAAAGCCGACTGACCGGACTGATCCAGTGGCTGCCCGGCCCGGACGGGAAATGGGCGCCGGTCAATTCCGGACGGACTCTCACGCGGACTTTCAACGCGTCCGCTGACCTGGATTGGCGGGAAGGTCCATGGGGCATGACGGCCGGTTTATCCTTCAGCGTGAACCAGGACCTGAATGACGATCCCGACTCATTTCATTACGGGAAAAGATTGATCTACAGCCCGCTCTATAAAACAGGGGTGTCGCTGGCACTGGATTATGACCGTTTCGCGGGACTGGTGGTCAATGTCCGCCAGGCCAGCGAACGCTACACCACGGAAGCCAATACCGTCTGGCTTCCGCCTTACTGGGTTTTGGACATGAGGCTATCCTTCGCGTTTGTCTTTTTGGCCGTGGAGAACGCATTGGACCAAAACTACCAGGAAATGCAGGGTTACCCGCTTCCAGGCAGGGTGTTCCGTGGCGGTATCGACTGGAAATTTTAATTTGGAGCATATGATGTTCAGGAAGTTGACGGTCAGTCTCGTTCCCATTGCCCTGTTCATGTTTTCAGGATGTGAAATGCTGCAAAAAATCCCTTTCGAGCCTGTGGAAAAAGGGTCCCTGATCGTCGTTGACGAGGCCAACCAGTCATTTTACGCGATCAACACCAATTCATTGGCCAAAAGAATGGTAGGAGTGTTTCCGACTACCACCGTCAATGACGTTGAAATAGAGCCTGATTTCGCTTACTTTGTGATTTCTTCCCCTCTGGCCAATCCCACCGAAGGAAACAAACTGTTGCGTTTCGACCTGTCCAACGGTTCCCTCATTGCGCTGTCCCTGCCCGCCGGATCCAATCCCTATAATCTGGCCGTGGATTCCGATCGTATCTATGTGACGTTGTCCGTGAGCAATATGCTGGCGGTAATAGACAAATCGTCCTTTCTGGTTTCGTCCTACCGTGCCCTGCCCCGGGCCGGGGAGCCCTACGGCGTGGCTTTTGATGCGGGTTCCGTTTATGTCGCCACCAGCGCGGGCTGGATGACCGGTTATTCCGACAGCCATATCGTTCGCTTCAGCAAGACGGATTTTTCCGCCACGACCATACCCGTGGGTCCCAACCCGATGTCGATCGCC
>CAYMRH010000060.1:0-5152 GCA_964392785.1 uncultured Brevinematales bacterium
GAAGTTTCCGGTATGCTGGTTGTAAACCATCGTGCCGCGGACGTCCGCGGGCAGCATGTCCGGAGTGAACTGGATGCGCTTGAAATCCACGGCCAGAATCCGGGAGAGCGTGCGTACGGCCAGAGTTTTGGCCAGTCCCGGGACCCCTTCCAGCAGGAGATGCCCGCCGGAAAGAAGCGCGGACAGCATCTTCTTCAGCAGATTTTCCTGGCCCACGATCACCTTGCCGAATTCCGTGCGGATCCTGTTCACCACCGCCATGCGGCTTTCGGCTTCCCGGGTCAGTTCCTTGATGTCGGCGTCCATGCGTCACCTTCTCTGTTATCGGGGGTCGGATCCTTGTGCGTCCGGGCCGTTCCGGGATCAGGACGCGGCCGGGGTTACGTTCGGGGTCGCGGCGGCGTCCAGAATGGCGCGGATTTTAGCGGCCGTATCGGGCCCGCCGGGCGTGCACTTGTTCGGCGGCACGTGATGGGCGATCACCGCCTCCGCGTACTGCGAACAGCCGGGGAAGCCGCAGGAACCGCAGTTGTAGGCCGGCAGGACTTCGTTGATCTGCGTGATGCGGGGGTCCACCTTGACTTCAAACACCTTGGAGAAGATGGCGATCATCACGCCCAGAATCAGGCTCATACCGAACATCAAAAGCAGGGAATTCAGGACGTACATGGGTCCTCCATGGATATCGGCGGTGTTTCGGCAATTATTTTAATGGCGTGCGGTTCTTTCCTCAAGTTTTACCGGAGCACGATGCCGCCCGTGCCCGTGGAATGAAAGCGGAATACGCGCCCTGTGTCCGCCGGAACGGAAACGGCTTCCCCGTATCGGGCGCGGATACCCGTCTTTCGGGCTTTAGCGGAATTCGTGGACGCGTCCAGAAGCCGCGAGAGTTCGGCCTTGAAGGAGTCCGTATCCATCAGATAGAGGTGTTCCCCGTCCAGTTTGAACGACAGGGGAAAGCCGTCGGAACCCGTCAGGAGCGATACGCCCTCCCGGGGCGCGACCGTGTCGGAAAACAACCTGTAGGGGTAGGCCACGTTCTTGGCAAGGCCGCTTTCGATCAGGGCGTAGTCGAAATTCATCAGTCCGAAATCGAAATACGCGCGCCGTCCCTCTATTATATACTCCGCTTCCCCGGAAACGATGTCCGCGTTCTTCACGGGGGAATACGCGAAATACCGGACCCGGGCCCGCAATTTGGCCGTACCGCCGTCGTCAAATGAGACGACCTGCGCCTCCAGGAGTTTGCGCTCCGTTTTCAGGTTGCGCAGGGCGGCTTCGAGCGTCTTGATTTCGCGGTACAGGGACAGGCTTTCGGAAATGTTTTTCAGGCTGCCGTAGGCAAAGGCCATGAAGACCACCAGAACGGCGCCGAACAGGATGGATGTCAGGTGGGAATAGAACCAGAAAGACGTTTCGGCCAGAGCCCCCACGAATCCGGAGAGGGACATTTCCCCGTCCCTGTTTTTTGATCTGGAAATCAGCGTCAGCACCAAAAGAGTGGCCAGGATGATCCAGCCGCAGACGGTCAGGAACAGAAAGCGGCTCACGGCCAGAAGAACGCCTGCGGCGGACACAAACGCGCGGACGGATTCGTCGATCAGGCGGAGATTCATGGCGTTTTCCATGGTTTTATGGCACCTCCCTTAATTCCAGCCCGCCGTTCGGATGAGCCAGCAGTTCGTAAACGCCGCCCCTGTTGTCCCGGTAAGGGCCGCGGTGAAGGGCGGCGTCCAGCCGCATCTTGACCGGAAGATCCGCAAAGGCCGTATTGTTCCCGGCTTCTTCCGGCCCGGCCCAGGCGGCAATGTAAATGGCTTTCACCGTGGCGTTCCATTCGGGATCATCCTTCAGGAGGGCGTAATGGGCGGGAAAACCGTCCCGGACATAGAGCGGAATCAGGTCAATTCCTTCGGAGGCAGGCAGGGTGTCGGAATAGAGCCGGGAGGGGAAAACATAGGTCCTTTCCAGCCCTTCGTGTTCGATCACCAGCACGCGGGATTCCAGGAAAACGTCCGAGCCGGGCAGGGAGAATGTCCGTTCCAGGGCCGTGTTCGCCTCGGGTGTGAGCAGGGCCAGCCGCACGGTCAGGGAATCCTTGCCGTCGGGCGAAAGGGCGATCCGGCCGAAAACATACTCGGACTGGACGTAGCGAACGGCCTTTTCGAGGGAGATCTTGCGTGAACGCAGAGCCCCCGTCATGGCGGCAATAACCAGCGCCGTGCCGGCCGCGGCCAGCAGGAGAAAAAGGATCCAGAGATGGGGGGAGCGGTTCCGTTGCGCTGTCATGGGGTCTCCGACAGGTCAAAATCTCATAAATATATAGACTTTACTGGGAATTGTCAAAGCCGTCCCGTGTTTTTCTCCCGCCCGGTCCGCCGGCCGGGGCCCGGGAAAAACGGCCAAACGATGGCGGAAGCGAAAAAAATATTTACCGGAGTTGTTCCGCTGAGGCGGGGTTTTGTATTGACAATCATAACCCCCTTTATTAATATAAACCAAAAGAATAATAAGGGGTATGCGCTATGGCGAAGAAGAAAAAGCTGAAAAAGAAAGTCGCGAAAAAGAAAGTGACGAAGAAAAAAGCCGTAAAAAAGACCGCCAAAAAAAAGAAAGCCGCAAAGAAAAAAGCCCCTAAAAAAGTCGTGAAGAAGATTTCCATCAAGGCTCCCGCGGCCGCGTCCTTTGTGAAACCGGCCCCGGCTCCCGCGCCGCAGTCCCCGTCCTACGGCAGCACTTCGCAGCCTTCCTGGTCCCAGCCGTCCTCCTCATCCTCATTGGACGACGATCTGGGCGACGACAACAACACGGGCGGTTCCGGCTCCCCGTTCTAAAAAACGGGAAAACACGCCTTCCGGCTCCCTCGGGCCGGAGCGGCATGGGCGGAATTTTGGACTCTTAAACCGCGGACGGAACAGGTCATGACAAACCAGGATATTCAGGACGTTCTCCGGTCGGTGATCGGCCGGGTGGATCAAGGCGACGCCGTCGCGGTTTATTCCGAATCGACGCCCGTTGATTTTGACATGGATCAGCTGAAGTCCGTTGAGGACGTAAACCGTTTCTCGATCGGGCTTCGGCTTTTTCATGGTGGCCGGGTCGGCAACTCCTTTGTCAATTCCCGGGATGACATCGATTTTCTCCTGAAAACCGCTTCCGATAGCGCCCGTCTGGGCGACCCTCTTTCCATCGATCTGCCTCCTCAAACCAAAGTTCCCGATATGAATCTTTTCTGCGGGGAAGTCCCGGCGTACCGGAAGGAAGACGCGATCCGTCTCGGGTCGGACGTCCTGGCCCGGGTGAAAGCGGTGGACGAACGGGCCAAGGCCAGCGTGTCGGTCTCCCGTCACCGGTCGTCGTTTCATCTCGCGAACACGAACGGCTTCAGCCGCTGGTATGAAGAAACCCGGTTCGGGGTTTCCGCGGGACTGATTCTGGTGGAAGACGAAGGGGGGCTTCTGTTTGTGGGAGACGGGGACCAGTCCCGGGACCTGACGCTGGACCTGGACCGCGTGTTCCGCAATATCGAATGGCGGTACCGTCACGCCGGGAAAAAGTCGCCGGTCAAATCGGGATACTGGCCGGTCATCTTCGCGCCCGAATCCCAGTACCTGTTCACGGAATCGCTGGAACTCGCGGCCAACGGAAAATCCCTGTACAAGGGCGTATCCGTCCTGGCTGATAAAACCGGGGAACGGATCGCGCACGAATCCTTTTCCATGGAGGACGATCCGCTCCTGCCCGGCGGCCTGGGTTCCTATCCGTTCGACGACGAGGGCGTTCCGCCCGCCAGACTGCCGGTGGTGGAACGGGGCGTGTTCCGGAATTTCATTTTCGATTTGACGTACGGTTCCCGCACCGGGCATGCCAGCACCGGCCACGCCGGCCGCGGCGTTTCCTCCCTGCCGGCCCCGTCTTTTTCCAATACCGTGATCGCCGCGGACCCCGCGGGGCCGTCGCTGGACGACATGATCGCGTCGGTGGATTACGGCCTGATCGTGTTCGAGTTTTTGGGCGGCGGGATGTCCAATCTCCTGGCCGGGGATTTTTCCGTGAATATCGAACTGGGTTACCTGATCGAAAAAGGCAAAGTGGCCGGCCGGGTCAAGAACGCCATGATCGCCGGGAACGTTTACGATCTGCTGAAGAACATCCGCGCGGTGGAGAACCGGGTCCATAAAAAAGGCGGGTTCTACGCCCCGCATATCCTGTTCGACAAAGTGTCCGTGGCGGGGTGACCGGGATGCGCCCGCCCATCCGGTCCGCGACGGCGGTTCTGGTCCTGTCCGTTCTGGCGTGCGGGCCGTCCGTGTCCTGTTCGAAGAGGGAGTTTGTCCGCCGCACGGAAGACCGCATCGCCTTTCATTCATTCATTTTCCTGAAAACCGGGAGCCAGACCTGGAGGCTGAACGGGAATACCGTGATCGTGCGCGGCGCCCTGTTTAAGATGCGGGTCAGCGACAATCTGCTGAACAGGCACCTGTTCGATTATGTCTGCGCCGCGGACGGTTTGAACCGGGTCGTGATCCCGTCCCGGTCCGTCGTGCACCGGAGGTTCGATCCGGATTTTTCCCGGGTCCTGACGGAGTACGTGTTCGATCTGTTCCGGACCGTGGACGGCGGCCGGCTGCCCGAGGACGAGAAATTGACCGACTTTTTTCTTGAAAACGGCCGCATAAAATATATACTATTCCTGTATCATGACCGCCTGATCAGGCTGGACGTGCTCAAGCGGAGCGACGACGGAACGCCCCGCCGGATCCGGATCCGGAAGGAACCGGATGAAATCCTGTTCGACATCGTCGGTTTCGAGGTGGAGGATTTTCCGGTGGAGGACCGCTTTTTCCGGATCGTGGAACAGCCGGGCGGGACTTTTTTTGACTGGATAGGAACGCTGGATGCCCAAAAACAAGATTGATAAAATCCGACAGAAGCTGAAGCTGGACGTGCTGGACGAAGCCAAGAAAAAAGAGATGTTCGAGAAATTCGTCCAGGCCGGCGGGCGCGTGGTGGATTACGAGGAAGAGGAAGAGCGGGCTCTCCGCCAGCGCCGGGCCCGCGAGATCGACGAAAAAATCGCCCAAGCCCGGGCCGGGGACAGCTCCTCGGTCGTCGTGCGCGCGAAGTTCTGGATCCGGATGTAGCCGATGTC